>JAGBLL010000122.1 GCA_017635465.1 Bacilli bacterium
AAAAGAGAAAACCAAAGCAATTAACATTATTCAAAATCAAAGATTTTGCTTGATAAAAATATGCAGTAAAAACAACTCAAAATTAGTGATTAAAAATATGAAAAATTATCAAAAATATTTCGTAAAAAGGGGGAACTCAAATTATTATAGAAAAGTTCATAAACACTAAGACGTGAAATAGATTCGCTAGCATTATTGTTACCATTATCTTCTTGACCTGAAGCCATCTCTTTTAATTTCTTCTTACGAGCGTACATTCTTTCATCAGCTCGCGCGAAAACTGTTCTAATAGTGTTATCTTGCTCAGGAACAAAGTCAGAGAAACCTAAGGCGACGACTGGTTCGTTAGTGCCGATATTGGCTTCAATCATTTCATTGAATTCTTCTAACAAATCATATCGTTTCTTATAATTATCACCTTGTAAAATAACGACAAACTCGTCGCCACCTAAACGATAAATATCTGTGTCGGAGATGATTTTCTTAATCATGACCACTGATTTGATAATGTGAACATCACCTTTTTCGTGACCATACGTATCATTAATAAGCTTTAAGTCATTTAAGTCAAAAATGAATACGCAGAATTCACCAATGGCTTTTTCATTTATTAACTTGTTAATCTTTTCTTCAAGTTCAACATAAGCGTGTTTGTTCTTAATGCCGGTTAATGGATCTTTATAGGCTAATTGAATAGCGGCTTCCAATTGTGCGGATTGTTTTTGTTCACGACTTGTCGATTCAGTAAGTTGTGTAATAACATCAGTTTTTTCAGCACTAGCGATAAAGCTATGAACGAGCACTAAAGTAATAACGTGACCTAATGAACATAAAGGTAAATTTGGAAAAATGATTTGTAAAAAGAGTGTTACTGACATAGTCACACCGACAAGAGCGATGACTAAGAATCTACCTCTCTTATAGCCATTTTTAGTAAACATCCTAACAAAGGCAAAAATTGAAGTAATTAAATAAAGGGCCATTTGTGAAGCGAAATAGCCATATCGACCTATCCCTGGGTCATAAACACCGCCTTCATAGGAGAATAAAATTGGATATTTAATATTTACAATAGTTAAAACCAAGCCACCTAAAAAGAAAACGATACCCACTATTTCAATGATTAATGTGGTACGTTTGCTTTCTTCAAGATATGTCGCAGTGAAACGCAACCAAGCAGTCACCGCAAATGACATAACAGCAAAGAATAATGAAGTATTGATGATATTTGGAATTTTATTTGGAAGGGCATCAAGCACGCCCCATAAAATGTCAGTTACAAAAAATATGCATAAACACGCAAGAACAAAACGATATGCCACGAAGACGTGGCGTTTTAAAACTGGATAATTCTTGTCAAGAAAAACATCCCAGTTGAGAATTGCCGCAATAATTAAAGCGACAATTGGAATAAGTGAATATGTCATATGCTCCCTTTTCGAATTAATGATACCACTTTAAACTAGTTAAGCCAATACGCATATGTGCTCGCGTCATTTACCTTTATTAAAAAAGCATTGACGAATTCAAAATAAATAGGACAAACAATTTATTATGATATTTTTCAAAATAAAAATGAATCGTCGATTAATATCATTCAAGATGATTGTTATTGTTTTAATAATCTCGTGATTGCCTTAATTTTGTTAACTAACAAAAATATGGAGTTTCTTATTCTCCTGCTTGTGCTATGATGTATAAGAATGAAAGAATTTTGTCTTAAACATAAACGTTTATTAATCGATATTGCTGTATTAATTGGACTATTTGTCTTTGTTAATATTGCTTTTTATGTGTTTAAACCACTTTACTTCGTAAGCCAAACTGGTCTTGGCACTGTTGATGGCGTTATTCCAAAAATATTTATTTATTGTTGCTTATTAGCAATTATCATCACTGGTATCGTTTTAAAAATTAAAGGTAAGCTCACTATCGAAAAGGTTTTCTTCTTAATCTTTTTAGTGGGTGTTTGTTTACAACTTTTATATATGCTCATGACACCAGTTCTTTATCGTCAACATGACGTGAACACTAATTTTAATGATGGCCATGATGCTTATGCTTGGACATTATTTTCTACTGGTCAATTGCCTAACAAAGTTGACGCTGATGGTCATTTAGCTTATCAATTTTATCATCCACCACTTAATGCCTTTATGCAATCAACGTATATGCATTTTGGTGAGGCAATGATGAAATTAATCAATACCATTGCGGGTAAACAGGTCTATGACTTAACCAATAACAGTCAATCTCTTATCTTCCAAACTAGTGAAGTTTTATCCACTTTCTACATGAATATTTCCATCTATTTTGGTATTAAGATTGCTTATAACTTAAAGATTGATAACAAATTCAAAGTGTTTGCTGCTTTATTTATTTGTTTATTCCCTAACTTAATAATCTTAGCGGGACAAATTAATAACGATCCACTTTGTATCATGAACTGCTTCATCGTTATTTATTTCACCATGCGTTGGTGGGAAAATCATTCCTATTTCAATGCTTCAATGATTGGTTTATTTACTGGTTTAGCGATGATGGCGAAATTATCTGGCGCTTTGATTATTGTGCCAGCAATTGTGGCGTTTGCGATTTCTTTAATTCAAGCAATTATTAGAAAAGAACCATTTAAGCATTATATTTTCCAAGGTTTAATTATTGGTGCGATTGCCGCCCCACTTGGTTTATGGTTCCATATCTACGCTAAAGTTAGATTCAATCAACCATTTGGTTTTGTCTTCTCTAATTTAACTAGCGAATTATATGTTGGTGACCATAACTTCTTTGAAAGATTTATTAATATCTTTGATTTTGGCGATTTAACAGTGCAATTATGGGGCAATACATATATTAACTATAACTTGCCTAACTTCTTAATTAAGTCCGCGATATTTGGCGAATATGTCTTTACTGGAGCGGATGCCTTTGGCGTTATTGCTTTAGCGGCTAATTATTTATTTGTTTATGCATCTTTGTTCTTGATGGTTATCTATTTCATCTATTCTGGCAAAGAACATTTTGAAATTAAGATTATCGCTGGCACTATCATTGTTTCTCAATTAGTGGCCCAATTATATTTCAATATTAAGATGCCTTATGGCTGCACAATGGACTTCCGTTATATCGTTCCAATTATTATTGGCTTTATGATTTTAGACGCTCTAGCGTTTGATAAATTTACAAAAGAAAACGATTGGAGGAAATATCTCTCAATCGTCACTTGTAGTTTAGGATTGTTATTTATCGCTAGTAGTTCAATGTTCTACTTAACAATGTACTAATCTTTCTTTTCTTGTTTGGTTTCGTGATATTCCTTTTCAGTATTCACTTCCCAAAGAGCGGCTTTATCAGTGCGGTTTTCTTTAATATAATCCGCGGCTAACAAACCTGTTAACATGGAGTGATCCATATTGTTATAACGGTGTTGTCCGTTTCTACCAACGCAGTAGAGATTATTGATCTTATCTAATTCTTCTCTAACAAGATGGAAGTTATCATAACTACCGAAATATGCAGGGTAGGCTTTCTTTACTTTTAATCTTGTGGAATCTAAGACATTTTTTTTAGATTCAATAATGCCCATCTTAATTAATTCTTCAATGGCCATATTGATGAAGTCTTCATCACTACTTTCCCACATTTGATCACCTTCAGAGCAGAAATATTCTAAGCCCATCCAAACAGTGTGTTCTGGATCTTTAACCATATATGGAGACCAGTTATTAAATAATTGGATACGTCCCATAGTAACATCTCTTTCTTGAACATATATCCAAGTATCAGGAACGATATCATTTAATGTTGGGATTTTAGTTTTATTTTTGATTTTTAATTTGTCTAACAATAAGCCGACGGTGATGAAATCACGATATGGTAAATTGACAGCGGTTTCATAAGCTTCTTTAGATACTTTATCTTCACCAATGGCCGTAAATAAGTCTTTAATTGGCATAGAAGAGACAAAATAATCCGCTTCAAATTCTTGACCATCTTTAGTGATAACTTTTTTGATTTGATTATCTTCACCTAAAACGATTTTATTAACTTCAATTTCATAATCAATCTTAACACCCTTCTTTTGAAGAGATTCCGCTAAAAGGGTATATAGTTGGCCTGGACCATATTTAGGATATTCAAATTGACTAATTAATGATGTCTCAACTTTTTTACTCTTCTTTTTGAATGGTTTTGTAATCGCGGAGACAAAAGCTTTGAATAAAGATAAGCCCTTCACTCTTTGAGCGCCCCAATCAGCGCTTAATTTGCTTGGATGGACACCCCAAAGTTTTTCGGTATAACTTTCAAAAAATAATTGATATAAAGGTTTACCAAATCTATTGATGTAGAAATCTTCTAATGATTTCTCTTTGCGTTTATGGATACAACTACCGATATAACCAAAGCCAGATTTCATTGTTCTCCAGAAACCCATATTGATGAATGTTCTAGCCTTCATTGAAATTGGATAATCAAAGAATTTCTTGATGAAATAAATTCTTGAGATTCTATTTCTTTTGAGCATGACCACATCTTCTTTTTCTGGATCTGGTCCACCTTCCGCGAGTTCGATTTTTCTTTGCAAAAGAATATCATCTAAACTTGGTTGACCTTGTAAAGGCATGATTTCATGCCATAAATCGTTAACGCGGTCAACTTTTGTAAAGAAACGGTGACCACCGACATCCATACGATTGCCGTTATATTCAGCGGTTCTAGAAATACCACCGACGAATTTTTCTAATTCTAAAATTGTGATGTCAAAATCATCACTTTTTGCAAGTTCATAAGCCGTGCTAAGTCCTGCGGGACCCGCACCAATAATAACTACTTTTTTCTTCATATTTGATATAGCCTGTTCTTAAAGCATTAATAGTATAACAACTTATTTACTTTTATTAAAGATAAAACACAGCGTGTTATTGCACATATGATTGAGAATTTTGGTTTCTTGCATCTTGTATTAATTCGTTAAGTTTACGGCCTTCTTCTTTATCACATGAATAATAATTAATAGCGGTTGCTTCAATCCTTCCAACAAAAAGACGATAATCACGAGCGTTAGCGTAAATCTTAATACCAGAATAGTCACTAAATAAAGTGACATTGTATTCATTACCACCACCAGTATTAATGCCATAGAATGGGCTATCTTCTAATTCAAATGAAGAAGCTGATGTGACATCTAATAAAGTGAATTCCATTGAAATGAATTGTTCTTTTACTTCTTTATAACGGTTTGATGATTCGTAATTTATGGTCATATCTTCTTTAATGAATTCAACTGTGGATTGTTTATATACCATTTCTCTTAAGGATTGCCTATATTCTTCCCCTCTTCTTTCATTATCATTTCTTATAAGAAAGAAAGTTGAGGTGCATGAAGCAGGTAACGCTGATAATAAAAGAACAATGCTGATAACCATATTAGGAATCCAAAATGGTTTAATCCTATCTCTTCTACATACTAAAGAAAAAACAAACGCCACTGTTGATATAACAGGGAAAATAAAAATCAAAGCCACTAAAACGTCATTAGGAGCGCTGAATATTACTCCAGTCACTGACGAAGCAATTAAAAGCGTATATAGTAAGATATTTATTCCACTAAATACTGCGGCAATGATAGTTAATACTGGGGTTCTTCTATTATTATTTTCCATAAATATTTTTATTCCTCTATTAACTAGACGTTTATATCGAAGAATTCTGCTAATATTTTAATCATTATTCATGTTTTTCAGCAATAATAAAAGCCCTTTTGGAAAAGGGCTCATTTAAGATTGTTTTATTTATTGTTTGATTAAGCGAATATGGAAGATACCATTTGGGTATAATCCTTGTTCATACGCTTCAAGATTTACCTTTGGTAAATAGAACGCTTCAACATAGATGATATTGTTATCTATATTGATTTCATAATAATATCTCACATAACCATATTTCTTTAAATCACCGATTTCATCTGTCAATTCAGATAAAGTGAAGCCACTATCTAATAAACTAGCGCGATAATTATCTATTTGATTACCAACAAGATAATCTTCATAAGTGATTTGGGCGATTTGATTATTCAAGTAATAATATGAAACACTATGGGCATAGCTTGCTCCTACTGGAGCGGGTAAATCAAAGCCTAATATTTCTTTCATTAATGTTTTTGTTTCAATAGGGAAATCATTACTAATTTCTAATGATGAAGCATTATTTAAGAAAGATTGGATCGTTTCATCTTTAGTTGTTCCTAAATCTTTTAATAAGAAAGACATCGTATAATCACCATAACCATCGGTTTTAATTTCGGTAGTATATCTAGCGGACAAGCCATCTTCCGCTACGACGAGCTTACTATTGCAAGATGAGGCAACTGAAGCATAGATACCTTGACCATCAAGTTCAGCGATTAGTCCAGATAAATCAACATTCGTAGATGTAAAGACGAAGTCTTCATCAGTGGCTTTCCACTTACTTTTATAACTTAATAAGTCATAAGTTGTAAAAAAGAATTCAGTGACTGTTGTCAAAGCATTTAAACTTTTGCAATCACCAACATGAACACCACTTTCATCTTTTTCATAATGGTATAAACCTTGATTCAAATAAGAGATATAGCCATCATCTTTTTGACTAGCAAATTTACCTAGATAATGATTAGTTAGTATTTTTTCATTTACTAATTTTTGTTCGATATAAGCATCATCAATGAATGTAGAATTCTTTAATTTTAATCCTTCATGTAAAAGATTAAATGCCTCTAAAGAGGAAAGCGGTTGCTCTTCCTCCTTAGAGCTAGAAACGTTACTACTAGAACTAATCACGCTAGAAGAACTAGAATAACTAGATTTAGCGGAACTAGAGCTTGATGAATGACTACTACTAGTAATGGATGAACTACTTGTTATCGAAGAAGATATTTCATTACTAGAAGATAATAGAGATGAACTACTTGCTTCTTTGCTTGATGAATGTTTTGATTCAGTACTTAAAGAAGAAACTTTTTCGCTTGAATTAATGGATTCAATAGAAGAAACCACTACTGATTCTTGATTTGAACTTATTTTAGAAACACTACTAACAGCGGGTCCTGAACAAGCAGAAATCGTTAAGATAAACAAAAGCGATAAGTGTTTTTTCATATTTATTTATAAAGAACCGCAAATGTTGTACCTAAAGTTGAGACGGTTAATGTTTTACCGTTTAAAGATAATGTTGCTTTGGTGTTACTTGCTTTAGTAAAGCCAAGAGCAACACAAGCTTCAGTAATAGATAATCTATAAGCATCAGTAAATGTTAGACCATCATTTAATTTAATGCTGACCATATTACCTGCAGCATTTAATGCACCATCATTGAAATGACCACTGTAGGCAGCATCATAGACATATGGAACATAACCGACATATTCTTCGCCTAATAATGTTAATAATTTAGCGTAAGCGTTTGGAGATTCTTCTTGCCATGTTGATGGAGTGGATTGATTTCTAATGTCCGCTAAAACGGTTAATAAGTTAGTTTCAAATGTGCTTGTAAAGGCAGTTGTATTAAAGCTATATAATTGGGCATATTCGCTAGTTGTTTCACCTTCAGCATATTTGAAGTTAATGGTGCTAATGTGATCGTTTCTAACGAGGAATTCAACTGTATCTTCAATAGCGTATTGGGCATAATTGAATTCATTGAATAATCCTTTACCACCATCGATAACACCACTTTTGAAGACGATATTACCATCAACATCGAATGTTAAGGTTTCTGGAGCAATCTTTAATCCTAATAAAGAGGCTAATGATTGACCTTCTTCTAATTCGATATCTTTTACTAATTTAGCGGTTGCGTTATTATCTCCGTCTTTAGTGGCGGAGAATTTAACAACACCATCAGTTAAAGTGTGATAACCATAATATGTTGTTTTGGAATCTTTATATTGTTGGACAAGGATGGTATCTTTTGTCACTTTGATTATCTTATAATCACTTGGAGAATAATGATCACCTAAGAACATTGTATAGTTAGCATTAGCACCATTTAATTCGCTTAAATAGGCATTGACTCTCACTGTATCAGCATCCGCTTCAAATGGTTTTGGATCAGCGATTGTTTCATATGGTAACACTTCGATTTCCATCACATATTTGCTGATGACTGATGAATCATCATCAAGAGTTTTAAATGTGTTAGCTGTTTCGCATGTGAAGGAAACGATTTTGCCGTTTTCTTCTTTAGCGGTAATATAAGCAATCTTGTTTTCACCTAAGCTTGCCCACGCTAAATCGCAAGCAACGGCATCAGATTCATAACCTAAATAAGAATAGGTATGTTCACTAGTTAATCTGAATTGGCTCTTATCTAATGAGGCAAATGGGAATGTGAAACTGTTCCATTCTTGATATGGATAGCTCACCACTTCGTTATTAGCGTTAACACCGACATATTGGGCATAACCATCTTCACCTTTCTTAAAGAAATTGTGGGTGATTTTGCCTCTAACATTTTTATCTTCAATGAGATATTTTTCATCGAATGTGTATTCGCTTGTGCCTAAAAGTGTTTCATTTTCACCATCTATTTGTTTAATTGTGGCCTTGATATGGGCTTTATTAAGCATGAAAGATGAAGCGACTTCATCGCTCATACCTTCACCACTGACAGTGACCTTATTATATAAATCATCAAGGACTGGTGCTTTTGTGGTACCAACATTGGTGTAAACTAAATCACCAAATGTCGTGGCACTATCGTAGTTGATAGTTTCTCCATCTTCCATAGGGAATAAGACATTAGCCACTAATTGATAATTATCATTAAATGAATATTGTAATGCGATAGCGTATTTAGCAATTTCAGAATTTAAGAAAGAGGCTAAGTTAGCAATTAAATCAGCATCAGTGGTAACGTATCTGCCATCTTTTTCAACAAAAGTGACTTTATCTAAATCAACAAAACGGAAACCATCACTCATATCGATATCTGTTGCAATGACGGCTTCACCATTATCGGAATAGACAACGTCGTTACCGATAATTAATTCGTTATTAACGAGTTTGATATAGTGAGCGACTTTGTCAAATTTAGCGTTAGGGATGATGTTAGTGAACAAACCCATACCTTCGTTAAATTCAGAATCAAAATAATAATTTGGTGTTCTATAGATATCAAATTGACCCATTAAGCTTGTGGCTTTTAAGGTGTAGTTTTGACCTTCTTTTAATGATTTAAGAACGGCTCTAACCTTTGTTTCGCTACGATCGAAAGTGACGGTGATTGTTAATGTACCATCGTTATAACGACCTTCTTTATGACCAGTGACAACATAGGTACCTTCTTTACTAGCGGTGAAAACACCATCAGTAATTGTTGCACCTTCAGTGGTTGTTAATGTGACACCTTCAATATTGGAATTGATGGTCACTGATTCGTTTAAGTCTAAAGCGACTTTGTCAGCGGTTAAAACGATATTCGCTTTTGCTTCAAGAACAGTAATGGTAATTGTACCATCATTGTAGTTACCATCCTTATGAGCGGTAACGACATATGTTCCTGCTTGAGTGGCTTTAAAGAAGCCATTAGTTAAAGTAGCACCTGCTGTAGTGCTTAATGTGACACCTTCGACGTTAGAATTAATTAATAATTCTTCACCGATTTCAAGTGTAGTCTTACTAGCGGTTAAAACGATGTCAGTTTTAACGATGACACTGCTAGAAGGTTGAGTGCTACTAGAAGAATGAGCACTACTACTGGATGAGTTAGCGCTACTAAGGGAGGTAGACTCTGATGTTACATTGCTACTTAAAGAAGCACTGCTTGATGTAACTTCTGAAGTTGTTTGTGTAGAGTTACTGGAGGACACGTTGTTTTCACTTGAAGTAGCCTGATTTAAGCAGCCTGTGAGCATGCCGATTGTGACTAGTCCAAGGAAGAGAGTTTTAATACTTTTTTTCATAATCTTTCCTTTCTTAACAAGATAAACCTTACTCGTTTGTGGTTTATAAAACAAGAAAAAAGCAATAAAATTATAAAATATTAAATTTTTTATAACGAAAATGTGACTTTTAGCACTCATTTCATCATATTTTAAAAATATTTTGTTATATTCGAATAAAACTTATTTACGATATAAAAAGAATGAGTATCATCAGTTATAATTGGCTTTTACATCATAAAAATATAATTGTATGATAAAGAAAAGAGGTATTTGTTTATATGAAAAAGAGTATTTTTGTTTTATCTTTGATGACCGCTCTTGCTTTAGTTGGTTGTAATAAGCCAGTAGAAAAATCTACGCAAAGCTCAAAAGAAGAAGCTCAATCAAGTGTCATAGTCCTATCAAGTAAACCTTCATCTAGTAAAGAACCAGAAACACCATTACCAATTCCAACGGATTTACCTGCTAATGGTATTGGTTTACCACAAGGACAAGAAGTGAAATTTGAAGCGGAAAATGCTGTTCCTACTGCTTGGAAGAATTCTGGTTGGGGCGGAGATGACACATTTGTGGCGGAAGATGCTGAGGCGAATGCTTCTGGTGGTAAATTTGTTACACCATCTACTGGTAACGTTGATTCAAATCGTAAATTTGAAATCGTTATCTTTGCGCCTGTCAGTGGCAAGGTCAATATGAAGGTTGCCTATTGTAGAGGTGGTAAAAATAGTAAAACCGCAACTATCGATTATTCATATGTTTATCAATACAAGATAGATGAAGTGACTGGTACATTTGTGTGTAAAACAACAGATCCAACTGATAGTTCAGTCGCTAGTTGGGATTGGCGATTAATTGAATTTGAATTCAATGTTAAACAAGGCAAACACACTATTGCGGGTTTCCTTGATTCCGCTAACGCCAATACAAATGCTGGTTGCCCTTGCATTGATTATTACTTATTCAAATTAGCATAGTTACTTAATCTAATTATGAAAAAAAAGACACTGTTGATTGATTCAGTGTCTTTCTTTATTCATGAATTGGTTTTGTCGGTTTACGTGACCATGAATTAGCGATTTGATACCAATCGAACACTTTTGAGTTCCATTGAACATTTATTTATAACTTAAACAGAATATCCCAAATTAATATCAAAAGTGGCAATCAATAATTTTCGGAATTATCTTTGCGTTTTGTTCGGAATTATCCAGCATATTTAATCACGCTATTACGTTGAATCTCGAGGGATTTAAACAAGAAAGTAGGAACACTAATAGAAATTATGGAACACCAATAGAAACGCCTTTGTAAAGAAAAACGGTATTTTTGCCCTATTTTTAGTATTTCCATTATAGCTATATTCATAAAACATCGATATAATCAAAGAAAAAGGACTGACACTTTCATATCAATCCTCTAATTTCTAGATGGCGGAGTAGGAGAGACTCGAACTCTCGCACCAGTTAACCCGATCTACTTCCTTAGCAGGGAAGCCCCTTCACCAACTTGGGTACTACTCCAGTGCGCCCCTTATCTTAACATAAAGGGCGATGAGAATTAAATAATAATTTTAAGAAATTAATAGGCTTTCGCAAATAAGACGACTTTTTTGGCCTTTTTACCACATACTGGACATGTTTCTGCGAATGGCATTTGATTGAATGGAATGCATCTTGCTGTCGCTGTGGTCAATTCTTTAATCTTGTTTTCACAAGCTTCATCACCACACCACATCATCTTAGCGTAGCCACCTTTTTCCATAGCTTTATTGAATTCATCCATATTGGTGACTTCAGTCGTATGGTCTAATAAGTAAGCACAAGCTTTTTCATACATTTCTTGGTGCACTTGTTTGAATAATTGAATAACAGTGTCCACCATTTCTTCTTTTTTGACTGTAATCTTACGGCCATCATGACGAACAGCAATTGTCACTACACCCGCTTCAATGTCTCTTGGACCAATTTCAATACGGAGTGGGACACCTTTCATTTCATATTCACTATATTTCCAGCCTGGTGTCTTATCAGATTCGTCTAACTTAACACGCACACCTGCATCTTTTAATAACTTTTCAAGTTCTCTAGCGGCAGGAATGACACCTGGTTTTTGTTGGGCAACAGGAATGACAACCGCTTGGATTGGAGCGACATATGGAGGTAAAACTAAGCCATTGTCATCACCATGTACCATGATAATCGCGCCTAATAATCTTGTGGAAACACCCCAAGAAGTTTGATGTGGATTATATAATTTGCCATCTCTACCTTGGAACTTAATACCAAAAGCTTGAGCGAAACCTGTACCGAAATAGTGAGTGGTACCACTTTGTAAGGCCTTACCATCTGGCATTAAAGCTTCAATAGAATATGTTTCTAAAGCACCCGCAAATTTTTCTTTATCTGTTTTTCTACCTTTAGAGAATGGAACCGCAAGAATATCTCTACCTAAATCATCATAGATTTCAAGCATCTTTAATGCTTCTGTACGAGCTTCTTCTTCTGTTTCATGCATTGTATGGCCTTCTTGCCATAAGAATTCAGCACCTCTTAAGAAAGGACGTGTGGTCTTTTCCCAACGCACAACTGAACACCATTGGTTATAAAGTTTTGGTAAATCTCTATAAGAAGAAATAATTTTAGCGTAGTGTTCACAGAACAATGTTTCACTAGTTGGTCTAATAATTAATGGATCATCAATCTTTTGACCACCACCGATGTTAGCGATTAAACATTCTGGGGCGAAACCTTCAACGTGATCTTTTTCTTTTTGGAGCAAAGATTCTGGAATAACAGTTGGCATATAAACGTTTTGATGCCCTGTTTCTTTAAATCTTTTATTTAAATAATTTTGAATTTCTTCCCAAATGGCATAGCCATATGGACGATAGATAATAAAACCTTTAACGGATGAATAATCCATTAATTCTGCTTTACGGCAGACATCTGTATACCACTGTGCGAAATCGTCTTCTTGACGAGTAATCGCATCGTTTTTAATTTGATTATTTTGTGCCATATAATTTATCCTCCCTGATGATAGTTATCATCCATGGTAATTAACTTTTCAATCTTTTTCTTTTCAAGTGGTAAGAGCATATCGTTACTAGAAGAGATTGTTTCAGAAGAAACGATGCTCACACCTGATTTGATAATCAGTTCTATTGATTGCCATCCTTCTAAGTCGGTGGCGATAATAGGTCGATGGTATTTAAGAAGTGATTCGATTAATGAGTGAATTGATAGTCTAATGCGGTTATTTTTCTTAATTTCACCAATCATCATTGAACCAGCGACAAAGTAGTCAAAGTTGTAATAAACACTTGGATCGAGAAGCAAGTTTTTATCTTTCATTAACATCGCTAATTCAAATCCACCTTTGTGTAATTCTTTTAATGAATCGTTTAATAACTGCAAGTTAGAAGCGTTCTCATTAATTTCTTGTTCATCGAAGACAAGAACTAAATGCACTTTCTTAGTTTGTGGAATTTGCAAGAGGATTTCCGCCATATGGTCAATGTCTTGCAAAGACACAAGCATGAATAACCTTAAATCATCTGATTGCTTTTCGCTAGCAAATTTTGGAATAACATAACGGGAAATCATCGCAAAGAATTGTTTATTCATCTCCACTTTCGCAGCGTATTTGCTCATTTCTGAAAAAGAAGCAAATGGAGAATCATAGGCTTTAATGTATTCGAAGTAACCGAGTGTTTTACGTTTAGAAACATCGAATATTGGTCTAAATAAGTATCTTAAACTATTTGGACGCATGAGGTTTTCAACCTCTTCACGGTATCTATTAATCTCAATAAGTGGAGCGGCTTGCTTTTGATAGAGCAATACTTCTTGTCCGTTGTGTTGTGCGGACATACATGCTTCTTGAGCTTTAACCACCATTGAATCGAAATCTTGATAATATTGGGCATTTTCGACAACACCAATTGAGAAATTAATAGAATCAGCAAAGCCATTAACACCAATGCATTTTTTAACACTATGAGCAATCGATGTCGCTAAAACCATCGCTTCATCACGACTAGCAATTCTTAAATCAAATAATAATAGTTCGTTTTCACCACCATCGATAATTTGACGCGGCACTCTTGGATTGCTAGCGTATGGATAAATGACATTTTTCAATGTCATAATCATATATCTTTCAATCTTATCGTTGGATAAGAATTTTTGTCTAATGTAATAGAAACGGATAGCAAAAGTAAATCCTTTTAAGCTCTTCTCTTTAAGGATTAATGATTCCATTGTGCTTCTTTTAACCACACCACTGAGGATAGCTTTTTTCTTCTTTTTGTTTGGAGAATTGTTTGGGGTGATGTATTTAAGAATGAAGGATTCTAAATGAATTAGGCCTTCGTTTGGATCGTATTTTAATAGCTTTAAAAGTGAAAAATAAGTGCTACGTCCATGGTTTACTAAGACATCCGCTTCGATGTAACGGTCAGCGGTTTTGTAATTTGTGCATATTTCATAAATCCATTTTTTGATTTTATCAATATCGTTAGTGTGGAAATGAGAATAAAAAGTATCCATGTCGATAATCTTCTTATTCTTCAAATCAGAACGATTAAAATATGTCGCACTATTTCTTTTAGGATCGAGGATGTATATTCTTAATGTTGTTGCTTCTGCTTTAATGCGGTTATCGTAATGTTGATCTCTTTTTGAAGAGAGAGCGTATGACACCACCATGAAGATGATAAATACCAATAATATGACTACGATAATGAAGAAGGCTCTAAATGCTGTATTGTTGAAATTAAACCATTCCATACCTATCTATTATACTTTGTCTCAATGAATTTGACTAGATGTCCAAATTCAAATAAATAAAGTTTCAAATAGACAAACATTTGGTATAATTACAATCACGGAGGAATACCCAAGTGGTTGAAGGGGGCGGTTTCGAAAACCGTTAGAAGGTGCAAGCCTTGCCAGGGTTCGAATCCCTGTTCTTCCGCCAAAATATTAAAAAACCTAGCGGACTTGCTAGGTTGTTTTTTATAAATATGAGGTTAATTATTCAATAGGTTTAATGAAGAAGTTTCCGTATACTTGTTTTAATGGTGTGACTAAGATAAAGGCATGTTCATCAACCTTCTTGGCGACATTAACAACTTTCTTCACTTCATTAGAGGAAACCGCCATACAAATAATTGTCTTACTTTGACCTGAATAAGCACCTTTTCCATCGATAAGTGTCGCTGAATGAGGGAAGTTCGCAATAATAATCTCTGGCATATGAATCTTGCTAGTAATGATTTGAATTTGCATCTTTTTATTTCTCAAATTAATCGCGTCAATAATCAAACCAACAAGCATTAAGTAGATGATTGAGAAGAAGATAGAATACAAGGAATATACATAGTCTCCAGTCTGGACACCTTTTAACAAAGCGTAGGTTACAACGATAAAGCTATTGATAATGACACCATAGCGGCCAATTTGTGTTGATTTTCTAGTGGCAATATAGCACGAAACAATATCAATACCACCACAAGAGATATCACCTAAAAACGCTAGAGCACTCGCTAGACCTGTACATATCGCCGCGAAGATGACGCGCACAATTGTGGTGTTTAATGGTTGAGAACCATCAGCAAAACTAAACTCCGCAACTGTTCTACCAACATCTGCTTGCGAGAATAACCAAATGAATAAGGAAGATAAGGCAACATTAATCGCGGTGAATATTGAGAAACGTTTACCAAGTTTTAGAAAACTAAAAATTAATAAAGGGACATTGAGCAAGGAATAGCCAATCGCTTGCACCACGTTGGCGCCCACTGGCCTACCTGAAATAAATTCAATTGCCAAAGCGATAATTTGTGAAACACCAGAGACACCACCTGTCGCCAAAATGAAACCATTATCAGCGGATGGAGAGGTGAAACATGAGAAGCCAAACGCAAAAATCACCGCTGCAATCGCAGAAATAAAAAAGCCTCCAAGGTATTCCAAAATGGTCTTGAAGACATAATGATCGAACAAGAAGTTTTCGATTTGCTTTCTAATGCGTGCTCTCTTACTTTTAACCATCGCGAGAATATTGTATACCTTGTTTTAGAAAAAACAACAAAATATGATTGTCTAGAACATTTTTTCTAGTATAATGAAAAACGTTGCGCACCTTTTGTAAGCGTAAATCAAGCACAATTGAGTAACAATTGTTATTGAAAATAAAATTATTGAGTGATAAGATTATCACGCTATATGTAAATATAGGAGGCATTAAAACATGGTAGTATTAAGAGCAATCGGTGGATTTTTTGTCAGAATCGGCCGTTGGATTAAAGAAACAGCATGGATCCAACCATTATTAATCGTTGGTGCCATCTTCGCAGTTATCTTCGCTATCCCACACATCATTGATGGTGTTAAGGGTATGTTCAACGAAGGTGATGACGCTAATAAATTCCTTGCTAAATATCAATTATCCTTAAAGAACGCTGAAAAAGGCACTTCTAAAGTTGATGAATTATTCTCATATCTTGAAAACGGTGAAGCTGATAAAGTTAAATCCGATTATGGTGAAAGATTCTTCGTTGCCTTCGTCAAAGACGACAGCAGCATGAGCGACCTCTATGGTGGCTTAAAGACATTTAAAGATAAATGGTCCGCCAAAGATAAAGAATTCGTTGGTTTAAATGGCGATGCCTTAAAAGGTAACTTCAAACTCTACACCATTTACACAGACTCAACAACAAAAGTTGATAACGAAGAAAAGAACTTATTCGATGAAGTTTGGTTAACACACTATGACGTCTTCGAAGCAATGTCCAGTGGTAACTACTTAGACAAGACATACTATGCTTTAAATAAAGGCTACAAAGCTTCTAATTACGAAAGCGCATTCACTTCTGATAAATTAGATTCTTGCCCAATGAGTACACCACTCGTGATGTACTTCGATTACAGCGAAGATAATAAGATTGCTGCCGAAGATCAAAAGATCAAAGGCTTAAGCGATGTCATCTTCACAGTCGATGGTGGCTCTGATTTAGAAAGAGCACGTACCTTAAAGAAATGTTGGTCTCACACCGATTTATTCGGAGAGGTCATTAAAGACTAACCGCAAATGCGGTTTTTCTTTTATACTAATTTATATGAGTAATTTATTTATTAAGCATCCATTAGATGATAAATGCGTAGCAATTACCACTACGACTGCTTTAGGTAACCTTGCTTATCAAGTTGATAATGGAGAAGGTGTTAAAGATCGTCGTCATCTTTTATCTTATGCTTTAGGTTTACCAATTGAACGCTTTACATATGTTCATCAACATCATAGTGACATCATTATGGAAGTGACCACTAAAGAGGTTGGTAAAGGAAAAGATAGCTTTGAAGATGGTTTAGAATGTGATGCTTTATATACTTATGAAAAGAATGTTCCTTTATGCATCTTCCATGCGGATTGCGTTCCTATTTTCTTTATAAATAATAAAGTAAATTTAGTGGGCATTATTCACGCTGGATTTAAAGGCACAATGAAACATGTAACTTATAAATCAATTAAATATGTATTAGAAAAAGAAGGATTAGATATTAAAGATTTCTCTTTCTATATTGGTCCATATCGCGAACCTATTTCTTTTGAAATTGATGAAGATAACAAAAAGGTTATTAGTGAAGCAGGATTCATTGAAGCAATTAAAGATAACCGCTTTGATAATGGTTTAGCTAACATTATTGATTTACGTCAATTAGGTGTTAAAGATTCACAAATTAAAGCTTGTCATCTTGATACTGTCACTGATGATAGATTATTTTCTGCTTATCAAAAAACACCAGTGGGAAGACTGGTGTCATTGATCTATTTAAAATAACTTATTTTAATCTTTTCATAACAGAAGACGGGACGAGTTTAGAAACATCAACACCACTATGGTATAGTTCCATAATCATTGAAGAGTTAATAAATGACTTTTCTACTTTACTCATGAGGAAGACTGTATCAATTGATGAATCAATATAATCGTTAGCGCTTGCTAATGAGAATTCATATTCAAAATCAGTGACCGCTCTTAAGCCTCTAATTAAATGATTAGCGTTATGCTTTTTAGCGTATTCAACGGTTAAACCGTTATAGCTATCAACTTCCACTCTATCATCATTAATCGCTTCTTTAATCATGTTGACTCTTTCTTCAACTGAGAAACGTGATTTTTTATTATCGTTAACTGCAACTAAAATAATGACCTTATCAAAAATATTAAGCGCTCTTTGTAATATTTCTAGATGGCCATTAGTGATGGGATCAAAGCTTCCTGGATAGATGGCTATTTTCATTTTGTTACCTCCAATAGATGAAGACACTGATTTCTCCATAATGGTAATCTCTCTTCTTACTATATTCAATATTTTCTAAAGTAACCTCTCGGTTAGCCTCAATGACAATAATGTAGTTATCACTTAATAAATTGTCTTTAATCAAGATATCAATAATTGTTTGATAATCACCTTGTTCATATGGTGGATCAAGAAAGACAATATCAAATTTAATACATTTATTTTTGAATGACTTTAATGCATTTATATCCTTATCTTTAATTAATAAATATTCTTGTTCATTAATCTTAAGATTAGAAATATTATCTTTAATTGTTTTAATAGCGATATTAGAGATATCGACAAAAGCGCATCTTTTAGCTCCTCTAGATAAAGCTTCTAAGCCCATAGCACCACTACCAGCATAAAGATCTAAAGCTTCATAATTTGTAATATCCCCGATAGCGGAAAAGATGGCTTCTCTAATTCTATCCTTTGTCGGTCTAGTATGTTCAATATCGTTAGGATAGATAATTTGACGATGACGATATTTACCTCCAACGATACGCATTAGATATTCTCCTTATGTGGTTTCATATGAGCGGATAAATCACCAAACAATATTTCATTAATTTGAAAATATAAATCTCTCACTTCACTATAGGCTTTTAAATAGTCTTTGACTATTGGATGATTATCTAACGCTTCTTTTTTAACAAATAATTCATGATGATATTTTTTGATTTCTTTTGAATCATTAGCAAAATGGTTAAGAGCATCACTATAAGCAGAAACCGCTAAATCTTTTTGATAAGAAAGTGCCATCACTTCTTCACTTTCATTAAGTTTCTTTTCTAATTCATTTAAGCGAATAATACGTTCATCATTATCGAGTAAATCTTTTAATTCACTGGCTAAAAAATAAATATTGTTAGACATACCATTATTATATACAATTATTGACTTGACATAAACTTTATTTATGTCTTTGAAAGTGTTAGAATATGCCTATGAAGTTAAAAATTGTTAAAGACAGTAATCCAATTATGAAGAAAAAGTCGCTTCCAGTGGCGCTTCCATTAAGTAAGGAAGATAAAGACACACTTGATGCGATGCTTGATTATTTAAAGCTTTCTCAAGATGATGAATACGCTACAAAGCACAATATCCGCGCAGGTATTGGTATGGCGGCTATTCAAATCGGTTTATTAAAGAGAATGTTTGTGGTTTATTATGGCGAAGGTGAAGACCATGTTGAATATCAATTAGTTAATCCAAAAATCATTGAATATTCCATAAGAAAATGCGCTTTAAAAGATGGTGAAGGTTGTTTATCAGTAGATAGCGAACACCCAGGTTACGCTCACCGCTATTACAAAATCAAAATGGCGGCCTATGATGCTTTAACAGATAAAGATATTGTTATAACCGCTAGAGGTTTTGATGCCATTGTTTTACAACATGAATACGATCATTTAGATGGTTTATTCTTCTATGACCGTATTGATAAAAATAAACCAAATCAACAATTAATGAATGAAGAACTTCTATAGTTTTGTTTATTATTTGATATAATAAATGAAGATATTAGACATAATAATGAAAGGAGACCGATTGTGACTAAGACTATTTCTATGCCAATTTCCATTTATGCCCTTGGTGGTTTAGGTGAAGTTGGTAAAAACATGTACTGCATTGAAAATGAAGAAACAATTATCATCATTGACTGTGGTGTGCGTTTCCCTGGTGTGGAATTTCCTGGTATCGACTATGTTGTACCTGATTTTACCCATCTTAAAAATAATCGTAATAAAGTTAAAGCCTTATTCATTACACATGGTCATGAAGACCACATCGGTGGTATTCCTTTCTTAATTCAAAGTTTAAATATCCCTGTGATTTACGCTCCTAGACTCGCAGCTGCGCTCATCAGAAACAAGATGGAAGAAAGCCGTATGTCTGATCGTTTACCACTTGTCGAATATATCGATGATACAGTCGTTAATGTTGATTTATTTAGAGTTTCATTCTTTAGAGTGACCCACTCAATCCCTGATTCATTTGGTATTGTTGTTGATACTCCTGAAGGAAGAATCGTTTCTACAGGTGACTTTAAAGTTGACTTAACTCCTATTGGTCCAGATATCAATCTCACCAAGATGGCTAAATTAGGTCAAGAAGGTGTTGATTTATTATTAAGTGACTCCACTAACGCAGAAAATGAAGGCTATACACCAAGTGAGAAAAACGTTTTAGATGCAATTGATGATGTCTTTTCTAAAGCCGCTGGTAGATTAATTGTTTCTACCTTCTCAAGTAATATTTCTCGTATTCAACAAATATGTGAAGTAGCCGCAAAATATAATCGTAAGATTGTTATCATTGGTCGTTCAATGGAAAAAGCAATGGATATTTCTCGTTCCTATGGCTATATCAAGATTCCAGACGACATGATTATTGAACCAGATAGAATTAAAGAATTTAAGAGCAATCAAATCGTCATTATTTGTACCGGTTCACAAGGTGAACCAATGGCCGCTTTAAGCCGTATTGCTAATGGCGACCATAAAGATGTTCATATCTCTCCAGGAGATACTGTTGTCTTCTCTAGTTCTGCGATTCCAGGAAACGGCATTATGATTGACCACGTTGTTAATCAATTAACACGTTGTGGCGCGGATGTTGTGACTAACTCTATTCTTAACGATATCCACTCCTCTGGTCACCCATCTAAACAAGAATTAAGACTTGTCTTAAAATTATTTAAACCTAAATATTTCATGCCAATGCATGGTGAATATCGTATGTTACTTATTCACTCTAAGATTGCTAATGAAGTTGGCGTCCCATTAGAAAACTGCTTTGTTTTAGATAATGGTGACTGCTTAACTTTATCTAAAGGCAAAGTCAAACGTGGTTATCAAGTCGAACACGGCAATACTTATATCGATGGTAAAGATATTAAAGGCTTAGCTGACGCTGTTATGGCGGACCGTCGTATTTTAACAGGCGATGGGATGGTTGTTGTTACTATCACTATTGATTCTCATAACAATCAATTAATTGATACCCCAATGTTTGTTTTAAAAGGTGTTGTCGCTTCTCATAGTAAGAGAAACGTCACCACTTGTGTCCGTTTAGTGGAAAAAGGTGTTAAAGAAAAATTATTAACCAAGACCAGCTTTGCGGAATTAAAAACTATTATTAAAGAAATTACTGGTAATTATTTATATGAACTAACACGTTCTCATCCAATGGTTATTCCTGTAATTCTCACAAAGAATTAAGATGATAATTTTAGCGAGTAAATCACCAAGAAGAAAACAATTGATGGAGAAATACATTTCTCCTTCTTTTGATATTATCGTTCCTGATATTGATGAATCATTATCTTTTAAATCTTTTAATGATGTAAGAGATATTGTTAAAGACATTTCTTTAAGAAAATGTTTAGAAATCGCTAAAGAACATAAAGATGATATTGTTATCGCTGCGGACACTGTTGTGGTCCTAGATAACGAGATTATTGGTAAACCAAAAGATAAAGAAGACGCTTATAAAATATTAAGTAAATTATCTAATAAAGAGCACTATGTCTATACTGGTTATGCGATTAAACAAGGTGATAAATTAGTGCAAGGATTAGTTAGAAGTGAAGTACTATTTAATGAACTTAGTGATCAATTAATTAAAGATTATATTGCTTCTGGTTCGCCAATGGATAAAGCGGGTGCTTATGGCCTTCAAGATAATTTCACTTTCCATATTGTTAAAAGTACATCAGGAAGTGAAAGCAATATCATTGGTTTCCCAGTTGATGAAATTAAAGAAGATTTAAAAAAGCACTTCAATTATTGAAGCGCTTCATTAATTGCTTGAGCGGTATCCACCGCTTTTTCTTTAACTAATGTCACTTTGTTGGACATTACTAGGACACTTTTAACTCCATATTCAGTCAGTTTTTCACGGTTGATTAATTGTTTATCTTTTAAAGTAAGATTAATTCTTGAGCCCACTGCGGTAACGCTGACAATGTTGTCTTTACCGCCTAAAGCTTCAATCCAAACATCACTATTAACCTTTGATTTGCCTTTTTTCTTTAAAGCAAAAACGATGATTAATATGATAGCGGCAAGTAAAATTATTGCACCAGCGACAATAAGAGCAATCGCATATGTTGGCAATGTATTTGTTAATAAAGGTAAATAATTTTTCATAACACATGTTATAATAAACTATCGGTATGGAAAAAGAAATGTCAAAAAACCAAAAAGAATACGAAGTGCGTTTAATGTTAGATGAAGAACGCTATTTCTTTATTGTGACATATTATATGAATATCACTCCTAATAAGCAGTTCATCCAAAATGCAAATTATTATTTTGATACCACTGATTTATTTTTAAGGCATCAACATATGACATTAAGAGTTAGAACAATTAATGATGTGAGAAGTGAATTAACTTTAAAAATTAAAGGTGAAAACGGTGATGATGAAATTAATGATGGTCTTTCTCCACAAGAAACTGAACTATTAATTAATAAGAGCATTTTCCCTTATGGACAAGTGAGAAACCGCTTAATGGCTTTACCATACACATTAGATAAATATCATCTTATTGCCACATTATATAACCGTCGTTTAGAAATCGAATGTGATGACTATTTATTAGTGGTTGATAAAAACACTTATGGCGATGTTGTCGATTATAATTTAGAAATTGAATCTAAAATCAGTATTGCTCACGCGAAAGAGATTTTAAAACAATATATCGAAAAATTTGATTTGAAAGTATCAAAAGAAAAATACCACGGTAAAGCCACTCGCGCTATTGATCAAGCTGTGAGAAATCGTTAATTAGTTTCTTCTGCAATAGATGAATGACCGCATTCATCATATTTTGGACAATTATCATTTTTACATGCCCATTCCGCTAAACGTCTAGCGTGAGGAATGAATGATCTTATTTCATCTGGATTATAACCTACTTGAATTCTATGGTCATCAACGATAATTGGACGTTTTAAAACTGAAGGATTATCTTTAATAAAAGCAATTAATTCCTTCACTGTCATAGAATCAATGTCGAGATTGTTTTCTTTAACAATTTTGCTTTTAGTGGAAATGATGTCTTCGGTACCATTTTCACTCTTCATTAATATATCGGTTAATTCCTTCTCGTTTAAAGTAGCCACAAAAATATTCTTTTCAATAAATGGGATGTCTTGATCCATGAACCATTTCTTGACTTTGCGGCATGAACTACAGGAAGGAGAAGTGTAAATTTTTATCATACGTTAGTAGTATATCTTTTTTGCCTTAATCTATCAATTGAAATTAGTCTCGTAAAAGACTAAACTAGATAGCAAGGCGGTAAATTATTATGGCAGAACGTATTTTAACTGGTATCAAACCTACTGGACAATTAACATTAGGCAATTATATTGCGGTTCTTAAGAACTTAAAATCACAAATGGAGAGAGGCGAATGTTTTATTTTCATCGCAGACTTACATGCTTTAACTCTCCCTATTGAACCTGAAGTGTTAAGACAAAATTCCATCGATTTAGCCGCTTTCTATTTAGCCGCTGGCTTAGATCCAGACAAGAGTGCGATGTTTTTACAAAGTAGCGTTTCCGCTCACGCAGAACTTAACGCTATTATGCAAAACTATTTATACATGGGTGAGTTATCACGTATGACTCAGTTCAAAGATAAATCCGCAAAATTAAAAGAGAACGCTATTGGTTTAGGATTATTTGCTTATCCTGTCTTAATGGCGTGCGATATTGTCTTATATGACGCTAACATCGTTCCTGTTGGCGAAGACCAAGTTCAGCACATTGAACTAACACGTGACCTAGTTAACCGTATAAATAATCGCTATGGTGATATCTTAACTATGCCAAAAGCGGAACTTCGCAAAGTTGGTAAAAGAATTATGTCATTAAGTGATCCAACAGTTAAAATGAGCAAATCTGATCCTAAAGGTGACGTCTTCTTAAAAGATGAACCAGCGGTCATTCGTAAAAAGATTATGTCCGCGGTTACTGATATGGGTTGCGAAGTCAAGTATGATCCAGATAATAAACCGGGTATCTCAAACTTATTACAAATCTATTGCTGCATGAAGGATATTGATATTCCAGAAGCTGAAAAGAGATTTGAAGGATATCGTTATGGCGATTTCAAAAAAGCGGTCGCTGATGCAGTCATTGAAGAACTTGAACCATTCCAAAATAGATATAAACAAATCATCGCCGATAAGAGCTATGAAAAAGTTCTAAGAGAAGGCGCAGAAAAAGCTAGCAAGATTGCTAACGAAACACTTAAAAGAATTCAAAAAGCTGTTGGCTTATTGCAAATTTAAAAGAAAACAAGGAGTTATCCTTGTTTCTTTTTTATAAGTGAAGTACTTCTTTAATGCCCTTAAATAGAGCTTCTGGGAAGGAATTATCTTTTGGTTTTTCTTTTAAGACAGTACCAACATAGAATTTAACTTTTGGTTCAGTACCACTTGGTCTGACTGTCACCACACTACCATCTTCAAGATAGAGTTTAACAACGTTAGATTTTGGTAAGTTGAGTGATTCTTTTTTATCTTTGGTAATTCTTTCACCTTTTTCAATGTCATCAACTTTGACTACTTTTAAACCATTGATTTCGATAAATGGATTGTTATGTAAAGTGTCCATCAGGTTATTCATCTTAGCTTGACCTTCACTACCAAAGAATTCCATGGAATATGTAATATCTTGGTGATAGCCGAAGCGTTTGCATAAATCATCCCAAGCTTCATCTAATCTCTTACCTTGTAAGAAATAGAATAACGCCATTTCGCAATACATTAAGATCGCTTGGCAACCATCTTTATCTCTCGCAAATGGAGCGATTAAGCAACCATAGCTTTCTTCATAACCGAATTCAAATTTAGGACCATGACCTAATTTTTCATAATAATCAATTCGATTACCGATGAATTTAAAACCAGTTAAGAATTCTTCCACTTTGACACCATAATGTCTAGCAATATCGCCACCTAAAGAAGAGGTTACAATTGTGTAATACATGACACCATCTTTGCTTAATGTACCCTTTTGTTGTTTTTGAGAGAAGATATAATCCATTAAAAGAGCGGCACTTTGGTTACCAGTTAATGTTTGATAACTACCATCAGTGGCTTTATAGCCTAAACCAACACGGTCACCATCTGGGTCAGTCATGACAATTAAATCAGCATTGATTTCTTTAGCGAGTTTAATTGGTTCAATAAATGAACGAGCATCTTCTGGATTTGGAGATAATGTACCAGAGAAATCTGGGTCAGGATCAACTTGAGACATGACTGGATAAATCTTATATCCTAAATCATTAAAGATACGCATGGAATTAACATATGAAGTACCATGGTTTGGAGTGAAAACAACTTTGAAGTTAGATTTATCTAAATCTCTATTAATAGCGATTGATTCAACGAGTCTAACATATTCATCATCGACTTTGTTATCAAGCATGATGGTTTCACCACGTTTTTCCGCGACATCATATTTAACATCTAATTCATTTGGAAGGTCCGCTAAAATTTCTAATAAGCGTTTAATCTTATCAGGCACTAATTGGCAACCTGTTTCATCATAAACTTTATAACCATTATATTGTTTTGGGTTATGGCTAGCGGTAATCATAATGCCACCACAAGCTTTAAGATATCGTACAGCGAAAGATAATTCTGGTGTCGGTCTTAAGGAATCAAAGATATAGGCTTTAATACCTAAATCATTTAATGTTTTAGCGCTTAATAATGTGAATTCTCTAGACATATGTCTATTATCATGAGAAATAACAACACCTTCATTCTTGGCGTTTGGGAATAATTCTAATAAATAATAACCAAATGCGACAGTGGCTTTTCTCACTGTGAACTCATTCATTCTATTTGTGCCTGGACCTAAGACACCTCTCATACCAGCGGTACCAAATTCAACATCCTTGAAGAATGCATCATCAATGGCCTTTTGATCCATGGCTTTTAATTCGGCTTTTGTCTTTTCATCAACGTTTAAAGAATTAAGCCAACGATTGTAATTTTCTTGTGTGCTCATATTTTTAATCCTCACTATTATTTTCTAACATAGTTAGAATATTTGCAATCTCTTCGTTAGGTTCTGCAGTAAATTCTTTTCTGCTTAGATTTGTTAATGGCTGTGGCAAATCACCAAAACCTAGCTTATAAGCATGTAAAAATTGATTGGCGAAATGATACTTTTCTTTGAATATTCTATTCGCATTAAAATTACCATATTTACTATCACCCACAATTGGATGATTAATATAAGAAAGATGGACTCTTATTTGATGAGTTCTACCAGTTAATAAGGTCACATCAAGAAGTGAATAATCATCATATTTCTTAATTAATTTATATACCGTCTTGGCTGTTTTGCCGTTTCTAGCTACTTTAACAATATTGTTTTCTTCATCTTTTAATAATGGAGCATCTATTGTTCCTTTATCTTTTTCAACTTGGCCCACTACTAAGGCTAAATAATGTTTATTAATTAATTCATGGTCTTTAAATAATTCAAATAATAGATCTAAAGCATCATGTGTTTTACCAAAGGCAACGATACCAGAAGTGTTTCTATCCAATCTATGAGCAGGACCTGGTTTAAAGCCAATCTCTTCGTTTGGTTGATATTCACCTTTATAGACAAGGTATTCGCAAACCATTTGATCTAAGGATTTATCTTGTGGAGCGCTTTTTTGCACTAATAAACCTCTAGGTTTATTTATAAATAAGACATTCTTATCTTCATAGACAATCCAATCTTTGATTGCGTCACTACCTTGAATTTCTTTTTCTTTTAAGAATTCTACAAATTGCTCTTCTTTAATATAAATAGACACTTCGTCATTAGTAGAGATAATAAATTTGCGGTCCTTATGATGACCATTAACTTTAATGTCTTTTTTTCTAAACAATTTATAGATAAATGACATTGGTGCAGACACTAATAGTTTTTGAATATATTTCTCTAATGTCTGTCCTTCTTCACTTTGATGAATGATAAATGTTCGCATATTTCAATTGTAAAAAAATATTTTTATAAAATAAAGAGTGACTAATTTAATTTTTTTGTTATAATACTATTCGCACGTTCATATATTGTTCAGCTTATACGGAGGAATACCCAAGAGGCTGAAGGGGCGGGCTTGGAAAGCTCGTAGACATGTAACAGTGTGCGAGGGTTCAAATCCCTCTTCCTCCGCCATCATCGATTGTCGAGACACGTACGAAAAAGTGCGTGTTTTTTCTTACTTTTTGAAGATTTTTAACATATTTACTATTTCTAGGACACCTGGTTGAGAGTCATATAGGGTTACTCTTTAAACCCCTTATAAAAACTGGACAGACACGAGGGTTAAACCCTCGCACATCTATTGTTAAGCGAATAGATTAATCAAAAAATAAGGCTGCTGCACCAATTTTACCAGAATCGTATCCAACGGATGATTTAACTATATCCACAGAAGGACACATTTTTAAACCATAATCGTGAGTCTGACAGTAGTTTCTAATCTTTGATATCAAAAACTCGCCTTCTTCAGCTATTCCACCTGAAAGAATAACAGCTTCTGGTCTAAATGTATTGAAATAATTAATAAGTCCTTCTGAGAGATATTTTACATACATATCAACAAGTTCAATTGCGTATTTGTCGCCTTCTCTGGCAGCAATAAAAGGCACTCTAGCGTTTACACTACCAAGTTCTTCGCTGACTTTCCACAATAAAGAGTCTTTATGAAATTCCATCATGGCTCTAGTATCTTTAACTAAAGCTGTAGCAGAAGCATAAGCTTCTAGGCATCCTTTTCTTCCACATGCGCATTGTCTACCATCCATTACTAAAAGGGAATGGCCAAACTCAGCACCTTTTCCTAAATTACCCTCATATAGTTTTCCATCAACAAAGATACCACTACCTATTCCAGTACCTAGAGTGACCATTAGAAATGATTTATATTTACTGCCTGAACCATATTTTGCCTCTGCTAAGGCAGCTGCGTTCGCGTCATTAGTAATTTTAACTGGAAACCCCAAACCTTCTTCTAATACTCTCTTTAATGCGAAATTGTGCCATTTTAAATTACCAGAGAATGTTACAATTCCATTTGTGGAGTCAATAATTCCAGGAACACCACATCCAACACCAATAATATCTTCGTTTTTGTAGTGGTATTCTTTAAGAAATCTCTTAACTAAGCGAATCAGTTTTTTAACTGTTTTATCTTGGTTTTCATCTTTGGTGACAGGCATCTTAAAAGTATCGAATAGTTTTCCTTTATTGTTAACTATTCCACCTTTAATTGAGGTACCACCGATGTCAATTCCAAGAGCAAACATTTTATTCTCCAATTAATTCACTGATTTCATTTCTTAAATCATCAACAAAAGACAAAGCAAATTCTTTAACACTTAATTGAGGATTCTTTAATAATGGTTTCATATCAATCGCATAAGATATCATCTTGAATGAATCCACACTATGAGATTGGAAATAAGTCGCATTTTGATATCTTCTGCCTATTGAAGCTTTTGTATAAGCTTTACCACCTGCGATTTGAGATTCAAAAACATCTAATATTTTCTTTTGTAGTCTTTCATTCCTAGATACATCAAAGCCAATCTTTCTTTCATCGGAGATCCAATCTAAACCTCTCCAAACTTCACAACCATAGAATAATTTTGGTTGTTCTTCTTTTGGGAGACTTCTTAAGGCTTTAATAACCTTAAGGACCACACCAATATGGGTTGGATGTTTATCTAATATGGAATGTGTATAGATAACTTGTGGTTTTAATTCTTTAATGATGTTCACATAGTCAGCGACTATATCATCATTATTTCTATCTTTAACTTCTTTTGAAGAATAGTCGAGCATATAAAGAGAATTGTATTTTCCAACTTCAGAAGCAGCTTGTTGCTCTTTGATACGGACTTGCTTCATTTCATCATCTGTGTAATTTGCGAATTTACCAGTTCTCGCAGAACCTCCACCATCCGTTGTCTCCACTAAAGCAAAAGAATATTTTTTGGAATAATATCCTTTTAAAATTCCATCAATCGCCATGATTTCACAATCATCTTGATGCGCACAAATACAAAGCCATTTGACTGGTTGAGATTTTCTATTTTTTGGTAAATAAATGTTTCCTTTATTGAGTTTCATACTATATCCTCACACAAGTTTATCTATGATATCATTCAATTTATCTAAATTTTTATAAATGTCTTTTGCGAGCGTTAATTGGGTTCTTGCCCTAATGAGATTGTGATTTGGCTTTTTAATTCTAAAATAAACATCGCCACGGATATAATCTTCTAAAAACCTAATTCCACATTCGATGGTTAATAAGAAAGCTGAAAAAGGCAATAATTCTATTTCTCTTTTGGTTAGAACGTTTTTCATCTCACTTAAGTAACCTTTAGCGTATGTTTCAAACACATCAAAATTGACTTTTAGTTTTGATAAGTCTTCACTATCTTCATTATCTCCAGTGAATA
>JAGBLL010000123.1 GCA_017635465.1 Bacilli bacterium
CGCAAAAAAGATATAAATGAGTCACTTAGAATTGAACACAAAAAGAAGAAAAGAGTTTCTTAACAGTTTATCTGTTATATTTATAATGCAAATTAAAAGGGGCTAAGTCACCTCATAGGTTTCTTAACAGCCCCTTTTTTTATTTGAGTTTCGCGCCTTCTCTAAATGCTAAGGCAACTGTTTCTCCGATTTCTTTATATTCCGCTTTAATAGCGTCAAATGTAATGAAGTGTGCTTTATCTGGAACGACTTTTCCATCTTTATCTAGGATGCTTTCGTCAACACTAACGTTAATGATTTTAGCGATGACATTGCCACCACCTTCACCTTCATTAATGATTTCAATTAATTCACATTCTAGAGTTAATGGATAATTAGTGAAGATTGGAGCATCAACGTGTTTGCTCTTTTCATATTTAAGTCCGCTTTTCTTAATCTTGTTTGGTTCATCTTTAAACGAAACGATACCAACATAGTCACTAGCGGTTACTGTCTCTTTAGTAGCAAAGCTCACTGTGAATGCTTTTTTAAGTCTAATGTTATCGGTTGTTTGATGTGAGGATAAAGAGATGATGATTTGATTATAATCATATGTTCCGCCCCAAGCGGCATTCATTGCATCTGGTTCCCCTTTCTCATTATAAGTACCAATAATTAATACAGGCATTGGACAAAGCCATGTTTGTGATCCGAAATCTTTTCTCATATTATTTCCCTTTCAAAAAATTATTTAATCTATTCATACCATCTTTAACGTTTTCTAAATTAGTGGCGATATTCATTCTAATAAAATTACCACCATTAGGGCCATAATGTAGGCCATCATTAATATATAAACCAGTTTCTTCTCTAAGCTTTTTAGCAAAGACATCGCTTGGCATATTGTAATAAGAGATATCAAGCCATAATAAATATGTCGCTTGACCAGAGACTAATTTGACGTGCGGCAAATTGTTCTTTATATAATCCTTAATATAATTTTTATTTTTTAATAAATACTCATTGAGTTCATCTACGAACTCTGCCCCTTTGGTAAAGGCAGTAATTGTTGAAGGAACAGCAAAATAAGATATTTCGCCAATGTCATCGTGATAGAAAGCTTTTTGGATTCTTTCTTTTAGTTGCTTGTCATTTACTACGGTAAGAGCGCTGTGCATACCCGCTAAATTGAAGACCTTGGAAGGAGATAAGCAAGTGATAATATCATCCGCAACACTTAAAGCGGGAACATAATGGCAATGAGGTTCAACGATGTCGCAGTGAATTTCATCGCTAATCATTTGAACGTGATAACGTTTAGTAATGTCATAAACTTTTTGTATTTCTGCTTTAGACCAAATCTTACCGATTGGATTATGTGGATTACAAAAGATAAATAATTTGACATTGTTTTCTTTAATCTTTTGCTCGACATCTTCATAATCGATATAGAAATTATCGTCTTTATAGATGAGATTTGAGATGATGAGATTTCTATTGTTACTAGTAACAACGGTGAAGAAATTGTTATAAACTGGTGAAAGAATTAAGACATTCTCGTTTTCTTTAGTTAACGCTCTTACTAACGAATCAAGAGCGGCCACAACACCGGTCACGAAGATCATTGAATCGATGTTAATATCTAAATCATGACGAGACTTCCACCAATATTGATATGCTTCAAATACTTCTTTAGTGGGATATGAATAACCATAGCTACCATCTTTAGCGGCATTTATAATCGCTTCTTGAATTTCTGGCATTACCATAAAATCCATATCAGCGACCCACATTGGTAGTTCATTATCTTTGACGTCCCATTTTTCTGAAGATGTATGGCGACGGTTAGAAATCTTATCGAAATTATATTTCATATAATTATTTTGTAATTAATTTAAATGAATCTTCAGTGGCACGTGAATGTTCATCAATAATTAATTCTTTGACTCCGTTACATTTAATTGTACCGCTTGTTGGGTTTTTAACTGAGACAATTTCATCAGCAATCTCAGCGTCGATATCTTCACAATATTCAAAAGATAACGAGGTATCGAGTAACTTGCAGTTAATCATTTTTAAACCTTTGATATAGCATAAGCCTTGTAATGATGATATTTCACAGTTGATAAATGTGAGGTTCTTGCTATTCCAGCCTAAGTACTCACCATTTATTTTGCAGTTAATAACGGTCGCGTTTTCCACGTTCCAGAATGAATCTTTACTGTTAAGAATTGAATTCTTGATAACGATGTTTTTGCCACCATCGAAGAAGTAATTACCATTAAGCACTAGATTATCAATTTCGACATCGCTAGAATTCATCATAAAGTAATCGCCAGAGGCATTAACACTATTCAATTTGATATTTTGACATCGCCAAAATGTTTCTAAGGCATTAGGAAGTTGACAGTTATTTAATTCAATATTAGATGACCTTCTAAAGGTCTTAAGAGCCTCGATGAGGCAATTATTCATTCTTAGATGATTAACGTACCAGATGCCACTTCTAGCGGTTTCTAATAGTGTTGATTCATTAACTTCAATATTGTTTGTGTACCATAAAGGATATTTCCATTGGAAAGTACACTTATTGACTAACAAGTCACTGCTCTCTTTTAATGGCGATTCGCCATCATGAAATAAGACATTTTCCAAAATAGCGTTATTAGTCATGAACAACGCTCTTTCGCCTGTAAAATCTTGATTTTTAATAATTCGTTTTTCTTTCATGGTTAACATTGTATGCGATTTAATATTTATTCTCTAACGATATGCAACTTTATCGATAATATTTTTCAAGGAATAAAGATTGATAAGTTGATGGGCTTAATTCATTAACAGTATCATCATATTCATAATCATTAGTGCCAATCGTATAAGAAGCAGTACCTTCTTCTACACCACTAGATTTGATATATAAGTTATTAAAGAAATCACCGATATTTCTTAATAAATCATGCTTTTTCCAATAACTATAAACGTAACTTCTTGTCTTATATAATTCTGGTTTAATTGTCACTAAAGAAGGTTTTTCGTCATCTTTTAAATATGAAGCGATAACTTCTAATTGATCAAAATAACCACAGTAGACTGAATATCTTAAATATGGAGAATCGCTATTTAAACAGACATAGAACGCTAATTTGTTCGCGTCATCTTCACGCATCACGCCTTTTGTGTGAGCTAATTCATGGGCCACGGTTAAAGGCATATCACTATGAGTATTTAAAGTATTAATATTAGCCTCCGCTAAAGGGTTAAAAGTCACGCCAGTAATTTGAAATTCACGATATAAGAATGATGATAACATTGGTTTAACGTTACCAAAATGATTATAAAAATATGGGTTATTGTTAATAATCTTATAAGCTTCTTTGATTTCTTTAACTAAATCATTAAGAGGCATTTCTTTAACATCACCGTTTTCATTAAATTCCAAGCTATCAATACAAGTATTGATGTCATTAGCAAAATAATTATAAATAGGGACAAATTGGTCATGTTTAACAATTTCTTGATAATATGGAAGAGGCATCTTTTTACGGTTATAAGCCGCTTCACAAGAAACACTATATAGAGCAATAACAGTAACAACCATTAAAGCGATATCTAATAATCGACAAATAGCTTTAAATGGTCTAAATTTGATAAAATCTCTAATCGCTAAAACGATTAAGCAGATACTTAATACAACAATTAAAACAAATAGTAATTCTGTTAAAGAAACGTGTGGCGCTAAAGCGCTTACATAGCTTAGTCCTTTACCGTATCCTTTAGCGACTGTCTGTGTAATAACTTCGGCGACATTTTCATTCGTTTTTAAAACAGCCCATACAATGATGATAGCCACGAGTAAGAATATGAATATGGCGCGTCTAATTATCCCAAATATTTTCATATCAATAATTGATCTTGTTTAATTCATCCAGATGCTTTTTAGGCTCTTGAAGGAAGACATATTGAGCGTTTGGATACTCCTTTTTAATGCGTTTAAGAGCTTTAGCCCCTTCACCACTACCTGAATAAAATAGAAATGAAACATTTTTATCTTTTAAAGGCAATGTTTTAAGAACGGTATTAATCGCTGGAGGGAATTTACCGTTCCATATTGGTGAGCCAATAACGATTTGTTCATAGTCTTCGATATTATGGTCGTATTCTTTTAATTTAGCTCTAAGAGATAAACCTGCTTGAAAGCCACCCACCATCATTGACCAAAAGAAAGATTTAGGAAGTCTTTTAACTGTGTCAATTTTTCTTAGTTCGAAACCTCTTTTTTCCATTTCTTTAGCCACTAAATCACCATTACCGGTATATGAGTAATATAAGAATAATTTTTTCATTTTGTTTTCCTTCTTACTTTTAAGATAGTTTCTCCAACCACCATAGGTGGTAATTTCTTTTTGACCTTTCGTTATTTCAGGTAAGCCAATCACACCTTGAACTTTTTGACCATCAATCAATGTTATTTCTTTGATGGTTAAGCCTGGAGGTTCTTTACTTAATACTTCTTTAATACCTTCTTCGCTAATCGCATATAATTCAACATCAACGGTGTTACCACCTTCATCGACTTTAATCATCGCTGGATATTGATCGTTAATCGAAAATAGACTATAAGCTTTTTCTGTTTTAGATTCTTTTATAAAAGTAGCGTTAACATTCTTGAGATTGTTCTCAAGTTCTAGGCCACGCATTAAAGTGCCATTAACCGCTAGGATGAGATTATTTTGTTTCATCAGTTGTTTTCCTTAAGAATTTGAATTTTCTCACATAGTGCACAATTGTGGAGCACAAGACGAATCCTAAAGAAATACCAACTAAAGAGAGCACTAATGATGGTCCATAGTCTTTTAATAGGTGGTTTTGCCACACTAGTCCTAAAGCTACATAGAAGAATAAATCGCCAGGGATTAAAGGAACAATTGATGGATATAAGAATAAGGTCGATGGTTCTTTTTTAGTAATCGCCAAGATTTCACTATATAAAGCCGCAAAGAAAGCTGCTAAGGCAACGAAGACAAAGCGATAATCTGGTAAGGCTAATTGGAACAAAATATAGAATATTCTAACAATCATGCCACCAGCTGCGGCAAATGGCAAATCTTTCCATTGAATATTAAAAACAATACTAAAGCCAGCAGAAGCTAATAAAGTTAAAACCACAAGTTCAATAGAAGAAACAAATTGATTCATGTTTTCTCTTCTAGCATTTAACTGTTCAATAGCTGGCTCTAATAGAGAATTATCTAATTTACTACCCAATAAAGCATATGCAGCGGCTAATCCCGCGACAATTGACGTTACTTCTAATAACACTTTTAATAAATCGATAATGCCATTCATTTCATTACCACATAATAAATTTCGTGCGCAGTTAACCATCGGAATACCTGGTATCAGGAAGAAGGCATTAGTGATAATGACTACATAGAAGTTCTCGATGAAATGCAACTGGTAAAATGCCATCGCTATAAGCGAACATACTAGCATACTAACAGCGTTTGTAATGATCTTATTAATATGCACTCTTGTTAATAAACGTGATATGCCGAAAAGAATTAAAGTATTTAGTTCAACAATTAATATCTCAGCAGGATAGGCATTGAACATTCTGGCCAACATCGCCATAGCAACGATATAGCCAATCATGATGACCCACCATGGGAAGTCGTTTGATTTAACTTCTTTTAACAAACCAGGTAATGTTGATTCTTCTGGAAGTTGCTCTGTAACGACGAATGATAAATTATTAAGTTTTTTTAATCTTTCGAGATTTAAAGCTTGAGGAGGAACATCTGTTTGACGAGAAGCGTAATGCTTTTGTTCATCCTTAGCGCTGATGGAAATACGAGTCGACAAATTAGCGCATGTGACATCGTGAAGGCCATAAGCATGGCAGATTCTTTCAATTGTCATATTAACGCGTTCAATGTTCGCCCCAGAGACGATCATTTGTTTTCCGAGTTCTTTACAAAAGTCTAAAATGTAGTCGATTCTTTCCATAACGCATACACTATAACAAAACTGATTTCAATTTACAATTGATAACCCTTTTGAATAACACACAAAAAGCGGGACTTGCCCGCCTTGTGTTTGGTTGTATTTTGATTAGAATAATTTGAAGATGTGATGTGCGAAAATCATGCAGATTAAGTCTAATAACCAGATGATGTTCCAACCAAAGATGACACGGATTAACGCACAAACCCAGTGGCCTTCTTTGAATCTAGTAACAAAACCGAAGATCCAAGAAGTGATTGGGATGATTGCAAGAATTAAGCTAACAATCCAAGATAAACCAAAATAATCTTTGTTTGCTTTTGAAGCCATAATAATTTCCTCCAGATGACATTTTAATTATAGCGCGGTAAAAATAAAAGGGGTAGAAAATCTACCCCTATTTTTGATTCTTTTGTGATTATTGAATCTTTTCTTGAAGCTTTCTGAGTTTTGGTGCTTTTCTAGCAACTTCTTCAAATTCAGCTTCGGTTGGCATACTAGCTTGACCAGCGGCCATGTAGTTTCTCATAACACCGACAAGGATGAATGGTCTAACTAAGACACTGTGTAAAGTAGACCACATAAAGACAGCGATGAAAATAGCAATGACAACGTTAACTAAAGCTGGTGTAGAAAGAATTTCTGGAACTGTACCGCCATCTTCAGTAGCAATTTTTTGCACAGCTTCAAAGAGAGCTTGTGATAATTGTGGAACCGATGAGAAGATGAGGTAGTTAAGACCGAATAATGCACCACCGATAACGATGAACGATAAGAAGCCCATACCGAAGATTCTACCGATATTACGGAATAAGGTTTTGCCACTTCTAAAGAAGATAACAGCGCCTTCACAACCCGCTCTTGCAGCGTTTTGATCTTTTCTGAAAAGAATCCAACCTAAGCAGCAATCGCATAAATAACCGATTAATGTTTGAATAGCGGAATCAATAACAGATGTAATGGTATTACCTGTGTCACCACCTAAAGCAGTACCCACTTTATTAATACCTCTACCGATTTGTCTAAAGACACTCTTAATCGCGTTTGTGATAAAGAAGAAAAGTGTGATGCTACCGAATCTGCCTTTAACTTCTTCAAAGCCAGCGTGGAAAGTTTTATCTGGTAAATTACCTTCTGTCACGCCTTTGACCATCATGGCGATTTGTGCGGCTTTAATTCTATTAAGAATGAAAATGTTAATAAGAACTGCACCGACGATACCAATGATGAAACCGATTAATAAACCGACGATACCAGCAACAGCTTGAGCATCACCAGAAGCGGAAACAGCATTGAAACCAATAAAGAAGCCAGCAGTGGCACCACCAGCAAGGACTACTAAAATTAGTAAGTCAACTAAAAACATCAACAATGAGAATGATAATGTTTTTCTATAAACTTGAAAGTTTGTCATAGTGTAAATCTCCTATCAATTATTATAAAGCATCCTTTATGCTTTTAAAACATTTAATGTGTCAAATAATTTCACTGTTTCACCATTTACAGTATAGGCATCATAAGTGAGTGTTGTTTTACTCAAATTCAAGACACCAAACATTTGAGCGTTAATATTGCCTGTTGCAGGATCGCCAACTTTATAGTCTTGACTAGAAGTATAACTACCGAATTTGTATGATTCGTATTGATTAGATTGCGTCAAATAACCATATTCATTCTTATATTTATTGCTTAAGAATGTTTTGCTAGGATTTAAGCCTTTGACTTCATCGCCGTCTTTAACGACTTCCGCCCAAATGCCATCACTTTCTTCCGCACCGCATCTATGTCCAGCAGCGCCTGTAGTCACATAGTATGTGCCGTTTGAGTTTTTATCGTATTCAACATCATTAACTATTTCTTTTTCTGGGTTTAAGTTAACGACTTCATCGTTTCCATATGTTGTTGTATAACCCGCTGCATCCCAGCGATAAGCTTTTGTCTTGTTATATGTGTGGTCATGGGCTTGTAAAACAAGGTCAACATGTTTTTCAGAGAAGACTGGAGTAAATTTTTCAACGATTTTTTGATTCTCTGTTTTATTGCTATGGTCACCAGTTGAATAAGGAGAGATATGCATAGCAACAATTTTCCATTTGGCTTCTTTTGCATTGTCTAGATCTTGCTTTAGCCAATTGATTTGTTCATCGTTCACTGTGTTAGTGTTAAGCACCACAAAATGAGCATAAGCAAAGTCATACGAGTAATAGCCACCTTTATAATCATAACCAGCATAATTCACGTCACTCATTAAATAATGAGAATATGGAGAAGATGGTTCGTGGTTACCTGAAGAAGCCATATATGGGATATCAAATTTATAATCTTGAATGACATCAATGGCTTTGGAATATCTAAACAATCTAAATGGTTCTTTATCATTACCACTAGCGTTATTTTGGTCGAATTGATCGCCGTTATGGATAGCAAAATCTAACCCTTTACCCGCTTTTTCAACCGCTTTAACGAAAGTGTTTCTCCAAACATTTGTTTTCTTTAGATCTTTAGTTTGGGCATCACTTAAATTAACTGCAGTTATTGTTTCTACTTGTTCTTTTTCTACGATAAAAGCACCATAGCAATAACCCGATGGTGAACCGATTTTATAACTATAGGCTACGCCTTTTTTGAGGTTTTCGACGTGTACTTTATGTGAGATAAGATTCATGGCTTTAGTGTTACCACTACCTTTGGCTTTGTCTAATCCTTCAGCGGTGATATTGCCAGATGTATCATAAGATAATTTTAAGCTCGTGCCTTGAATTAATTGAGCATCAGTGAAATCAGCGGCTTCGCCTTTATCACTTTCAGCGAGATATAATTCAGTAGCTTCTGTGTTTTCATCAGTTAGCCAAGAGAAACCACGAGAATAAATATCCGAATAATATGTCATGTTGACACCAGATGGTTTTTCATTAACACCATAATTATCATAATCTGGTGTGAATGTTGGTCTAACAATATCGTATGAAGGATCATTTGATACTGTTGAAGGGTTGCTATTAGAACAGCCTGAAATGAACATACACACTGCTGAAAGCATCAATAAACTAAATTTGATAACTTTCTTGCTATTATTTTTTCCAACCATAAAAAATACCTCGATTCATCTTGAATAAAATTCCTCTATACAAAAAGATTACAACAGAAATATGCCATTTAAAATATTTTTAGTCAGTTTCTATCAAACTATATTATAATGATGATATGAACGAAAAAGAAAAAATGCTTCAAGGCAAAATATATGATTCAGTCGATCCTATTTTGTACAAAGAAAGAATCGAGGCTAATGAACTATATTTAGCCTATAACTCTTTAGCAGAAGGCGATCCTCAAAGGCTTGAAATATTTAAGAAATTATTTCCTCACGCTGATGAATCATCATTTATTCGAGGACCAGTTTTTGTCGACTATGGTAGCAATATTAAAATTGGTAAACACTGCTACTTCAATTTCAATTTAGTGGTCTTGGATGTTTCCCCTGTCACTATTGGCGATAACTGCTTCTTTGGCCCTAATGTTTCAATCTTAACTGCAATGCATCCATATATTGCGGAAGAAAGAAATATCTATTTTGATCAAGAGCGTGGCTATGAAACTAATAGAGAATATTCTAAACCAATTACTATCGGTAATAACTGCTGGATAGCGGGCAATGTCACTATTCTTCCAGGTGTCACAATTCATGATAATGTCGTTGTAGGAGCCGGCTCTGTAGTTGTTAAAGACTTAGAAAGTGGCGCGATATACGTCGGTAATCCCGCGAAAAAATTAAGGGATATCAATCCAGAAAAAGAATCAATTTATAAGCACAAAGAACTCTGGTAAGACTGGAGTTCTTTTCAATTATATTTTTATATAATTTTAAAAATAAAAGGTTTATAATCTTTTCTATGAAAACTTTTAAGACTATTTCAGTTGTATCAATATTGACCGCTGTCGCGCTTGTTTCATGTCATCCTGCTATTTCTAGTTTTGATGCTAGTTCTAGTAATGAACCATCATTAGTGAGTTCCACTATTAATGTTTCAAGCGGTGAAAATAGTTCATCTATTAACGTTATTAGTTCTAGTAGTTCAGAGGTTAGCTCATCTAGTAAAGAAGCCTCTAGTAGCAAGCAATCCAGTCAATCATCAATGGCTAGTAATTCTTCTAGCGCGTTTAGTAGTTCGTCCTCTGCTAGTAGTTCAAGTAGTTCTTCCAGCGTTTCTTCATCAAGCGCTTCATCTAGTCAAGCACCTAGCTCTAGTAGCAGCGTTTCTTCTTCGATTAGTTCAAGTTCGTCTTCAATTAGTTCTAGTGTGAGTTCTAGTAGCTCATCTACTTCTTCTACTCAATCAAGTCAATCTAGTAGTTCTTCTAGTTCAAGTAGTTCTTCAACACCAATTGAACCAGTTGATCCATTAGTCAATTATGAAACCATTGATACATTCTCTATGAGAATGCCTGCGGAATTTGAACCAGCCTCTATGGTGAAAATGTGCTACCCAATAAATATGCCTTTAAGCGTTTATAAGAGCATTGCGGAAACTAATAAAATTTTGTTATTAGTCAATCCAGATGATAGTAATAAATCACGTATTACTAAAGCAAGAAGCGAACTTGTTGGAGGTGGCGTTAATGTCGATAATGTGACATTTATTGATATGCCTATTGATAGTGATTATGCTTATTGGGTTAGAGACTTCTCACCTTTCTATGTTTTCAAAGAAAAACAATTAACAATTACTGATTTTACATATAACCGTCCTAGATATGAACAAAACGCTGTTCCTAGTGCTTTAGCGGAATATTTTGATATTCCATATAACAAAATGTATCTCACTCATACCGGTGGTAATTTAATGCAAGATGGACGTGGCACCGCCTTTAGTGATGATTTAGTTATTCAAGAAAATAGCTACAATCGTTCTAAAGTCATGACACAGATGAAAAGATATACTGGCACTGATAATTATGTCATTACCATTGACCCACAAGGTGACTATATCGCTCATATTGATTGCTGGGGTAAGATTGTCGCACCAGATAAGATTATTGTTGCAAGATTACCTGAAACTAATAGTCGTTACCAATATTACGAACAAGTGGCTAACCAATTAGCGAACACGAAATGTGTCTATGGCTATAATTACCGCATCTACCGCGTTGATGAAAAAGGTGGTAATGTCATAGCCCCTTACACGAATTCATTAATCGCTAATAATCATGTATATCTACCTCTAGGTAGTGACGCTACTGATAACCAAAACGCTATTAAAGTTTACCAAGAAGCTTTACCAGGCTATGAAGTTATCGGTTTAAAAGGATTTTCTTCTAATGATGCCTATGGCCGTCAATTCTTAAATACTGATGCTTTACACTGCCGCACTCACGAAGTACCTGATCAAAACATGGTCTTTATTGATTCACGTGAGGTGTATCATGGTGAAGTTGACTTAAAAGAGCATTATGTTATCAAAACTAACGTTGTTAGCTATGCTAACGAGGAATTAGATAATGTTACTATCCACTACTCAATAAACGATAGTCAATATATCGAAAAGCCAATGAATCAATATTTAGAAACCACTAACTACACTTTCGTCTTTGAAGGTTTAGAAAGTGGCGATGAAGTTAAATACTATATTGACGCTAAAGACGCTAAAGATAATTACAACATTGATCCTACTTGTGGAGCGTTAGACCCACACCACTTCATCATTAAATAATGAGAGTCCTTGTGACTCTTTTTATGTAAAAAAGATATATTTGTTACATTTATGGAAATACTCATTTACAATATATAAGGATTAACCTGGAGAATAATATGACCAAACAAGAATTTATTGCGTTAGCAAAAGAACTTCTCGAATGTGAGAATTTAGATGATAGAAACGAGGATCTTCAATTATTAAGAAGACAATTTAAATACATCACAGACCGTGATGAAGATACATTCTTAGAACAAGAAGAAACAAATAAAGCCATTGCCTTATTTAATGAACTTTCTAAGAAAGAACCAAAATTGCTCGTTTCGCCTTATGAAGAAAAGAAGAGCATTATCGCCGCGGCGAAAAAGTTATTAGATAAAAAAGAAATCATTGCCGCGAATCGTGAACTCGATAGATTAAGTGAAGAATTCAAAAAAGCAGGACGTAGTTCCACAAAAGAACAAGATGATGAACTCTGGAACGAATTTAGACAAGTGAAAGATGCTTTCTATGCGAAGAAGAGAGCCTACTTTGAAGAATTAGATAAGGCTAATGCCGAAAAAAGAGCAAAGAAAGAAAGCATCATTGAAAGAGCAAAAGAAGTTATCAATGTTGAAAACATTAGAGACGCTAATGCTCAAATGGATGCTTTAAGAAAAGAATGGAAAGAAATTGGTTATTCTGGTAAAGGCGATGAATACTTATGGAAAGACTTTACTAAAGTAATGGATGAATTCCAAGAAAAGAAAAAAGAACGCCATAGCGAGATGCTAAAAGTCTTTGAAGAAAGAGTGGCCAAGAAAGAAGAGCTCATTAAAAGAGCGAGAATCTTACTTGCTAATTCCGAATTCACCGATGAAGAAGTTAACCAAGTTAAAGCCTTAAGAGGTGAATATAAATCTATCGGCTTTGCTGGTAAAGAAAAAGACGACGAGTTATATCAAAGATTCAACGAAATCATTCAAAAATATTTCGATGAATTAAAGTTCTATAAAGATTAAAGACCATTAAGGTCTTTTTTCTTATGATATTTTCCCTTTATCATATGGTTCACCAAGAGTTTTCGGACCAGCATTTTTCTTGCTAGTAAAGATTAAAACCACTAAGCAAACAACATAAGGTAACGCTAAATAGAAATAAGAAGAGATGCCTAAATTTGCTAAGATATCGATTGATGGATAAACAACTGATAATGTTTTAAATATGGAGAAAATAAACGCTCCTAAGAAAATGTATAGAGGTTTCCATTGGCCAAAGATTAAGACCGCTAAAGCGAGATAACCAAAGCCATTTGCCCCATTAGCGAATTCCCATTCAGCGTTCATGGTGATCAGTAATAAACCACCTAAACCCGCGAATAAACCAGATAAAACGATACCAGTATATCTAGTTCTATTAACATTAATACCTAACGAATCAGCGCTTGATGGATTCTCACCACAAGCAGAAAGCCTTAAACCATACTGTGTCTTATAAATAAGTAAGTACACTATTGGAACGAGAACTAAAACAATAAGTATCAACCAATTAAATTTCACGCCTTGTATGCCAAACATATCAACATTAAAGATTTCATAGAATCTTGTAAAATTAAGACGAGAATTACCAACAGGTAAAGTCTCAGTTCTCGTGATGTGTTTAATTAAGACTACCGCAATAGCGGTACTTAAGATATTTAAGGCCGTACCCACTAATGTTTGATTAGCTTTAAAAGTGACACAAGCTAAGGCTAAAAGTAAAGAGAATAAACCCGCGCTTATTAAAGCAATTAATATCACAATTAGAGCGCTTAATGCGTCAGGCAAAGTAGCGGGTAATAAATGCATTGCCACACCCGCGGCAAAGGCACCAAAAGTCATGCTTCCTTCAAGAGATAAAGCTAAAGTGCCACTCTTTTCGGAGAACATGCCACCAAAAGCGCTAATCGTTAAAATAGAGATATAGGCTAAAAGAAATGAAAATGTTGATAATACGACAATCATACTTCCTCCTCCTTTTCTCTAGTTAATTTGTTTAATTCGTTTTTGATTTCATGTTTATGCATCACTTCTTTAACAAAAACTACAAAGCCTGATAAATAGATGATGACCGAGGTCATGATTGAGGCGACTTCTGGAGAGAAGCCTAAATCAGTAATCATTGAACCGCCTTCAGTAATATGAACGATGAAATATGATGAGAAGATGACTCCAATTGGATGTAATCCTCCTAAGAAAGCAGAAGATATACCTTGGAAACCAATATCAGGAGGAGTTGAGCCTAATCTCCATGCGGTAAAGCCGTTTTGTAAACTAAGTACCGCTGCTAAACCTGCTAAAGCACCAGATATACCAGTTGCTATGAAGATATTTTTAATCTTATTAATACCAGCGTAATCAGCGGCATCCCCATTTAATCCTGTTGCTTTAAGTTCATAACCAATTGTTGTTTTCTTAAATAATATGAAAATAACTGCCACTACTATTAATATAAGAACCATGCCTAAACCCACAATAGAGTTACCAGCAAATACTTTGTCTAAGCCAATTGAAGGAATATAAGCATTAGAAGAATTAGAAATTGTATATGTTTCTGAGTGAGCAGAATCCCAAACATTTGTGCTATTAGAAAGGATGCCATTAGTGAGATATAAGGCTATCCAGTTAAGCATAATACCTGAAATAACTTCGTTAACATTGAAATATGCTTTTAAAGCACCTGATATCATTGCAAATGCTGAAGCGGATATCATCGCTAGTATCATGACTATCCACCATGGCCAGTTCAAACCAATTCCTAAAAATGAAATAACGATAACTGCGATAGAATATTGACCAGAGGCACCGAGATTAAATAATCCTGCTTTATAAGAGACAAGAATAGATAAACTCATCGCAATTAATGGCGCAGTTTTTGCTAGTGTTTGTCCAAAATAATTTAGTCTATCTTGTGGATTAGAAAAGATTAAATAATTGCCTAAAACAGAAGTCATGCCGTAGGCAGCCTCTTTAGCGTTAATAAATAAAAGAATAATAAAACCTAATATCAAACCGATTAAGGCGCACCATAAAGAAGTGATGACAGTTTTAGTAGCATCCTTTTTTAATAACGAAGAGAAAAACATCTTTATCTTATTCATGTTTATTCTCCTTTATAGCGTTGACCTTATCCTTTTTAGCGCCAGACATATATAAACCTAATTTTTCTTTGCTCACTTCTTGAGGTAAGAATTCACCAACGATTTCACCTTCATACATGAGCAAAATACGATCAGATAACGCTAAGACTTGATCGAGCTCAAGAGAGACGAGTAAGATAGCCTTTTTATTTTCTCTTTGTTTAAGCAAAAGATTATGAATACCTTCAATCGCTCCGATATCTAAACCTCTTGTTGGTTGCACGGCAATTAATAAATCTTGGTTACGTTCTATTTCTCGACCGATAATAATCTTTTGTTGATTACCACCTGATAGACCTCTAACAATTGTGTGACCATCCCCACTAGAACGGACATCATATTTTTCAATTAAAGCATCACCGTATTGTTTAATTGACTTATCGTTTAAGAATAAATATTTAGAAAATTGATTTTCATAATAACGGTCTAATACTGAATTCTCATAGATTGAATAATCTAAAACAAGGCCGTGTTTATGTCTATCTTCTGGGATATGAGAGATACCTGATTTAATCTTTTCTCTTATGGAAAGAGTGGAAATATCTTTACCACCTAAAGTGATATTGCCACTTTGTATTTTCTTAATGCCAGTAATGCCATATATGACTTCTTGTTGCCCATTACCATCAATACCCGCAAGAGTGACGATTTCACCTTTTCTAACGTTAAAAGAAATATCATTAACAACTTTCTTTTTGCTAATTGGATCAAGCATTGTTAAATGTTCCACTCTTAAAACTTCTTCTTCTGGTTGTATTTGAGTTTTTATAGCAAAACCATTTACTTTTCTTCCCACCATTAAAGCGGAGATATCTTCTTTAGTGGTCTCACTAGTTTTTAAAGTATCAATATATTGCCCTTTTCTAATGACAGTGATTTCATCACTAACATCAAATACTTCATTGAGTTTATGGGAAATAAAGATAATTGATTTACCTTCTTTTTTAAGGTTTCTAAGTATTTGTAAGAAGTCTTGGATTTCTTGTTCGGTTAATACAGCGGTTGGTTCATCAAAAATCAAGATATCGTTTTGACGATAAAGCATTTTAATAATCTCAACCTTTTGTTGTGTTTCTACAGAGATATCTTCGATTTTCTGATCTAAATCAACTTGTAAATCATATTGATTAATAATCTTATTAACTTCTTCTCTAGCTTTTTTATAATCGACGATTTTGAAAAGATGTTTATTTAGATAATTAAATGTCTTCTTAAAGAAGTTTGGATTATCATTAAACTCTTTTAGAGTTTCATCTCCAAGGATGATATTTTGTAAAACAGTAAAAGTATCCACTAATTTAAAGTGTTGATGAACCATGCCGATATTTAATCTAGTAGCGTCATTAGGATTAGTAATATGAACCACCTTTCCTTCTTTTTTAATGACACCTTCATCTGGTTCAATTAAGCCAAATAAAATGGACATAATTGTGGACTTACCCGCACCATTTTCACCGCATAAGGCTAAAATATGGCCTTTCTTTAAGCGAATATCAATATGATCATTTGCCAAAATATTGCCAAACTTTTTGGTGATACCGAGCATTTCAATAGCGTATACTTCTTTCATATTATTTAATTGAACCTCGATAATTCACTTTCGTATATTCACTAACGACTGGGTAATCTTGGATTTCAGAAGAGACAGTCTTAGTGCCATCCATAATTTCTTTAAGCAAAGTTTTATAATCTTCTATCGTGAAGTTTTTCATTCTCCAAGTATCAAGCGGTAACTGCACATAATTATGTTCTGGCTCTTCACTAGAAACTAAACCAAGATAATTAATATCTTTTTCCCACTTGCCTTTGTAATAATAGTCATCTAATTTATCGATAACTGTTTGTTTGATGCCCTTCATCGCGCTAGTAATGCAAATACCTTCTTCATAATCACGGTCAATGATAGGTGCTTGGTCACTATCAACACCAATCACATAACCATTATTTTCTTTAGCCGCAAGAGCGACTGAAGTATAAATACTTCCACCACAGGCAAAGACGACTTCTGTTTTATTGACTTTATATAAATTATCGACATATTTATATATTTCACTATCGCCAAAGAATTGACCGCCATAAACATATTGGATCTCAACGTTCGTCGCTAGTTCTTGAGCGGCAGCGTCTATTCCTTGGACATAACCATAACCAAATCTAATAACTGAGGCTGAAGGCATACCACCTAAATAACTGAGCTTGGTAAAGCCTTCTTTAACTGCTCCGTAGCCGGCAATATAGCCAGCGATATCTTCGCGATAGTTATAAACAGTAATGTTATCAGTTAATGTGAAATTTTGAGGAAAATCATCTTTAGTAATATCTAAGCCAATAAATTTGATATCAGGGTGTTTAGGAGCAACTTCAGCGATGGCTTCACCAAGAGCAAAACCAGGGCATAAGATGACATCATAACCACGGTCAATCGCTAAATTGATAGATTTAATACGTTCCGCTAAAGAGATACTTGATGGCTTATAGTAATTGAACTTGATGCCATTTTCTTTGCACCATTCTTTACCGCCTTCATAACAAGCTTGGTTAAAAGATGCGTCATTAACATCAGAAAAGTCTGTGACCATTGCAACTTTAAATTCCTCGCCTTTTTTAACAGATAAAGTTCCGAAAGTAAAAACAAGGGTAAAGAAAATTATTGCGGTTCCAAATAAGGCAATAAGTATCCTTTTCATATGATCCATTGTATAACAGTTAAGTGTTATTGTTTAGCATAAACAAAAACTACCACTAATAGCGTGATAGTTTTTAAGAATCTATGATTATTTTTCAAAAGTCGACTTTTTCTAAGCGCTTCGATGATACCTTATAAACAACGATATGTAAGGCAAATGAGATTATAATTGCGGCCCCTAGTATCGCAAATTGGATACCGATATGAATATCATTTAAGATTGATAATCCTGGAATATATGGTAAGCCAATTGTCAAAACACCGATATAGACAACAAATCCTAAGATAGTGAACAATGTCGACATGACGATGGATTTACCATGTTTGTAGTAAATTGGGAAGAAGATGAGGTCCGCGATAGCGTAGCCGATAATTGCTATCGCTAAAAGGAGAACATAACTATTTAAACCTAATCCTGGAACGAACTGTTTTGTTGGATCATCTGAAGCTTGTCTAATCGCTTCATTAGAAATAAATGCTACTGGATATAATGCAGACATAATGAGAATAAAGGCTACTTGCATTAAGATGACAGTAATAATTCTTGCCATTACGATATCTTTTTTACGCACTGGTAATAATGTCGAATAAAGTAAATCGTTACTTTGTTGCCCCTTATTAGCGCCTAAGAATAGGATTGGATAGCAAACTAAGACATAGATGAATCCTATACCTAACGGATAAGAAGGAATAAGAATCATTAAAGGAAATAAAGCGACGAAGATATAGCAAATAGGATGCATCGCTAGTTTGAGTTCTTTATAAATTAAAGCTTTCATTTTGATCTTTGCTCCTTTCGATGTAGACCATGATTTGTTCTAAATCTGGTTCGACTGGTTCTATGTTGTTTTCAATAAAGACGTCTTTTTTATCAGCTTTGATTAAACCTTCAATATGGTCATCAAGTTCTTTATAAGAAATGTATTCATTTAATAAGTTTTTATTGAATGATTTATCTTTGATAAATAAATATGAATTAATAAAATCTTTCTTCTTACCTGTGTAGATGATTTCTCCATTATGAATATAGGTAATATCAGTAGCGCATTTATCTAAATCACTCGTAATATGTGTGGAGAATAAAATCGCTCTATCTTTGTTCTTAACAATTTGACGGAAGATGTCTAAGACTTCTTCTCTTGAAACTGGATCTAAACCAGATGTTGGTTCATCTAAAATTAATAATTCAGCGTGATGAGATAAGGCCACTGCAACAGAGAATTTAACTTTCATACCACTGCTGAGTTCTTCTAATTTCTTATCAATATTGAGATTAAATAAACGGCATGCTTCGTTGAACTTTTGTTCATCGAATTGCTTATAAAATCTCTTAGTGACATTCATTAGTTGACGAATGGTTTTGTTTGGATAGTAATTGAGTTCACTTAAAGCAAAACCAATCCTTTGCTTATTCTCTAATTCATATTTCTTCATGTCTTTATCAAAAGCGGAGATATTGCCACTGTCAGCGTGAACTAAATTCATAATGCACTTTAATGTGGTTGTTTTACCCGCACCATTACGGCCGATAAAGCCCATGATTTGACCTGGTTCAACTTCGAAAGAGACATCTTTCAAAGTGAAGGATGGATACGTTTTTCTAACGTTTTCTATTTTTAATATAGTGCTCATTTCACTTTTTCCTCCGCGATATGATAAAAGGCATCCGCTTTTAAAATGGCAATGCCTCTTTGTCTATCACCTAAAACCATCAATGTTTCACCTTCTTTGATGTCAAACATTTCTCTAGCTTCTTTTGGGATAGTAATTTGACCTTTAGGTCCCACTTTAACGGAAACGATGAAGCGGTCTTGATTGTTGTTTTCCATATTCTTACTTTTCCTACTTTTCTTACTTTATTATATCATTTGCTACGAAAAATAAAATAAAAAAGTACCGATTTTTATCGATACTGTAATATATGATTGCCTTTGCGTTTGTGATACGAAACATCCTTCAGTCGTAAAAAATAGCTCTGTTTGTAATCCGATACATAAATCTTAATCAAAAAGACCTATTTATGCCAATCAGAAGGCTTTTCTATTGTTTTAATTTTCTCTATTGTGTGATTTGAGTACGAATACTTATTAACCTCAAATCCTTCAATTGTTTCGTATTTTTTGCTCGATATATTCTTAAGCGTTACTGAATCTGTAACAATTCCTAAAATATATTCTGGCTTGGAGTTACTATATAAGGAATTTAACGCTAAAGCGTTTCTGAAATACTTACCATTTTTTGATAGAAAATCGATATTAACATGCAAATTTGCTTTTTTAATTAGAAAATATAAGAGCATTGCTGAAGTTCTTGTATTTCCTTCTCTAAAAGGATGGATATGCCAAAATTCTGTAACAAAGTAGCATATCTTTTCTATTTTTTCTTTTGAATCTAATACATCCCAGTCTACTTCTTGAAATTCCTTGTTTAGATCATTTAAAGCTTTATCAATATAGGAGGCATAGACATAATCAATTGAGCGACCGCCTAATAATGATTCACCTTTAAAAATATCAATAGTTCGCGGCAGCCCTGCCCAATCATATAAATTAGAAAACAAAAATTTATGAATTTTTAGTCCATCTTGAATATTTTCTATAACGAAATCACTATGTCTTAATCTATTAGCTGCAAGACCAACAAAATCAGACTCGGCTTTTTCTAATGTTGCTTCATCTTTTATATCTAATTTATTCTTTAGCACATTTGTGCCTTCATAAACATAGGAATCCTTCATTATTTATATAACCTCGCTATAGCGAATTCTGCCGTTTCATAATCGATTTCGCCGCGTGAATATAATCTCATAATTCTTTGAGCATCTTGAGAAGGGGCTACACCATCTACAGTGGCAATTGATTTTGCGAAAGCTAAATCAGTCTCATCATCTGGCAATGTTAATTCAAAAGGTAACCCATTGTTGTTTACTGATGCAGTCAAAAAAAGAGTAATAGCTTGACTCGTTGTTAATCCTAAACGATTAAAAATCTTGTCAGCTTTTTCTTTTATGTCGCCAGTAACTCTTGTATGAACAGTTTCAGTTTTCGCCATATATTTTTCCTTGACTATATTGTATCACGTTTGCGATACATATCAATAATAATCAACAAAAAGCCTGAAATTAATCAGCCATGGAACGGGCTTATCGGAATGTGCAATATGCAAAAAATGCACGTTGCTTTTTCCATGATTTCTTTTTCTCCGAAAATCTTTTTAATGTGGCGGGATATAACGCTCCTATCCCCATCAAAAGAATGGACATATCTTGCAGAAAAAGAAGATGTAATTCGGCATTAAATATTAAAAATCCCACTCTAGCAAGAATGGGATAATTAGCAATTTATTAGATAAGCCTTGGTATGTTCAACGTGTTGAAGATTTGACTCAAGAAGTAATCAATGTGTTCGAAGAATCCAACCGCGTATACGGAGCTAACAAGATTGTTTTAGCGTTAAAGAAAAAGGGGATTATTGCAGATAAAAAAACGGTC
>JAGBLL010000124.1 GCA_017635465.1 Bacilli bacterium
AGGCAAATGGGGCTTTATCGAATTTCTTATCAAAAAAATCACGAATGTTCACAGTTCCACTTACAGTTTCATATCCAAAGTTGATATTATTAATACTGGAATTATGTTGGGCTACTTCATAGCAGTAGTTTATATCTCCAGTTTCCACATCAACAGTACAATTACCAATGCCGTTACCATTAATCAAAAACGCTTGTGGGCAGGCTCTTACTTTTGTTATTGCGATATAAAATGCATTTCCAGACTTAAACGTTACTTTATATATCCCTTTCATCAAAGTCGCTGGGTAATACTCAATTCTTTCAAGATATAGGTGGAATAGCTCAGTAAGTTCTTCATTTGAGATGTTTGTGATACGCTTATAAACATCTGCTGATTGATTTGCTTTTTCTATTGATTTAATACGATTTTCGTAGTCACGTTTTTTTGTAAGTAAATCTGAAAATTCTTTTTCCACATCTTTATTTTTCAGGTCTATTCTTTCACGTTCTTTTTCTAATATTGAAATAAAACCTGTGTTCTTTGTTGCAAGGAATTTCATTTCATTTAGTGAATATTCTGCATCAACCTGTTTCTTCCGTTCACGGTTAAATAGGCATTTATCCTCAATCCCTTTAATAATTTCTTGAAACTCCTTAATCTTGCCTACGCTCAATTTCCTAAAAAAATCGGTTATTTCTTGACTTCTCTGAACGAACAAGGATTTTATTACAGAATTTGTTAGCTCATAGGATATTTCATCAATATTAAACCTGCAAAACTGTGGACTGTTCCTACTCTCATTACAAGAACATCTATATGTTAGTTTAGAAACACCTTTCTCTGGTTTTTTATCTTTTACCATCATTGAACGTCCACAACGGCACTTAATAATACCCTTAAATGGATTGAAATATACCTTTCCTGTTGCAACAAATTTATTATTAGTCGCAATTTTCTCACCAGCTTTAACAAAATCATCCTCCGATATAATTGGTTCTATATGCTGAATAGCAACATCTTCTTTTCCTTCTTCCTTACCAAAAGTTTGTTTACGCTTTCTTATTCCTATATACAATTCATTATGAATAATGCGGCTTAGAATAGGTAAAGATGGAAATCCACGATTGATTTTAATATTACGCTCATTTAGATATTGCATAACACCATAAAGTGTTTTGCCTTCTAAAACCAATTCAAATATCTTTCGTACAACAGAAACTTGTTCTGGGTCTTGCTCAATTAAATATTGTGGTCTTGAAGATACTGTGTTTCTTACTTTCCTAAAGCCAAATGGAACGTGCGCATCTACAAGTGCATAAGGGTTAGTTCTAAAAAGTGCTTGCTTTCCATCTTGATTTTTTCTCTTAATTTCTATTCGTTCTTGTGCAGCCCCATACAGTTGAAATATGAGCATTATCAATTCGGTAAGTTTCAAATTCTCGTTGGCTTTATAAATTTTGCTTGGATTGTCAAGCAGAATAACAGATATTCCATTATTTAGAATATTCTGAATATCTGTTAATGCGTCAACAATTTGTTCTTTTCTGCTTAAACGAGATATTTCTGAAACTATGATTATATCACATTCTATATTTGTGAGTGAATTTAGTCTTTGATACCCACTTCTTTGCAATGTTGCACCCGAAATTCCAAAATCTTCTATAATAAATTCTAAATCATAACCGTTTTCTGCGCAAAAATTAGTAATTTTGTCGCGCTGACGGGCTAAGTCTTGCTTTGTAGTAGAAACTCTGGCATAACCGATTGCTCTCATATACTTACATTTTAGACATTAAACAATGATATATAATTTGAATTGCGCTGCAAAGATACAAAAAAAATCTCAGATGGGCAAAAGTTTTGCACTATCTGAGTATTGTTGTCAGGTTCCTGCCAACCGTTTGGGTTTCGAGGGCAATGGCGGTCCCTTTAACCTGGTACAGCTAAAAGTAATTCAGGAGTGTATCTCGCTGGGCGTTTTTGCTGTGATAGCCAACATCATGTTTCAAGGTCAGAACCTACATTGGAACCATATTCTGGCTTTCTTCCTGATTATCTGTGCTGTCTATTTGGTATTCATGAAGTAATCAGATGGACGTAGAAAGACGACTGCAATGGCATTTTCACAAGGCTCTGCGCGACTATCGTCTGATAGAGGATG
>JAGBLL010000125.1 GCA_017635465.1 Bacilli bacterium
GAATCTTCAAGGCTTCAACTAAGCATCATTTAAGGGTTACTTAGTAAAAAAACATTGACAACAGGTCACATCATAGCAGCCCATTGATACTGAAATCATAAGATTTCTTGAGTGGGAAGCCCCCATCTTCTATAAATGGGGATGTCACGCTTATTACGAGAGAGATTATATCTTTTTCAATTACACTAATTATGATGGTAAACAAAATTTCGGAGGCTATATTTTTTCACGTATAGATATAAAAATCTTCGATGATGGTGTAGTATTTACTGACATAATAGCCCGTGATAAATCAAATCGATCATTTTGGCTGAAGTCATATTATTCTATAGATGAAAACAAAGCCAAAGAAATCATCGAACAAGCAAACGAAGAAAACTAAAAAAAGGAGCGATTAACAATCGCTTCTTTTGCTATTTGCTTGAGATTAGATTGCCATCTAATACTGAAACGTTTTTGCCGTTTCGTTTAGCTTCATATAAATACTTATCAGCGGTTTTAATGACTTCTTCAAAGTCTTTTATTTCATCAACTTTAACAAATGTGCCACCTATAGAAATAGTGACATACTGATTAGGTGCTCCTTTAGGGGCAACGATGCAAAGTCTTAGGACAGTGGTTCTTACTTTCTCAACAATATATTCTGCTTGAGCGAGGTCATTTGCCTCCATAAAGAAGATGAATTCTTCTCCACCATAACGATAGAAATCAATAGAAGGAGAAGGGAATGCTTTTCTAATTCCATCAGAGATTGTTTTCAAACAATAGTCACCAGCGACATGGGAGAATTGATCGTTATAATTTTTAAAGTCATCGATATCAAACATCATAACCACAATGGATTGTTCTTTATTGTTTTTCCATTCTTTGAGGTTCTCCTCAATAGTGCTATTTAGCATATAACGATTCTTGCAGTGTGTTAATTGGTCATATGCTGCGTGATTGAATAAGGCTTGGTTTCTTAATTCTTCACAGTATTTTTGTGTTTCAGCATAGAAAAGAATAGAGACTAATAAATAACTCCCAATTGGGAAAGAAATTGCGATGAGGAAATAATAGACTAAACCTTGAATGTTATATTTAAATGTGGCGAAGATAACAAACCCCACTAAGCCAAGAGTAAGAATGCTATCTAAGATAATAGCTTCCTTCCAATAAGCCGGCTGTATAAGAACAAAGAAAGTTATCAGCAAAACGGAAGGTGATACTGCAGGAGTGGACATAAATCCATGTTCTGCATCGGCATATAAAGATAAGAAGAAATATATGCCCATGACTATAAACATCAAAACATTCGAAATATGAGAAAATCTTTCTCTAATGACTTGATGTTTATTTTTAAGCGCAATAAATTCAAAAACAGCAACGCATATTGTTCCTGCAATAGAAATAACTTGACCAAGAAATGAAGCTAAACCATAAACTTCAATTTGCTTGAAGCTTGTTTCAATATTCATGCTAATAAACGAAGCAACATTTACTAAAAGAATAAGAAAAGCAACAACCAAAGCGGAGACACCCATTTTTCGCGATAGTGATGCTTTGATGTTGTGAATATCACGTTTAGTGAGGTGTTCTTTTTTAACGATTAAAACAGGTGACAAGAAAATGTAATTGCTTGATTTATTTTTACTCATATTTTTTATTAAATATAGTCCCATTACTATAGTAAGTCAAAAAGAAAAAAGAGACCTTGAATTCACAAAGTCTCTTTTATTCAGAACTGATGACTATTTATTTTTTGCTTCTAAAAGTTCAGCAATTTTCTTAAGGTAATCAATTTCAGTTGGTTCTGGTTTTCCTGGTTCTGGTGGAACTGGTCTTTCTTCTGGATGCTTTTCGTAGTAAGCTTCTTGAGCTTTTGCTTTGAGCTCTTCTCTCTTTCTAGCCATTGCATTGCTGACTTTAACAATAATGAATAAGACAGCAGCAATAATAATGAAGGAGATGATAGCGGTTAATAATGCACCCCAGTCAATAACTGCAGCACCATTGAAAGTGAATGTTGTGCCGTGTTGAGTGTACTTACCTAATAAAGCGGTTTGCCATTGAACAAATGTATCGCTTTCTTTTGTAATGGTAACACCTTGTGATTTAGCAAAAGCGACTGTTTGATCGACTAAATCCTTCATTTGGAAAGATTGTCCAACTGGACCTCTTTGAGCATCGTTTAGAGCTGGTAAGACTGTGACTAAGCCTTTTAAGCCACCAGGAACTGCCCAAGTAGCAACGCTTAATAACATGTTAACAAATGCATTGACGATAGCACCAAATGCGCCGCCAATAACAACACCAACAGCTAACATAAAGGCGTTGCCACGATTGATGAATTCTTTAAATTCAGCCCACAAACCTGGACCTTTCTTTTCTTTTTTTGCCATAATTATGTTCTAACCCCCTTTTCAAGTTAATTCTATGGTAATCCTTTTTATACTAAAAATCAATTTTCTGTATGTAAGAAAAAAAAGCCAAATGCTTCATTTCTTATTTCTCTTTTTCCTCTCTAGTCTTGATTTTTTTATTTCGTCGTTAATCTCTTCTAGTGTCATTGAAGAGTTTCCGTTTTTTTCTGAAGTATCGCGCATGTCTTCAATTGCTAAGATAGCGTCGAGAGTCGATTCACTAATTCTCGTCGAAAATGGAATACCACCTTCCAAAACCGACCTTTTTAAAAACATTCTAACTGCAGTTGATAAATCGATACCTAATTCGTTATAAACTGCTGTTGCTTTATTTTTTAAATCTTCATCTAATCTCACTTGTAAAACAGCCATATACTTTTGTGTCCTTACATACATTATATATACAATGTATTACAATATCAACACATTGCAAAACTAATAATATTTTTCGTAAAAATACTGTAAAATAATATAAGAAGGAAGAGTATATGAGTAAGATAATCTATCTAGGACACGCTTCATTTTTACTTAAAGGAAAAGATTATGAATTAGTAATTGACCCTTACGAAAATGGCAGTGTACCGAATCTTAAATTTCCACAAGTCGAACCAGTTGATGCTGTGTTAGTTTCACACGCTCACGCTGACCATAGTGCATACCATCTAGTTAGAGTTAAAGATAATCCAAATAAAATCAAAGCGGGCACTCTTACTGTACCTCATGACCGTGAAAATGGTAAGAAGCGAGGCATGAATAGTATTAATGTCTTTGATTTAGATGAATACAAAGTTATTCATATGGGCGATACTGGTTGTGAATTAACTGGACCATATTTAGATCCATTAAAAAACGCTGATGTTTTATTAGCCCCAATTAATGGTTTCTTTACAATTAATCCAAGTGAATTAAAGAACATGTGCGATATTATCAAACCAAGAATCGTTATTCCAATGCACTACGAAATGAAGGAATACGGTAGTGGTTATCCTGATGGAGATATGATTGAAGAATTTAAAAAGCTCTTCCCTAACTATCAATATATCGAAAGTGAAGAATTAGATTTAGATCAATATAAAGATTATCAAGGTGCCTTAATCTTTAAAAAATATCTTCAATAACTAAAGCAGATAATAATCAAAGAAAGCTTCTAATAATGGGCGGTGAGCTTTACTTGCTTCTTCTTGAGACCAGTAATAGCCACCTTTTTGATTACTAATAATGCCGTTTTTAATTTCTTTACCTTTTAAAACCGCTTTATCTGTAGACATATTTTTTAAATGTTTAAGATGAGGTAAACGTTCTTCTGAATAATAGGAATTAGAAATATAAAAACTTCCATCATCCTTTTTATCAACAGTATCATTGAAATAAACAGAAGCATCTTCTAATCTGCCGTTTTTAACATATTGAACGGTTGGTACAACACCGTTTTGATAGCCAAAAATTGCGTCACCTTTTTCGCTTAATCCATATTTATCTTTTAGCTCTTGATAGTGGGCTTTTTCTTCTTCGCTTGCGCCCGCTTTTCTTGCTTCTTCATATTGTTTTTGAATATCGCATAATAAGAGATTGCTCTTTAATTGATGCTGATTAATGTAGGGTATAATAACATTAGGGATAACATATTTACAATCGCCACAAGCGCTGCGGAAAAAGAGTAGACATAGTGGCTCTGCCTTTGAATAATTGTTTTCTAGATAGTCTTCATCAATATAATACATTGTAGGTTTATTGACTTTGCGGTGCACTCTAGCATTCATCGCCTCACCTTTAACATCTTCAAAGATGGCTTTATCTTGATTATCAGCGTAAGAAAATTTGACCACTAATTTTTCACCGCTAAAGACATATAGCAAAGGAGTGCTATCTTCTCGTTTTTCAATCTTTAATTGCTTAATAGATTCATCTTGGTTATAAGCGTTAAAAGTATAAACAACTTCATGATACGTATTCGTGTAGTTAGCGATAACATTTTTAAAAGTGTTCCAGCATAAGCAGTCATCACTATATTTATCTTGATAGACCGCTAAAAGGAAGACTTCTTTATCTTCAGTAGTCTTGTTTTTTAATTCCGTACAACTTAGCTCTTTCAATGAGCTAGCATCGCTTTCAATATATGTGCCATAAGTCAAGCTGGTTTTATTTGAATTACAAGCATTAATAATAAAAGGGACAAGTAATAACGGTAATAAAGTAAGTAACTTTTTCTTCATATAAAAAGAATTATAAATAATAGATGTTACGCGTGCAAGCGTATGAGGGATTTTGCTATAAAAAGTTGCTATCAAAAAGGCTATAAAATTAACCTCAAAAATGACCCCGAAAAATTGGTCAAAAAATCACTTAAAAATTTGATGCGATTTTTGTAGAGAAAAATTAACACTAAAAATTGATAAAAAACTCATTGAAAAAAGTAACAAATTTTCAAAGTGTAACAAATTATAAAAATATTGATAATATCAAAGAAAAACTAAAAAACGAATTTTTCAAAAACCCCCCTCAAAAAAATTTTTAAAAAAATTGTTTGTTTTTTTGTTAAATTTTATATATATTTTTTGCGTGATTTTTTTGAATAAAAATTTACAGGGGAAAGGTGGGGAAATTATGGACAAAGAAAATATCATTATTTCGCTTCAAGGTGTCAGCAAGGTTTTTGATGGCACAACAGTTGTCGATAACTTTAATCTCGATATCACAAAAGGTGAGTTCGTGACCTTCTTAGGACCTTCTGGTTGTGGTAAGACTACAACATTAAGAATGATCGCTGGTTTTGAACTTCCAACAAGTGGTGTCATTTTATTAAACGGACAAGACATTTCCTTATTACCTCCATATAAAAGACCAATTAACACCGTTTTCCAAAGATATGCTTTATTTGCGCATTTAAATATCTTTAACAATATTGCTTTTGGTTTAAAACTTAAAAAGATTCCTTACGAAGTAACTGATAAAAATGGTAACGTTGTTACTAAATTCCGTCATTACACAAAACAAGAAATCAAAGAAAAAGTCGAAAGAGCTTTAAAAGTTGTTGACCTTGAAGGCTTTGAAAAAAGAGATATTTCCACATTATCTGGCGGCCAACAACAACGTATCGCCATTGCAAGAGCGATTGTTAACGAACCAGAAATCTTATTGTTAGATGAGCCTTTAGGTGCCTTAGACCTCAAGATGAGAAAAGAAATGCAGCTTGAACTTAAGGCCATGCATAAAAAATTAGGCATTACCTTCATCTATGTCACCCATGACCAAGAAGAAGCTTTAACAATGTCTGACACAATCGTTGTTATGAACGATGGTGAAATCCAACAAGTTGGTAAGCCAAAAGAAATCTATGATGAACCAAATAATGCTTTCGTCGCGGACTTCATTGGTGAATCTAACATCTATACTGGCACAATGGCCAAAGATAACAAAGTTAGATTCTTAAATAAATATTGGGATGCTGACCCAGTTGACTTTGGTAAATTCCCAGTCAATGAAAAAGTTGACGTTGTCGTTAGACCAGAAGATTTTATCTTAGGCAAAGAAGGTAATGGTGTCGTAGATGGTGTTATCTCCTCTAAAATCTTTAAAGGTATGCACTATGAATACATCATCAACGTCGGTAAATCTGAAGTCATCGTGCAATCAACCGCTGAATTAGATGAAGGCATTAAAGTCAGCTTAAAAGTTGAACCAGTTAATATTCAAATCATGAAAAAGCCATTCGTTAGTAACTTCTATGATGGCTATATTACAAGAGATTATAAAGTCGAATTTGCTAACTCTGAATTTGATGTTAATATCTTACCATTATTCCCAGGCGCTAAGATTAATGAAAACGAAGTTTTAGTGGATGAAAATGGTAACGAAATTGATGTCGTTGATATGGAAATCAATGTTGAAGTTCCATTTGAAGCTATCACCATTAGTGATGATCCAGACGCTAGTGACATCCATGGTAATATCATTTCTTTAATCTACTTAGGTGACCACTATGAAATCATGGTCAGAACCGAAGAAGAAGAGGACTTCATTTTGAATTCCCCAGACTTATGGAATGAAAATGACAATGTTTCTGTCATTATTGATAAATCACAAATTCACTTATCACGTAAAGGAGTTAAGAAGTAAAAATGGAAGCTGTTGCTCGTCAAAGACGTCATCGCTTTAACTTCAGGGGAAGTTTGAATATACCATTTGTTGTCTTCATGGTATTTTTCGTCATCATTCCTTTGTTCTTAATTCTCTTCTACGCTTTTACTGATGCTGAAGGTCATTTCTCGCTTAAAAACTGGGCAGATATCTTCTCTTCAGCAGAAAAATGGAAAACAATTGGCATGACCTTCTTAGTGGCTTTTGCCACAACAGCGATTTGTTTATTAATCGCTTATCCAATTGCCTTTATCTTAAGTAATAAGAAATTTAATAAGAATAAAGTACTAGTGTATGTCTTCTTATTACCAATGTGGGTCAACTTCGTTGTCCGTACAATGGCGTTAAAAGATATGCTTAATGTAGCCTTTATTACGATGTTTAAGACACAGTTAACTGCTTCTTACCCATTATTAGGTACAATCGTGGGCATGGTTTATGATTATTTACCATTTGCCATTCTTCCTTTATATAACCAAATGCTTAAAATGGATAAAAACCAAATCGAAGCGGCAGCAGATTTAGGCGCTAATCCTGTAAGAGTGTTCTATAAAGTTATTATTCCTATGACTGTTCCAGGCATTATCTCTGCAGCTACAATGACATTCATGCCAACCATGTCATCATATGTCATTGCCTTCCACATGAGTAATGGTAAATTACCAATCATCGGTACATTAATTGAATTCTATTTCAATACTGGTACTGGTGGCTATAACTCTGGTGCGGTCTTATCACTTGTGATGTTAATTATCATCGGATTCTCTTTAGTCGCGGAAAAACTTTCCGATAAGAAAGATGATTCCAGAAAGGCGGGTATATGGTAGACAATAAAACTCTCTCTATTGAAGAAACCAATCGCGCCTTAAAAGGTAAGCGCATTAGATCAAAAGCGGGCAAAATAGCCGCTATGGTATTTGTTTACTTCGTTTTAATCTTAATGTATGCCCCTCTTCTTTACATCACTGTTTACTCATTTACAAATGCGACAACAACAGGTTCTTGGAGTGGTTTCTCCTTAGACTTATATAAGAATTTATTCAATTATGGTAGCAACGCTAAATCACAAGCGATTTGGAATGCTGCTAGAAATACTATTTTAATTGCTGTTGTTTCTGCTGCTATTTCAGTAGTTATTGGTACATTAGGTGCAATTGGTATTTATTACACACGCCGCAAATGGTGGAGAAATACATTAGAATTCGCTAATCAAATTCCAATTGTTAACGCTGAAATCGTTACTGCTTTATCCTTATGTATCTTATTCGTTTCAGTCTTACATATGGAAACAAGCTTCTTCAGTTTAATTGTTGGCCACGTCGTCTTATCTCTTCCATATGTTGTCTTATCAGTTTTACCAAAACTTGAACAAATGGATCCTTCAATTTATGAAGCAGCAATGGACTTAGGAGCGACACAAACACGTGCGTTATTCAAAGTCGTTATTCCTGATATCATGCCTGGTATCCTTTCTGGCTTCATGCTATCAGTGACATTATCACTCGATGACTACGTCATCACAACGTTCACCAAACCAGGTAACTTCGAAACTATCTCCACATACGTTGATAGTGCGATGAGAAAAGGTGGACTTCCAACACAGTTAAGAGCATTTACCGCGATATTATTTGGTGTCATACTTCTCGCTATGATTGGTATGTATGTCAAGAGTGCGTTAGATGTTAGAAAGCAAAATAGAAAATTAAAAGGAGTAGATTAACATGAAAATCAAAAAATTACTTTTCTTAGCCATTCCCGCTATGGCCATTAGCGGTCTCACCGGTTGTGGTGCAAAGTACGATGTGAAAATCACAGTGTATAACTGGGCTGACTACATCTATGACGGTACTGATGATGATGGTAATATTGTTGATAAGAGCACCGTTAAGAGATTCGAAGAATACTATAAGGAAAAACACAACTTATCTCTTAAAGTCGAATACCGCACATTCTCCACGCCAGAAGAAATGTACAGCAAACTCAAAGCGGGTTCTGTTAAAGCGGACTTAATTTGCCCATCTGATTACATGATTCAAAAGATGGCTAACGAAGGTAGACTCGAACCATTCTCTTATAATGAATCCACTGGCAAATATGGTGAATCTTTAAAGAACTTTGAAGACAACGGTTCTCAATTCATTAAAGACAGATTCAAAAGTGTCAAATTAAAAGATGGTAACTCCTTCTTAACATACGCTGTTCCTTATTTCTGGGGCACAATGGGTTTCACCTATGATCCAGATTACTTCGAACCAGAAGAAGTTGGCACGTGGGAATGCTTATGGAACAAAGATGCTAAATACAAAAACCAATTCTCTTTAAAAGATTCCATGAGAGATACATATGTGACCGCTATCTTCCATGTCTATAGAGATGAAATCAAAGCGTTAGATGAAGATGATCCAGATTACAACGCCAAATTAACTGCTATTTTCAATAGATGTGATGATGCAACCATCGCTAAAGTTGAAGCAGCTTTAAAAGAAGCTAAGAAAACCACAATCAACACATTCGAAGTTGATGAAGGTAAAGATGATATCGTTAAAGGTGCTTATCACGCTAACCTCGCTTGGAGTGGTGATGCCATCTATGCGATGGATTCCGCTGAAGAAAACGAACCAGCCAAATATTTAAACTATGCTCTTCCAGAAGAAGGCAGTAACGTTTGGTTTGATGGTTGGTGCATGCCAAAAGGCGCTAACAAGGAAGTTGCGGAAGAATTTGTTAATTTCATTTCAATTCCTGAAATTGCCGTTCTAAACATGTCTTACGTTGGCTATACTTCCCCAATCGTTGGTGATGAAGTCTGGGAATATGTTAAAGAAACATATGCCGCTGATGAAAAAGTCGAAGATACATACGAAGTTGACTTAAGCTTCTACTTTGGTAAAGAAGCAAAAATCAGCATTGATTCTGAAGAAGAAGGTCGTCAATTTGACGCTCAATACCCAACAGAAGAAGTTTTAAAGAAATGCTGCATGATGAACGATTTCGGCGATCAACAAAAGAAAGTCGAAGAAATGTGGGTTCGTGTTAAAGCAGCCTAAAACAAATAATATTACAAAAAATACTTTTTGTGCTTGATAGTAAGATAATTGCAGTGCTATAATTCATAACGCTGCAAGAATGGTTCCTTAGCCAAGTCTGGTAAGGCAATTGACTGCAACTCAATGATCATCGGTTCGAATCCGGTAGGAACCTCCATCTTATTTCTAGGTCATACTGGATAAGGTGACTGTCAGCATCAAATGCGCCTCTAGCTCAACTGGATAGAGTGTCAGACTACGAATCTGGAGGTTACGAGTTCGATTCTTGTGAGGCGCGCCATAATCGGGACGTAGCGTAGCTTGGTATCGCGTCAGTTTTGGGAACTGAAGGTCGCAGGTTCAAATCCTGTCGTCCCGACCATTCAAGAAGATAACCCCTCAAAATGAACGAGGGGTTTTAATTTTATTCGTCTTTGTTTTCGATAATTCTTTTTAGATCATCGATGCTTGGCAGGCACTGCTTGATTTTGTTTGAAATATCACCATAAGTAGAGACACCCATTGGTTTAGTGTAATCGTTTATTACAAAGTCAACGAACGACTTATCCATATCTTTGCACAATATAATACCGATAGGGGGATTCTCGTGCTTTTTTCTTTCAAACTTGTCTAAAACACTAAGGTAGCCACTGAGTTGTCCTAGATAGGCTGTTTTGAATTCGCCTGTTTTTAATTCGATAGCCACTAATGAGTTAAGTTCTCTATTAAAGAACAAGAGATCAATGTATTGATCAACACCAAAAGCATCTAAGTGATATTGATTACCAATGAACGCAAAATCTTTACCAAAGGTGAGAATAAACTTTTTGATATTATGTACAATCGCGTTTTCTAATACTCTTTCATCAATATCTTGTTTGTCTCTAATATCTATTTCTTCAGTATTGATAAAGTCCAATAAATATTCATCTTTGAAAGTTGATATTGCCTTGAATGCTTGAGCATTTGATGAAAGAGCTCTTTGGAAATTATTAGGAAGAGCTCCTTGAGTATGATAATTATCGTTTTTAATCGCGGTTTCTAGTTCTGTTCTTGTGTAGTTGTATTCTGCGGATTTGTTAATGTAATAGATTCTTTCATCAAGGTCTTTCACTTTAGACATAATTAATAAATGTAAGGAATACGCTACAGATAAAAATGCTGTTAAAGGGACGGTTTGAGAAGACAACATTGGCAGTTCAATAATGTATGAATCAATTTTGGCAACCGCGGTTTCCAAATTACTATTTGGAACAGTATCCAAAATTGACCATTCTTCATAGAAAGTTCTCATGTATCTGAGATTTCTTCCTGAGAAACCTCTTAAGCCTGGTAACTCTCTATCGAGTTTCTTACTGATCGCGTCAATTGCACCTTCTCCCCAAATACCATTTCTCGTATTTGCGGAGATATATTTGCCTATCGCAAAATATAATAGTAGCTGCTTTTCGTTGACGGATTTTACCGCTTCATACTGCGCTTTAAGTATTGCTGATTTTATGACCTTTACAGCATTGTCATAGTTTTCATTGTTCATACTTTTCCTCCTTTAGAACAACTAGGTGTCCTCAAAAGGAGATAAATAAAAGCCATCCACTTAGAAAACACCTAATGTAGCAAACAATTAATATCCCTATTAACCAATGCTACTGGTGTTACATCCCCTCGGATGGCCTCATGCTCAATATTTCTATTGTGTGGAGCGTCAATTAACTACCATCACTAAGCCGGTTACTCTGCTAGCCTCGGCTGCAGCTTGACACTTAGTTACTATCATTAATCTTGGGCAATACTGTCCACATTGATATGTCCCAACACTTATAACATACCAGTCCAAATAACCATTTGCCTCAGTTTTACCTGCGTATGGTCGACTTTGCCAATAGCTAGTTCATACCGCCCGTGGTCTGCTTATTTGAACAATATTATTATATCAAAATATTAGCAATAATCTATGATTTGATGACAAAAAACAAAAAATTAATTTTATTTTTAAATGTTGTTGACTAGTACGCTTGGCATAATCTAATACAATGCTGTGACAAGTCAACTTGGCAAAGGAGAATGTTATGAAAAAGAATGAAATCCTAATGAAAGCCCAACAAGAAAACAAAGGTGATCTAATATGAACGAAACGTTAGTGTTACATAATAATGTTATAGAAGTGAGAAAAAAAGCAAAACCTTTCACAAGCTGGACTTGCTAATATGGTTGGTGTTTTAAGAAACACAATTAGTTCGATTGAAACTGGACAATACAAACCAACCGCAAAACTTGCATTATTGATATGCATTACTTTGGATAAGACATTTGAAGAAATATTCTATTTTTGATTATATGATGTACCCATTTGTGAAATTATTACCTATCGTGTATCATTAAAATGATGAAAGAAAAAGTAGTTATCTATATCCATGGTTTACATGGTTCATATCAAGAAGTAAAAGACTACGCATATTTAGAAGATGAATATGATGTTTTTGGTTTAGATTATCAAGATGGTAATCCCTGGGAACCAAAAGACACAATTATTAATAATTTCATTGAATTAAGCAAAAACTATAAAGAAGTAGTGGTTATCGCTTATTCAATAGGCGCTTTCTATGCATATGAATATTTATCAGATTTTAAAATTGATAAAGCTTTCTTCATATCTCCAGTCGGTGATATGTATGAACTAGTAAAAAGAATGATGTTTGCCAGTGGTATCAGCGAAGCGCAATTAGAAAAAGAAGGCACAACAAAAAACAAAATTGGTCAAATCTTCTCGTATGAATATAACAATCATTTAAAGAAACATGATGACCATTGGAAAGTGCCGACATATATACTCTATGGTGCGAATGATAAATTGATTAAATTACAAGATATTAATAATTTTATTAATAATCATCCAAATAGTTATCTCACAATTAAACAAGGCTCTGAACATCATCTTAAGTCCGAAGAAGAAAAAGATTTCATTAGAAAGTGGATATTAAGAAACATGTAAAAAGACCACGCCTCTAGCATTGCGTGGTCTTTTAAGCCGTTAGTAAAAATTATTTTCTTGCGGCTAACTTAACACATTCATAAGCACCATTATAATGACCTAATTTTTTAAGTTCGTCAATACGGTCGCACATGTGTGGAATTAATTCTTTATCTCTAATTAAGCGGTCAAGCATGGCGTTAACTTCTTTAACAGTGGGGCATTCAGGTGTGGAATCACCGTTTTCTCTACCATTAATCGCCCCATAGACTTCATGACCGCCGATGTGCCTCATAAATAACTTAGGAATTGGATAATAGGCTAATTCGCTAGGTTTTGTGACTAATAAGTCCGTGACTGGCATCAATAAATTTGTACTATAAACTGCTTCAAAAATGTTTTCGTTATAAATCGCATAAATTCCTGAAGCTTCTCCCTTTTTAAGCTCATGGACAAAGTCTTTTAATTCTTCATATTGATTGAAATAATTCTTTGTTTCGATGCCTTTGACTTTAGAACACAATTTATGATACACATCGACATGATCACCAAAGTTAATAAATAGGGCAACTTTGTTTTCTTTAACGTATGGGATTAAATGCTTAACCATCGCTAAGAACATATCAAAGCCTGCGCCAGCGCCACCAACGGTCATTAAGATACGTAACGGCTTACCATTAGCGATTCTTTCTTTTCTCGCTTTATTGTCGTTTTCTAAATCGACTAATAATTCGTGATCAATAAAGCAACCAACCATTTTAAGTTGATCTTCTGGAATACCGTTAAGTGGTTTCTTATCAAAACCATTTAATGTTTTATAGCCAAAATAGGCAAATGGTGTTTGAACAGTATGAATGGCCCCTTCAGAAAGGTGTAAACCCATTGGCCAGTTATCTGGAATAGCATTAACTACATGCTTCATACCAGCGTGAACAGCGGCTTGGGATGGCCAGACGTGAGTGGCAATATATGGGATATCTTTATCAATGTTTTTAAAGATTGGCACTAAAAGTTCAGAGTTTCTTTGATCTTTAGCGTTATAGCTAATTTTTTTAAAACCTTCACTATTAAGTGGTTCCCAAACAACCTTGTTAAATAATTTAGATTTTTGTGAAATACGACTCGCTAATGAATACATATCATTTTGTTCTCTAATCATCTTAGAGCCAGTCGCATCAAAACTCGCTAAATCTAACCAATATGGTTTATAGCCTAAGGCTCTTGCCGCACTAGCCATCGCTATGGAGATGCGGTAGTGGCCAAAGCCCATTCTAATATTGCCAACGATTAAAGCGTTATCTTCAAATTTTTGGTTTTCTTCACCAAAGACGATATTTGAAGCGTTGATGAAATCTAATGTTGGGATGTCCTTAAAGGAAATCTTATAATCCTTAGAAGAATCATCACCGTATTTCTTAATATATTTTGCTTTGCTTTTATTAGCCCCTTTTATGACCTTTTTTGGCATGGGGTTATTAAAGATAATGGATGTTTTATCACTCATTGATAAATACTCCTTTCTTAACATCGTAAGTTAATTTCTTTACTTCGCCATATAACTCAAAAGTAATAGTGATAACGTGTCCTTTAGTGGTGTAGCGCCTATTGTGAGCGTTATAGAAGATATTAAGTGCTTTATCAAAAGTTTTCTTCTTCGCTTCATCATAAGTAGCGATATCATCACTAGTGAACAATAAGCTACCAAATAGAGCATTTAATGTTGTTAATGCTTCTCTTTGTTTTTCATTTAATTTAATATTTTTATCTCTTAATAAGAAGACATCAGGATCGTTACCAAATAAATGGTTGTTCATAAATGAACGATAAATGGTATTTTGTAATGTCACTTTGGTGGACACTCTTTCGCGGTGGAATAATCTCATATAGAAGACATCATCATAATCAAGAGAGACATCTGGTCCCACTCGTAAATAATCGAAGTGCTCATATGAATTAATGATATTCGCGCCACAACCGAGGATAATCTTACCTTTAAGAGTCTCTCTTAATAATTGATAAGCTTTATCTTGTGCTTGGCATCTTGTTAAACCTTCATAAGATGGTAATGCACTAGCGTATAAGAAGTCTAATTTGAAGAAATCAAAGCCCATATCCACGTAGTGGTTTAAGCATTTTTTGATGTAATCAATGACTTCTGGATTTTCTAAATCTAACGCGTAGAAACCAGACCAGTTACCACCTGCTTTAATGGGGTGACCTTTTTTATCTTTTCTAATCCAATCTTGATGTTCTTTAAATAATATGGATTTAGTTTCCGCGGCAAATGGTGCTAACCAAATGCCCGCTTTATAACCTTTAGAATGAATGGTGTTAACAATTGGCCTTAATCCATGTGGGAATTTAGACTCATCAACATCTAACCAGTCGCCAACGAATGTTTCATAACCATCATCAATTTGGAAGACGTCAAATCTACTATCTAACGCTTCTAAATCTCTATAAATAATTAATTCGTTAATATTTTGATAATAGTTGTACCAAGAAGTATAACCGAGAAGTTTCTTAACGTTTCTAATCGGGAACGCTTCCCAGAAAGCATTTAGACCTTCTAAGAAATTATCATAATGACAATAATCAAATATTGTGGCTTCTTGATCTTTATCAATTTTTAAACCATCAACATCACTAATGAGATGGATATTACTTCTATCTTTAATTAGTTCAATAATTAAATAGGCTGTTTTATAGTTAAGGTTATAAATGAATGATTCATATTTACCTTTGCTATAGAAGATATCATGGCCATGACTTTTTCTAATTGAATAATTATAGAAATGGGAATCGCCATATTTATCCATCGCAAACATGTGAGAGATAATATGTGGAGACTTTCTAATATCACGGAGTTGCTCTCTTAATTTATATTCCCTAGTATCAGTCCATGATTGATAACCATTAAGGAAATAGTGGTCTTTAAAGTTGATATGCCATGGATAAGAAAGATCCGCTTTTACTAAGGTAATATCAGCATGAGCCTTTAATTTAATTGTTACTCTATGCCCGTCTCTATTTTCAAAGATAGTGACATCCTGATTAGATTCAGTAATAGTGTGCTTCTTATTATTTTTTAAATAGACGACACGCATAACAATTATTCGGCTTTTTCACCGAGATCCTTATCATTTTCAATTGCCTTTAAGAAAGCTTCATCGCCTTCTTTAGCAATGATTTTCATAATCTTCTTTTCTCTATAGAAGAGTAAGATAATCGCACCGACAACACAGAATGCCGCGGCGACGATAGCGACGATAATTAAACCACCTTTAGAGGCAACGATGTCATTAACGACATTACCTTCTGCATCTAATTCACCTTGTTTAACACCAAGGATAGCAAGAGAGGTGAATAAAATCATGGCAATACTTTGACCGAGCTTCATCGCAAATGTACGAGCGGCAAAGAACATACCTTCTCTATTTTGACCAGTTGTTTTAGCTTCCGCTTCCGCAACGTCGGCAACGATTGATTGAGGAATGATGCCAAGTAAAGCCATTGGTAAAGCAGAGATAACCATGATGATAGCTAAGAAGACCCAGCTTAATGCATTAGCATGACCTTCTTCTGGTAAGAAGCCAGGAATGCTAGCAACTGCTGTAAGAGCGTAACAAACAGCTAAGCCTAAGAAACCAGCAACAATAAGTTTCTTTTTACCGAATTTCTTAACTAAACCAGTAACAAATGGATAGAACACAGCGCTTAAAACAGTCATACCACCCATCGCGACCATGACGATTTCTGGACCAAAGCCTAAAGAGACTTTAACGAAGAATGGGATACCAGTTTGGAACATGGTTAAGCCAACCCAGTACATAATGTCAGAAAGTGAGAATGTTCTGAAATCTTTGTTTTTGAATGTGGAAACAAGAGATCTAATAACATTTTCATCGCTTGGTTTTGTTTCAACGAATTCTTTTTCTTTTAATAAGAAAGTTGGAAGCAACAAACAGACACAAGCCACAACCGCTAAAACGATAAAGCAAATACGATAACTCCAAGCAAAACCAACTGCGCCTTGAAGCATACCAGCAAAGACGAATGGTGTGTAAGCAAGTAATGTACCAGCGAAGAATGTTAAGGAAATAGATGTAGAAATGAACATTCTATCTTCTTGAGTTTTACCAAATTCAGAGATTAATGCATTGTAAGGTGTGCAGTACATTGTCATGAATAAATAGAATAAAACGATAGCAACACTAATCCAAACAATGTTCCATGGGCTTTGTTCAGCAACAGGAGCGCAGAATAATAAGACAGTAACAATTGATAGAGGAATAGCCGCAATTTGCATAAATGGAATTCTTCTACCTCTTGGGTTCTTACTTCTATCACTTAATGAAGCGATAAGTGGGTCAGTAACAGCGTCGAATATACGACTTAACGCGGTGATTAAACCTAAAACTGTCATGAAGCCACCGATGGCTAAACCAGGAACGATGTATTGAATCGCGCCGTTTTTAATATCACCACTAGTTGGTAAGTAGAATGTTACTAACCAAGCACTGATGATACCTGATAAAAGAGACCAACCTAATTGGCCGATAGCAAAAATAATCATTTGCTTTTTGGATAATCTTTTCATAATCTTTTTTCTCCCTTATTTAGATTATTGATTAAGCGCCGATAAGATAATATCGACTAAACATTGGATTTGGGCTCTTTTCTCAACGACATTGTCTTGAGATAGAACCGCTTTCTTGATAGATAGCTTCTTACAAAGTTCGAGAAGTGCATGAGTGGTGGAATAATAGAACATTTCAATATTGTTCTGTGCCTTTATAGAACCGTCTTTAAGACCTTCTTGATATGCCTTCATATAAGCGGTTTTATATTGGCCAACTACGGATTCATAAGAATCCATTTCTTCCCCTTGTTCTCCCGCCATATAGGCATCAAAATCATTGATGAATTTGAAGAAATCAGGGTGAGAATCAAATATTTGCAGATAACTGAGGTAGAAGATTTTGATCTTTTCAAAACCATTCTTTCTTTCGTTCAACTTGAAGGACTCAGCATTGACTGCTTGCTGTAATTTCATCGCTGCTTGCACAACGAGAGTTTGTTTCTTGCCGAAATAACGATAAATAGTCGCTTCCCCAACTTGCGCTGAAACAGCGATATCTTTAATCGTTACATCTTGAATAGAACGGCACATAAATAAATCTGTCGCAATATCCACTAGAAAATTTTGTTTAGCATCTTTTAAACTCATAATTATTTTTATGATAGACTACCTATCAAAATGGTAATCTTTCTATCATCACTATATCTTTAATATTAAAATAAAGCAAACAAAAAATATAAAATTGATACATGAATTCTTAAAGTAAATTCCGTTTTACCCGAGAAAGGCATGATTCTTAGATTAAAGTCCGGTTTTCGATAGAGAATCGGATTTTAAATTGAGAAAAGCATAGTTTTTCATATGTTTGAAGTCATAACAAAAAGAAGGA
>JAGBLL010000126.1 GCA_017635465.1 Bacilli bacterium
ACTTCGCTTTTAATAAGAGCAAGGAACGATGAAAACGAAAATAGATTAAGTGGCTTAGATAACTTCGAAGTTTCGGTTGTTTCAGAAAATGATATGACTAAAAGCATTGAAACTAAAATTGTCGATCAAAATGATGGTACATATTTATGCACCTTTACTCCTCCTGACAACGATAAATATAGAATTTCAGTTAAATTAATAGGAGACAAAGAAAAGGTGGATATAAGAGGTTCTCCAGTTAGTGTAGAATTTTCGGGAACTGATCCCGCCAATAATGAAATGGTAGGTAAATACATGGTAGAAAAATTCTTGAAAGAAAATGTGGAAAAATTAGAAGCTGAAATGAAAAGACTCGAAAACTCATCATCAACTGAAGGAAAAGACTTAAATGATATCAATGTTTTAATTGATATCAAAAATTCAAATAAAGAAATCGAAAAAGTTTCTGATAATTTCGATTTGATAATAAATCAATTACTTGAATATTATATCGACTTTAAAATCGGAGAAAAAAAAGCTTTATCAAAAGAGGTCCATAAAGACAGGATAGAAAATTTAACTAAAATGCATACTAAATTAGAAGAAATAAGGAAAAACAGTGCTCAAGAAATAAGTCCAATAATAAATGATAAGACTATTGATTACCAAAATGAGATAAAAGATTTCTATTCCGAATTGAACAAATTCGGTCCCGCGATTAAAAAAGAAAACTTCGCTACTGATTACAATATGGGTTATGAACGTGCTTTCGAAGACATTGAAAAGAAAAAGGCTGAGCTTGATGAATTAGATAAAAAATTACAAAATTATACTAAAATCATGTCTAATTTAGGTTACCCCGAAGAAACCGCTGGTTGCATAAAGTCAATCGAGAATTCCAAGAACGAAATTGAGTTAGTTACTGAAATGTGGACTTTCATTAAAGAAACTCAAGAATTATTTGAAAGATTCAAACAAAAAGCATGGCCTGAAATCGATGGTCAAGCTATGGATGATGAAATTTCTCAGAAATTAACTAAAAGAAATAACGCAATGAGAAAAAAATTAGGATCTTATTCTTTAGTAATGGACTGCGTACAAAAAGAAATTAATGTATGGAAAAAACTTGTACCTTTAATAACATATTTAAAGAACGATTATATGAAAGAAAGACATTGGGATGAAGTTAGAAAAGAATTAAATGCTCCTGATTTAGTTATTGGAGAAGAATTAAAATTGCAAAGATTTTATGATATGAAAATCCAGGAAAAAGCAGAGCAAATCCAAGAAATTACTGATAAAGCCTCATCTGAGGATAAAATGGGTAAAAAATTGGATGAAATCGAGAAAAGTTGGGGTGGTGCTGAATTCATATTTAAAGATTATGAACGTGTTCCTGGTATTAAATTACTTAATATTGACGAAGATCAATATGCTATATTAGAAGAAAATATGCAACAATTACAATCAATGATAAGAAATAAATATAAAGCACATTATGAAGAACGTATTGTAAATTGGAGAAAATATTTAAATGAAATAAATGAAGTCTGGGTTGCCTTAAGTGATACTCAAAAGACTTGGACTTTCTTAGAAAGTTTATTCATAGGTTCAGACGAAATTAAAAGAGAATTGCCTAATGAAACTGAAGAGTTTGTTAAAATAGATCAAGAAGTTAAAGAAATATTAAAAAGTGGATTCGAGAAAAAAAATATAAAGAATTTCTCAAATTCTAAATTCCCAATGCCTCCCAGTGAAAATGCTGATGGAGATGCAAGTGGATCTCAAGAAGAAAAAGAAAGAAGTCTTTTAGATTGGCTCAAGGATATTTTAGTAAGATTATCTAAATGCGAAAAAGCCCTTAATCTTTTTATGGAAAGAAAAAGAGCCGATTTCCCAAGGTTTTACTTCATGTCCAGTGTGGATCTTTTAGATGTATTATCAAAAGGTAACACTCCAAAAGCTATTAATAAACACATATCAAAAATTATTATTGCAATGGAAAAACTCGAAATGCAAGATAATGACGATAAAACAAATCCAAATAGAAGACCCACAGCGACAGAAATGATTACAAGAACTGGTGTAGAAAGAATACCATTTGAAACACCTTTTGCTTTGATGGGAAAAGTCGAAGTATATTTGGTCGATATTTTAAAGAACATGCAATCCACTATTAAATCGATAGTAAAAAAATCAATATCAGAAGTTGAATCAAAAGGACAAAGAGAATGGATTGAAGGTACTCCTTCACAAGCATGTTTATTAACCGATTTAATGCGTTTTGTCACAGCTGTTGAAACCGCAATTAAAAATTTACCTAAAAATAGTGATGCATTAAAGCAAGCTTTAGAAGTACAAACAAAATCTTTAAGTTATTTAATTGAACTTATTTTAGAAGACCTTACTGAAGAAACTATGGCTAAAGTAATGGTATTAATCAAGAGTGAAACACATTCAAGAGATGTTATTGATAAATTAATCCAAGAAAAAGTATCAAGAACAGATGACTTCGTTTGGCAGTCTCAAATGAAGGCGTATTGGGATACAGAAAAAGATGATTGTCATTTAGATGTATGCGATGCTTCAATCGCTTACGGTTATGAATATTTAGGAAACGGTGATCGTTTAGTAGTAACACCTTTAACAGATCGTATTTATGTAACAGCCACTCAAGCACTTCATTTAAAGATGGGATGCTCTCCAGCTGGACCTGCTGGTACTGGTAAAACAGAAACAACTAAAGATTTAGCCTCTGCAATGGGAAAAGCTTGTTATGTATTCAACTGCTCGGAACAAATGGACTATAAAGGTATGGGTGATATTTTCAAAGGCTTAGCTGCTTCTGGTTCATGGGGTTGCTTCGATGAATTCAATCGTTTAGTACCAGAAGTATTATCTGTATGCTCCATGCAATTTAAATGTGTTATTGATGCTTTAAAAAGAGGAGATAAAGAATTTATCATGGAAGAAAAGAAATGCCAATTAGATCCAAGTTGTGGTGTTTTTATCACAATGAATCCAGGTTATCTCGGTCGTTCCGAATTACCCGAAGGTCTTAAGGCTTTATTCAGACCTATTACAGTAGTCGTTCCAGATTTCGGTATGATCTCTGAGAACTGTTTGATGGCTCAAGGTTTCCAAGAAGCAAAAATGCTTGCAAAGAAATTCGTAGTATTATACGCTTTATGTCAGGATTTATTATCTAAACAAATGCATTATGATTGGGGGTTAAGAGCTATTAAATCCGTATTGGTTGTAGCTGGTGCGTTCAAAAGAGCTGATAGAAATATGACCGAATTACAATTATTAAAAAGAGCTTTAAGAGATTTCAATTACCCTAAAATTGTTCAAGATGATATACCTATTTTCGATGGTTTAATTGGAGATTTATTCCCTAATGTTGAAGTCGATCGTAAACGTGATATGAACTTCGAGAAAAAGGTCGAAGAAGCTTGTGATGTTGTTAACGAAAATAAAAAAGCGAAAAGCATGGATGATGATAGTGCCCCACCTACTTTCAGATTCTCCAAAG
>JAGBLL010000127.1 GCA_017635465.1 Bacilli bacterium
ATAATTGAAACGTTAAATAAATAGTTATTTTGGGAAACATATGAGACTTCTTTGTTATAGTCTTCTAGTGTTAAATCTTTGATGTTCACACCACCGATATAAATATCGCCTTTATTTGGATCCCATAATGCAGCGATTAATTTAGCGATTGTGCTTTTACCCGCACCACTTGGACCGACAAAAGCGATTTGAGAACCCGCTTTAATTTCTAAATTGATATCGTGTAAAACTTCTTCATTTTTATAACCAAAAGAGACATTTTTTATTGAAATAGAGGCATCTTTTGGTAATGCTTTTGAGACTTTTGGTCTATCAAGTTGCTTGATGGAAATAATGCGATCAATTTCTCTAAAAATGACTTGTGCTTTGGAGATGTCGTCAGCGTGACCCATCGCATTAATTAATGGAGCGATTAAACCGATTGACATTAAAACACTGATGATAAATGTATTAAGTGGAATTAAATTGTTATAAAAAAGTAAGCCCCCTAAAGGTAAGATAGCAAGAAGTGTATATGGGGCCACTGACATAGCGATGGTAAATGAAACGTTTGAATTACGCATCCAATCAACAAAGCAACTAGCGCCTTCTTTAGCCGCTCTTTCGAACTTTTCATAAGAAGATTCGCTCTTACCAAAGGCTTTAATGACTTCAATACCATTTATATATTCCACAGCGGTATCGTTTAATATTTTTGTTTTCTCTATGCAGTTTTTGTAATATTTTTCATAACCAATTGTCATTGTAAAATAAGCAATAATACCGATGACAACAGGAATTAATGAAAATAAGCCCATTCTCCAATCAAGAATCATTAAATACACAAATGTCCCTATAAAACATAAAATGCTGGAAGTGACTTCTGGAATGATGTGAGCAAGAGTTGTTTCAGTGGAATCAATTCTTTCACATAGTGTGTTTTTAAGTGAACCTGAGTTTTCATCTTTAACGTCCCCTAATGAGGCTAAAGCTAAAGAATCAGTCGCTCTTTTTCTTGTTGTTTTGATAATTTGGAAAGCAGCGATATGTGATAAAGATGTTGATAAAACATGAAACAAACCTTTAATAAGGAAAAATACTAAAATCATGATGATATCTAACAAATAATCACTAAAAGCTTCTTGATGATTAATGAGTTTTGTAATGATGTCGGCGATAAAATAAAAAGGGATTATGCCAGAAGCAACAGAGATTATTGCTGCTAAGATGCTGACTAGATAATACCTTTTCTTTTCGCTAGCGTAGTCTAATAAGATTGGTATAAAGCCTCTTGTTTTCATATGTCCTCCTAAAATCCTAAAAGTTGTCTGAATCCCACTCTGTAGAATTCACTAATTGTTTTACAAATGTTATAGGAGTCTTGTTTATTTAAGTTCATTTCAAGCACACGAAAATAAGCTTCCAAATATGAATCTAGAATGGCTTTGTAGCTTAAATCATCAAAATCATTTAACTTATAGCCATGTTCACGCATCTTATTTAGATATTTCATTGTGGCGTTATATTCTAAATCTAGAAGATAATTTTTAAGCCATTCTCTTCTTTCTTTAATGACTAGCATGACGATTGGTCGATGGTCAGTAAAGAGCAATTCGAAATGGATGTTTTTCTCTTCTTCAAATGCCCAAACTTGCTCAACATTGTTGTTATCTAATAAGTCATAGTCCACTGCTTCTATTTCTTTTGAGACTTTTTCTAACTTACTAATAAATGGTTGAATGATTGTTTGAAAGATTTCCTCTTTGTCCACGAAATGACGATAAATCGCGGTCGCAGTAATGTTGCATTTCGCGGCAACTTTTCTCAATGTGGTATTGGTATAACCTTTAGTGAGAAATTCTTTTTTCGCTACTTCCACGATCATCTCTTTTGTGGTCATTTTTACTCTCCTTTAGTTAACAATGTAAACGGAGTTAGTATAGACTAACTTATCTAAAAATCAATAGCACTAACCAATGAGTGAATTATTTTTATTTTTGTTAACTCAAATCTCGATAAATAATTAATAATTAATAGGTTTTATCGTTCTACTCTGGGACTTTAAGGGCTTCAACCATATCAATCTTTTTGTTCTTTCTAGCCACTAGATATGAGACAAATAAAGAGACACCAAGAATCAATATTAACGGAATGACCACTGTCATCCAGCCGAAAATTAACTTCATTTCATATTCGCTCGCTAAAGCTTTCATTAAGACAAATGTTATACCGATACCAGCGGGTACACCGATGAGATAACCCGCGACTGTGAGCCACATGTTTTGACTAATTAATAATTTACCAATCTTCTTATCTTTAAAGCCTACGACTTTTAAGGTTGATAATTCTCTATATCTTTCAAAATAAGACATTGTTCCTAAGTTATATAAAACAACGATACCTAAAATGATTGATAAGACGATAAGCGCGCCAATCATTACATACATCACTTGCATAAAGCTATCAAATGATTTGATGATATCGTTTCTGCTTTTAACTGTACTGATAAAGTCACTATATTTAGTGTCTTTATTAATTGTGTCTTTTTCTTTACTAGTAAACACTTGATTAATCTTATATGTGATGCCGATTTCATCAGCGTATTTTTGACTCATCACCACACCTTTAGTTAGTGTTCTAAGTTGGCCCGCTAGTTTTAAAGTGTATGTTGTATCGCTACCAAATACTGAGACTTTAAATGTTTCACCAATCTTTAAATTGTTAGATTCCATCAGTCTTTGACCGATATATACACCATCATCACTGAGCTTTAAATAAGCCATTTCTTTATCTAAGAATCTAACGTAATCATGACTGATATTATAAATATCCATCGCTATTGCTTCTTCATTAAGTGAGACATTTGTGGAAGCACTATAATCAGCGTCATAATAGCTCACTATTTCTAAAGCCTTCTCTTTAGTGGTTTCATCTTTTAATGAAATCTGAGAAGCATAATTCATTGATCCGTAATAAAACTTATTCACAAATCCAATCATGGAATCCATCATGAGGAAAGATGCCACTAAAAGGACGGTACAGCCAAAGACACCGAAGAGAGTCATAAAACTCCTTGCTTTATGTCTAAAAAGGTCTCTTAAGTTCCATTTGGTGGCAAATTTAAGTCTTCTCCAACCCTTGGAATCTTCGATTTTTAATCTTTTCATCGCTTTTGGTGTATATGGTTTTAAAGCGTCCGCAGCGGTTCCTTTAAGCATATTTTTCGCAGATATATATGATATTAATGTCATAAAGACGACGACACCAAAGACCACTAAAAAGGTCCACCATGGCATATGTATGGCCCAGGAAGGTAAATCAAAATAAGTGCCCATTGAACCACCTGGATTAAAAATAAACCACGCAATAAAATAGCCGAATCCCACACCTAAAAGTGAACCAATAACACCGATAAATAGACCAAATAAGGTGTAATGACGAACGATTCTAGCGTCTCTAAATCCTAAAGCTTTTAATGTGCCAATCTGTGTTTTTTCATTGATTGTTAAACGCTGCATCGTCGTCGCCATGATTAATACTGCAATACCTAAAAAGACTACTGGAAGGATAGAAGCCATTGTCTTGCCTTCGCTAGCTTCTCCTTGTGCTTCAAAATATGAAGTGATTTCATTTTTAGTTAATATGAGGTTTGTTTTACCAAGCTTTTCATTTGCTGAATCTGAGAATTCTTTCTTTGAAAGCTTGCTTATAACGTGGATTTCTGGATAAAATTCAAATCCACCTAAATCTGTTTTGTATTTTTCTGGAGAAATATAAACGTAACCATAAGTATTAAAGTCTGGCATCATTTGGTTTTCTCCAGGTGTACAAATTAAATATTCACTAGATTTAATAAGACCTTTAATTGTTCCTTTTAATGAAACCGCACCATATTTAAGTGTCATTTCATCGTTTAATTTGTAATTATTCTTAGAAGCATATTGGTCATTAACCCAGATGGCATCTAAAGATGAATCATCATATTGTTCGCCACTTGTGACCACAAAACTAGAGACATCAAAGTTCGTGGTGACAGTCACTGCAATGACGTCGTTTTCTTTGCTCTCATTAGTTTTAACGGAAATATATCTAGATATTTTATCCACTCCATCGATAGAAGCGATTTTATCCATGTCTTCTTTAGAGTAACCTGCTTCAGAAACTAAACGATAATCGGCAAAGCCGGTTGATTTATAAAATGAAAAAGTATCTTGTTCAATTGATTTCCATTCACCTTGGAAACCGACAAAAACACCAACGCCTAATAAAACCATGATTATCATGGAAATGAATTGGGCCTTATAGTGCCATATTGTTCTTAATAATTTCTTAAATAACATATTACCAATCGACCTCATCAACACTTAATGGATTATCTTGATTAATCACTTCTTTGATGTGACCAGATTTCACTCTAATAATCGTATCCGCCATTTTGGCGATGTTTTGGTTATGGGTCACAATAATAATTGTCTTACGGTAATTTCTTGCCATAGAAAGTAAAACTTTCAAGACTAATGCCCCTGTTTCACTATCAAGCGCGCCAGTCGGTTCATCACACAATAAAATCTTTGGGTTTTTCGCTAACGCTCTAGCGATGGATACTCTTTGCTGTTCGCCACCACTTAATTCACTAGGGAATTTATCTTTATGATCTTCTAGACCAACTTCGTTAAGCATTTCATTAACGGATAATGGGTTTTTAACAATTTCTTTCACTAATGAAACGTTTTCAAAAACCGTTAATGTGGGAATGAGATTATAAGATTGAAAAACAAATCCCACTGTGGAAGCGCGATAATCCGCTAAAGAATTGTTATCTAATTTAGAGATATCTTTACCTTCGACGAGGATTTGTCCGTTTGTGGGACTATCTAAGCCCCCTAATAAATTTAATAATGTTGATTTACCCGCACCACTTGGGCCAAGGATCACAATAAATTTACTTTCTTCAATATTAAGATTGACATTATCTAATGCCTTTTGTTCGTGGTCACCGACTTTATATATACGACTAACGTTTTTAAATTCAATTAAACTCATGCTGATAAATTCCCTTTCTATATTGAAGAGTGGCCGTTTTATAAAGCAGGTAACATGGGAGAAGCATTACTAATCCGCACTGGCTAATGTACGTTACTTAATTAGTTTTTTACTGAAAGACTTTTTAACGACCACTACTTCATCTTTATAGTATTACAAAGTAATAGCTACATCGGTTAGTTATGACTAACTGATTACAAGTCAGTATTATATCAACAAATTAACAAATGTAAATTAAAACAATAATAAATATTGAAATAACTCATAAGATTTGTTTAAATAAAATCAATGATTCGCATGTAGAGATCAGAAATGGTCTTGTGAATCATTTTTTTCTTTTTATTAGTTCAATTAAAGGCTTGTCTTCTTTGTTTATTCTTAGCCCTTGCAATTCTTTACTTCCTAAATCTCTTCTTTTCGCAATCTTTGGTGTATTGTGCACGTATGAATTCTTAATTTTAGGCGGTTCGATACTATGCTTGAGTTTTTGCCGTTTGGGACCGCCAGATGAAGTAAAGACAATTAAGAAATACATGTTCTTTCTATCTGATTTCTTGTAAACAAGTGATGGATGACCGCCTTGACCATCACTGTGTAAATAGAATTTTCCCTTTCTGATATGTTTATTACATATGGTTTTTCTTCTCATAAAAAACCTCCTATATGTTTTAGTAGGAGGAAAATCTCAATTTTGTCCAAAAAATTAGATTAATTTTAAAATTATTTGATCAAGAATCATCATGCCTTCATAAGTTGGATATATCTCTCCTTGATGTTGGATGAGATAGCCTTCATTAATCAGTTCTTTAATTGTTTCCCATTTATCATAGAGATTAACGCCGTATTTTTCTTTAATTGATTGGATGTTTAAACCTAGTTTGTTACTTCTTAATCTCAGCATGATTTCATATGTATATTTATCTTTAACAGTTAATGTTTCTTTTTCTTCAACATATTCACCTTTTAGATATTTATCTAAATTGATGGTATTTTTGTAACGGACATCACCGATATATCCCGCAGCGCCTAAGCCACAGCCATAATATTCCATATTGGCCCAATAATTGATGTTATGAGTTGAATAAGATACACCATCGTTTTTAGCCCAGTTAGATACTTCGTAATGGTCAAAATCTTTTTTAGCTA
>JAGBLL010000128.1 GCA_017635465.1 Bacilli bacterium
ATCCCCAATCCCCAATCCCCTTCTCTATTTTTTTTCATTAACAAAATAAAAAAATAATATCTTTAAAATTATTTTAAAAATTTAAATTCCTTAAAATTAAAATAATTTAATATTAATGTCAAAGTTAAATTATAATAACATAGACGTACAAAGATTATTAAACGTTCTAAATGAGCTATTTTTAAAGTTTAAAATTTGTTCTTTTATTTCATATCAAAATTTAGATGAAAATTTAAACGAAATTACATCTAGAATAACAAACGAAGAACTAATAAAAGATATAAATGATCATTATGAACTATTAAAAAAATTCAGAGAAAAACATATAATACAAGAAGAAGAAGATCAAAATGGAAAACAAGGCAACGAAGAAGAAGAAGAAAGAGAATATGATGAAGATCGACAAGGCAAAGAAAAAGAAGAATTAAAAAAAGAAAAAATGGATTTAATTGGTGTGGAGGAAAATAGCTCAGAAGAATCTAAAAGCCTTGCCTATAATTGTAGGAAATTTTGTCGTAAATATTATAGGGATAAAGAATTTTTGGCCCTTATTGACGAATATAAAGGACAGGATCCAGATATAGATGGATTTATTAAAAATTTTGAAGAAGTTATAGTTCCCCACTATCAAAAAAAGACTAAAATGACTTTAGAAGAAGAAGTAAGTGAAACTCATTTAAATGCAGTCCTCCGTCAAAAAATAAATGACTTAAAATATCAAATCCAAACAAAAACTGAAAAATATGAAAAATTAAAAAAAGATAGACAACAATTTAAGCAAGAATGCCAAAAGAAAATTAGTGAAATAAATACAGAAATCAAAAAATTAAAAGATAATACTACAGATAAATTAAATGAATTAATCTCAAAGCATAATGAAGATTTAAATAAGAAAAAAGAAGAAAACGATAAAAAATTAGAAAGTTTAAGAAGAGAGCATGAACGTGCCATTGAAGATTTTAACCAAAAGAAAAGTACAGATGCTGGGCAAGAAAAGGCTTTAAGAGATGCTTATGAAACTCAGGAAAAAAAATATGCAGCTGTTATTGGGGAATATGATATCGATATGCAAAATAACAAAAAAGACTTAGAAGAAAAGAATAAAGAAAAAGAGCAATTAAATGCTATTTTGGAAAATAAAAAGGAAGAATTAGATACTCTTGAAAATAAATATAAAGTTTTGCAAGAAAATTTCTTATTGACTCAACAAAAATGCAAAGATGTTGATTATCTAAATAAAGTTAAGGAAAGAAGTGTTGAATGGATTCAAGCACAATATAGAGGATATGCAACTAGAAAAGCAGGAAAGAAAAAATATAAGTTTTTAAAAGCACTAACTGTCGATAAAAAACCTAAGGAAGAAGATGCTGGTAAAGGAAAAGGCAAAGGAAAGAAAAAGTAAATAGAATCATTAAAACTCTATTATAATTATATATGATGAATGTTATATTAATTGAATTATTATTTTAGTATTATTTATTTTTAAATTTGAAATTTAAGATTCATTTAAAATAATGAATTAATTAGATTTTATTATTATATTATTTCTTAGGGGATTGGGGATTGGGTTAAAACATTAAAATGCTAAAGAGGTGTAACAATGGTAATCAAGATCGGATTATTGATCGTGTTCTTCGCGGTCATGCTGGGAATCGGGTTTTACTCCAGAAACAAGGCGAAAAACGTGAATGACTACGTCCTTGGCGGTCGTACCGTGGGACCGTGGATCTCGGCATTCGCTTTCGGAACGTCTTACTTCTCATCCGTAGTATTCATCGGATATGCAGGACAGTTTGGATGGAAATTCGGACTGGCTTCTACCTGGATCGGACTGGGAAATGCATTTATCGGAAGTCTTCTTGCATGGCTTATCCTGGGACGTCGTACGAGACTGATGTCACAGCAGCTGGATGCGAAGACCATGCCTGAGTATTTCGGAAAGCGGTTTGATTCCAAGGCGCTCCGGATCGCAGGCTCCATCATCGCATTTGTCTTCCTTGTTCCTTATACTGCAGGCGTTTACAATGGCTTGTCCCGTCTGTTCGGAATGGCCTTCGATATCGATTACCGGATCTGCGTGATCATTATGGCTGCACTTACCGCAGCATATGTGGTGATCGGTGGATACATGGCTACTGCGCTGAATGATTTTATCCAGGGTATCATCATGCTGATCGGTATCTGCCTGGTTATCGGTGCGGTTCTTGCCGGTAAGGGCGGCTTCACCGAGGCAGTCATGAGCCTGTCACAGGTTCCCACAGATCCTTCAGTGACCACCGCGGCACTGCAGGATGGTCAGGGACTGTTCGCTTCCTTCTTCGGACCTGATCCGATGGCTCTGCTGGGCGTGGTTATCCTTACCTCTCTCGGTACCTGGGGACTTCCGCAGATGGTACATAAGTTCTATGCCATCAAGGATGAGAAGGCAGTAAAGACCGGCACGGTGGTTTCCACATTTTTTGCAATCATTATCGCCGGCGGATGCTATTTCCTTGGCGGCTTCGGACGTCTTTTCGGTAATGTAGAGGGGATCGTTGATCCCGCCAACGGAAAGGTTGCCTACGATTCCATCGTTCCCGCAATGCTGTCCTCCCTGCCGGATATTCTGATCGGTATCGTGGTGGTCCTGGTATTCTCCGCATCCATGTCGACCTTGTCCTCACTGGTGCTGACCTCCAGCTCGACACTGACCCTGGACCTGATCAAGCCGCTGAAGAAGAAACCGCTGACCGACAAGACGCAGCTTCGTCTGATGCAGATCTTCGTTGTAGCCTTCATCGCTGTTTCGGTCATCCTTGCATTTAATCCGCCTACATTCATCGCACAGCTGATGGGTTATTCCTGGGGTGCACTGGCAGGCGCGTTCCTTGCACCGTTCCTGTATGGTCTCTATTCCAAAAAGATCACGAGAGCGGCAGTGTGGGCCAGCTATATCCTTGGTGTAGGTTTCACCATCTTTAACATGTTCGTTCCGGTGATCACATCTCCCATCAATGCAGGAGCAGTCACCATGATCGCAGGTCTGATCCTTGTGCCCATCGTAAGTGCCCTTACGCCGAAGCCGGATCAGGAGAAGGTAGGAGAGATGTTCTCCTGCTATGACAAGACCGTTGTGGTTCCGGAGACAGAGAATCTGGGTAAATAGATGGGTATTTGTGGAAGCACGATGACCGCTTAGTATCGCATTACGAAAAAGCCGGGACGGCTGCGCGCCGTTCCGGTTTCTTCGTGAGAAACAGTGTGCTTCGAAATAATTCATTAAATAGAGCGGAGATTTGAGACCATTCTTGAAATCACATACCAGATCTATTATAATAAAAGTGGAATAAGGATTGATTCTTGTCATGGAAGGCAACTTCATAAACCCAATCATGTGAGGCCGTAGTGCCTGCAGAAAATATTGCAGGCACGAAGGAGTTCTTTCTGTGTTTGCTTAATATATCAACAATGTTATGGACAAGCAGAAAGGAGAAACATCATTCTTATGGGAACGGTAAGGTCACTGCTGTTTCAAAACTGTAGCAAT
>JAGBLL010000129.1 GCA_017635465.1 Bacilli bacterium
ATTGAGCAATTAGAACTCTTGGAATTTAAAAATGACACTATCCGTTTTAAAGCCAAAGTCAGTAAAGGAACATATATTAGAACACTAGGGGAAACTATTGCAGAAAGACTCCATACAGTTGGTCATCTTATCGCCTTAAGAAGAACAGAAATAGTGGACATTAACGTGAAAGCGGCTAAAACAATTAAAGAACTTAAAGAGACAGATTTGATTGATATCAGTACAGTCATAGCTAAATTCTTGCCTTTAAAGAAATTACCAAACGAAGTAGAACTTAAAAAAGCCAGACATGGTGGGAAACTCTCATTAAAATTATTTAATGAAAAACTTGATACCTTTTGTGTGATTGATGATAAAAATACCGCTATCGCTATTTATAAATATAGCGAAATAGGTTATTATGAATGTGTAAGAGGCATTAACCGTGAAGATCATTGAATTTGATATTAATAATGCTCCAACAAATGATAAAGACCTTGTTTTATGCTTAGGTTTCTATGATGGTTTACATTTAGGCCATCAACATTTAATTAAAAAAGCTTTAGCGGAAGGTTATCCAGTTGGGGTGATGACTTTTGATATTGCTCCAAGAGTGTTACTTGGTAAAAAAGAAAACTATTGTATCATGTCCACCTTCGATAAAGCGGACTTCCTTGAAGACATGGGTGTTAAATATTTATACCTCATGCACTTTGATATGGAGACTTTAAAAGTCACTAAAGATGAATTCATCAATCGTGTTTTAAAGCCACTTAATCCAAGAAAGATATTCGTGGGTGATGACTATCGATTCGGCACTAACGGAGAAGGCAATGCTGATTATTTAAAACGCTTCTTTGATGTTGAAGTAGTACCATTAATGAAAATTGATAATATCAAAGTATCATCAAAGAAAATTAGAGAATATATCGAAGCGGGGCAAGTGGAAAAAGCCAGTGCTTTATTAGGTCGACCATACCGCATTTCTGGTTTAGTTGTGGAAGGCTTACATAACGGTCAAAAGATTGATTTCCCGACCGCTAATTTGGATTTATATTACCCATATGTTTTCCCAAAAGATGGTGTCTATATGGGCTATGCCTATTTCTTAAACCGCAAAAGAAAAGCAATGATTTGTGTTGGTACTCATCCAACAGTTAACCAGTTATTAAAACCAATCATTGAAGTCCATATCATTGACTTTAATGAAGTACTCTATGGTAGAGAGATTTATGTCGACTTTGTCTCATTCATGAGAAATAACAAAAAGTTCGATACCATGGAAGATTTAAAAGCCCAATTATTGAAAGACGAAGAAAAAACAAAAAACACTTTGCAATAAGCTAAAAAGAATATAAAATATTCATTGCGACTTTTCCCTAGGACAAACGAGACCCTAACGTTACTCCCGGAGATAAGTTAAGAAAATAATTAGGAGGGTATTTCAATGGCGTTAACCAAAGAAAGAAAAGCCGAGCTCGTTAAGAAGTTTGGTAAAAATGAAAAAGACACTGGTTCTATCCAAGTTCAAGTTGCCTTATTAACCGAACAAATCAAAGCCTTAACCGCTCACCTAAAGAAGAATCACAAAGATGCCGCTAGCAAACGTGGCTTAATGATTCTTGTCGGTCAAAGACGTAGTTTATTAGACTATTTAATCAGAACCGATCGTGATGCTTATCTTAAATTAATCGTTGAATTAGGTTTAAGAAAATAAGTTCTCACTTAAGGAAACAAACCGCTGGAGAGGCGGTTTTTTTCTTGCCTAATGTGGTCTAAAGAACACATTAATATCTTTTTGTAGTAAGATATAAATATGGATTTATTGTCAAAAGAATTTATCATCCTCTTAGTAGCGAGTTTTGTCTCATATTATCTTCTGTATTTGATTAATCGCTTAGCTAAAAAGACCATTATTCCACAATGGGTAGTTTTATTAATTGCCTCATTAGTGTTCTATGGTTTTAATAACCCTGTTTACCTCATATACCTAGGTTTTAGTTTTATTGTGACTTATCTAACTTCCTTATTAACGCAGTACAAATTGTTCAATAAAGATAATAGTAATAAAACTAAATTCTATCCTTTAAAAATAGATAAATCTGATAATAGAAAAGCCTATGAAAAAGCGATGACTATTATTGCAATCATCATTAACGTTAGTGTTTTATTAGTGCTTAAATACTATAACTTCTTCGCTAGTAGTGTGAACTCCGTATTTCACGCTAGTATGGTGACAGTTAATTTTATTATTCCTATAGGAATATCTTTTTATACATTCTCGCTTATTGCCTATAGTGTTGATTGTTATAAAAGAGATGTAGAAGCGGAAACTAACCCATTAAAATTCTTATTATTTGTCTCTTATTTTCCAAAGATATTTCAAGGACCAATATCTAGTTATGAAGAGTTAAAGAAAGATGGCTTATTTAGTGAGCATTCTTTTGCTGATAACGATTATTTAAAATCATTCTTTAGAATCGCTATTGGCTTAGTTAAAAAGCTCGCTATCGCTAATGTCGTTAATTTATATGTTAACGCTAGCTATTCTAATCTTAGTGAAATATACGGCCTTCCCTTAGTGTTAACAACATTTTTATACGCTATTGAATTATATTGCGATTTCTCTGGCTTTATGGATATCGCTATCGGTGTCAGTGGTTTATTTGGTATCAAACTCGAAGAGAATTTCAATACACCATATCTATCTTCATCCATCCAAGAATTCTGGAGAAGATGGCATATCACTTTAGGAAACTGGTTAAAGAAATATATCTACATTCCATTAGGTGGTAACCGCGTACCTATTTGGAGATGGATTATTAACACTTTGATTGTCTGGCTCATTTCAGGGTTATGGCATGGGGCTAATTGGACATTTATTGCGTGGGGCTTATTGCATGGTGTTTTATTAGTGGTAACAGCCTTACCAAAACAAATCAAAAAGAGCAGAGGATTAGAAATTAAACCCCCATCAAATAATGTCTTTATTAAGTCTATAAAAGTAGTGGCGACATTCCTTTTCGTATGCTTTGGTTGGATCTTCTTCCGCGCTCCGGATATAAGAGAAGCGTTACGTTATATTTGGCATATGATCAGGCTAAATATCCCAAGTACATACAATCTTTTCACTGATCAAAATTTAATCGAAATGAACAAATTCCTAGTCATTTCCATGACGTTAGTCACACTTTTGGTCATTTTGAAGGTCATCTCGCTAAACCAAGAAAAGATTATTTCCTTTATGAGCCATAAGGTCATGATTAAGAAGACGAGCCTCTTTATGATGACCACTCTTTTAGTTATGGTTTCCATTTTCGTCTTCATATCTTTGAAAGCGGGTAATGGGGAAACATCATCATTTATTTATTTTGATTTTTAGTTATGAAGAAGGTATTGATTAAGATTAGTTTATTCATTCTTGGCTTAGTGATCTCACTATCTCCTTTTGCTATCTTTTCAATTTATTTCTTTAATCAAAAACACGTCTATTCAAATACTTATTATGCCGCTTTAGTGGACAAAGTTCATAATCTACAAAAGCACAAAAAAGAAAAGAAGATTGTTCTCATCGGTGGTTCTAATGTCGCTTTCGGTTTTAATTCGAAATTAATCGAAGAAGAATTTAAAGATTATAAAGTGGTGAACTTTGGTTTATATGCAATGCTTGGCACTAAAATCATGATGGATTTGGCCATTGATTATATTAATCCAGGTGATTTAGTTTTTATCATTCCAGAAATAAACGAACAATCAACGAGTCTATATTTTGAGCCAATGTCTACTTTAAAAGCGGTAGAGGATGATTTTAATCTCGTTTGGAAGTTACCTAAAGATAACCGTGACAAAGTCATCGGTAATATATTTAATTTCGCTAACGAGAGAAACAAACAAAAAGAAATCATTAATCCAACAGGTGTTTATCAAAGAAAGAATTTTAATGAATATGGCGACATCTTCTATGAAGAATTAGATAAAAATAATATTCCTTATCGTTCTAATAATAGAATGGCTTTACATTCCGATCCCTCAATGATGGTGGATTATTCTTATGAAATTGATGATTCTTTCTATCGATACGTTAATGAATATCACAAAAGGATATCCAAAAAGAAAGCTAATCTTTATTATGGCTTTTCTCCAGTTAATGAAAAGGCCGTGATTAATAGCGATAAAATATCTTCCTATTATTGGTCAATAAGAGAAAATCTTACCTGTCCAGTTGTTGGTAATCCTCAACAATATATTTTAGATGCTCATTATTTTTATGATTCTAATTTCCATCTTAATGATAGTGGCGCTACTCTTAGAAGCTATCTATTTGCGGAAGATATATATCGCGATATTTTTGATTTAGCAAAAGCACCTTCTTTTAAACCATTAGAAATGCCAGAATATCCTCTTGAACAAACAAGTGAAGATGAAGATAGTGAAACAGTTAAATACTTCAATCTAAACGAAGAAGAAACAGGCTATAGTATCGTCTCTATAAAAGAAGATGTTGATTTAGAAACTATTATCTTACCTTCAACTTATAACCATAAACCAGTCATTGGCGTTAAAAAAGATGCCTTCAAAGGCGCTAATAAATTAAAGAGTATTATCGTTCCAACAAGCTACCGCTATTTTGAAAATGGTGCTTTTGATAACGCGTTAGCATTAACTCGTGTTTATCTCCAACAAGAGCAACCAAATCTCATCAATGTTGATTTTACCGGTGGCTTATTTAAAGAAGTGAATCCTGATTTTAAAATATGCGTTCCTTCCTCCTCTTATCAATCATATTTAACTGATTATAATTGGCAGTTCTATAAAACATATTTGGAGGCATATTAAATGAAAAAATCTCTTTCGTTTGTCTCCTTAATAATGCTAATCATGGTCTTTTTATCATCGTGTGTTTTTGTTAAACAAGAATACGAAAAACCAGCTTCTATTAATCAAGACGTCACCATTTCATTAATATGCGATGATCACGTTAGTAGTGATTCAGAACAATTACAAAATGTTAAAAAAGGTGAGACTGCTTCATTCCATTTATTATTTGATAAAGACTATATTTTTAAATCAGCATCCATTGGTGATTATGATGAAGAAAAACAAATATTAACTATTGATTCAATTAACGGTAACGCAACCGCTTATATCAAATCTGAACCAATTGGTGTTTATAAATTAGTTGTTAATAACGATATCAATAATGGTGAAATTTCTATCGAACCAAAGAAAGAATTTTATCACTACGATGAGAAAGTTATTTTAAAAGTAACTCCTACGAATAAAGATTTCTTATGCTACACATTTGATGCTCCTTATCGTAATGGGGTTAAACAAATAAGTGGTGTACCTATTTCTTATGATCAAACATATGAATTAACGATGCATAAGGATATGGAAATTTATGTTAATTATTTCCAAGATGATAGCAAAAAGGTTACATATGATTTAAATGAAGGTAAGACAGTCAGAGGTAATTCCTTAATTGAAACAGATTATAAGCCTTATTACGCTCATGATGATTATCTAACTATGAACACGATTAATTTATCTAATTACGCTTTTAAAGATGGCCATGTTTTAGAATCACTTAATACGAATAAAGATGGAAGTGGCCTTCGTATTGGTGTCGGTTCAAGAATCAATAATGATTTATTTAACAATAATTCATTAACTTTATACGCCCAGTGGAAAAAGTATTCCGATAATAAATACTTCGTTTTTGAAGATGTTGATGAACAAGAAGTAGCCATTAAATCCGCTACAATCAACGAAGAAGAAATAGTGATACCAGCTTATAACAATAATAAGAAAGTTACTGTAATTAAATCAGGTGCTTTTAATAATCTAGCTAACGTTAAAAAGATTATCATTCCTGACACGATTAAAGAAATCGAAGATGGAGCGTTTGTTAAGATGAATAATGTCACTTCTTTAACGTTCTATTCTTCAATTGAAAAAGTCAGTAAAGAATCATTTGATATGGCTAATTTAAAGACATTATTCTTAAATAAGAATACTTTAGCTAACGAATGGAACTATGAAGAAGATAATTTAGCGAGATATCGTGACGCGATTATGAATCTTGATAAGTCTAAAGATAACGTCCTATTTATCGGTCATAGCACAATCAGAGTAAACCATGATTTAAGCCCATCAGATGATAAGTGGGGCGATAAATATAATTTCTTCATCTATGGTGCAACCGCAGGCATTCACGGTTATTTATTGATGATGTCAATCGCCGATATCATCGGAGTAAATGATTACGTTGTTGTTCCTATTTGGCCAATATTAAATTATTCGACAGCGAGAAATGTCTCATTCTTACAATATAATTTTGATGTTTTACAAAACGCTGATTATCAAATCATTAAAGATTTCTTCTGGAAATCATTTACCGATTATCGTTTGACTTGCACAGATAAAATCGGTGTTACCGCTTTATTACCTGAAGCAGTTAATTATTCTAGATGGGATAAATACGGCATGAATTTAGAAGATATACCAAGTGATGATATTAATAACAAATCACCATATGATTACACCCATTATTTAGATGATTATAACGGGGATGATTTTGCCTTTATTGATGATTTTGCTAACGCTACTTCGTTACAAAAAGATCACGTCTTATTAACATGGAATACATACAATCAAAACAACATTGATGATACTTCTTACTATGTAAGTTTTGAAGAAAGAATCAGAAATAGATTCAACGAATATACTTTCTTTGATACACAATTAGAAAATATCTATCCCGGAAATTATTTTAATAAAGATGACTTCATGCATCTTTCATGTAGTGGTGCCACGCATCGCGTTAATCGCTGGTTAAATCAATTACCATTAGGTTAATTTTGTTGACTACATTTTTGATAACAAAGTAGTGACTTTGTAAAAAGCACAAAGGCTTTTTGATATATAAAAAATAAAGTGTTTAACAAAGTTAATGGTTTCTAGTATAATAACTCACGTTGAAATTTTAAAAAGAGGTAAAAAAATGAAAAGAGTATTCGAATTAGAATTCGAAGGAAAGAAGTTCGTTGTTGAAGCTGGCGAAATCGCTAAACAAGCTGATGGTGCGGTTTTAGTTAGATTAAACGAAACAGTCGTTCTTTCCACAGCGTGTTGCTCAGATGAACCTAAAGAAGGTGATTTCTTCCCATTAACTGTTGGTTATGAAGAAAAGCAATACGCAGTTGGCAAAATTCCTGGTTCCTTCTTAAGAAGAGAAGGCCGTGCAGGGGAACACGCCACCTTAACCGCGAGACTCATTGATCGTCCAATTAGACCAATGTTCTCCGAAGGCTTCCGTAACGAAGTCCAAATCGTCAACACTGTCATGTCTGTTGACCAAGACTGCACTCCAGAAATGACCGCGATGCTTGGTTCAAGCTTAGCCTTAGGTATTTCTGATATTCCATTTGATGGCCCAATCGCTGGTGTTTATGTCGGCAGAGTTAACGGCAAATTCATCATTAACCCAACAGTGGAAGAAAAAGCTCAAAGCGATATTAATTTAGCCGTTGCTGGTACTGAAGAAGCTATCAACATGGTTGAAGCTGGCGCTGACCAAGTGAGCGAAGAAGATATGCTTGATGCCTTAATGTTTGGTCATGAAGCTATCAAAAAACTTTGCCAATGGCAAAAAGAAATCATTAAAGAAATTGGCAAACCAAAAAGAGAAATTGAATTATATCAATGTGATCCTGAAATCGAGAAAGATGTCACCGATAGAGCGGAACAACGCTTAAAGAAAGCTATTTCTATCTTTGATAAGTTAGAAAGACAAGACGCAATCGACGCCATCGAAAACGAAATTTTAGATGATTACGATGCACGTAAATACGAAGATGAAAAGACTCATCAAAAAGTCATGCACATGGTCAATGAAACCTTAGAAGGTCTCGTTGCTAAAGAAGTGCGTAGATTAATTACTGATGAAAAGATTAGACCAGATGGTCGTAAGGTTGATGAAATCCGTCCATTAGACGCTCAAGTCGACTTATTACCAAGAACTCATGGCTCTGCCATGTTCACCCGTGGTCAAACACAAGTCATCTCTATTACAACATTAGGCGCTAAGAGCGATGCTCAAATCATCGATAACTTAACCGAAGAAGATACAAGACACTGGATGCATCATTATAACTTCCCACCATATTCCGTTGGTGAAGTTGGTAGAATGGGTTCCCCAGGTAGAAGAGAAATCGGTCACGGTGCTTTAGGTGAAAGAGCTCTTTCTTACGTCATTCCAAGCGAAGAAGAATTCCCATACACAATTAGAACAGTTGCTGAAGTTGTTGAATCTAATGGTTCATCCTCACAAGCTTCTATTTGTGCTTCATGTATGTCCTTAATGGCCGCTGGTGTCCCAATCAAAGCCATGGTTAGTGGTATTGCGATGGGCTTAATCAGTAGTGGTCCATTAGATGGCAAACACCCATATACAATCCTCACCGATATTCAAGGTTTAGAAGACCACTTCGGTGATATGGACTTCAAAGTGGCTGGTACTGAAAAAGGTATTACCGCTTTACAAATGGACATTAAGATTAAAGGTGTCACAAGAGAAGTCTTAAAAGAAGCCTTAGCCCAAGCCCATGTCGCAAGAGCGCAAATCCGCGAAGTAATGGCTGAAGCCATCGCGGAACCAAGATCAGATGTCGGTAAATACGCTCCTAAGATGGATACATTCTTCATTGATCCAGATAGAATCAGAGAAGTTATCGGTACAGGCGGTAAAGTCATTAACGAAATCATCGCTCAATGTGATGAAGTTAAGATTGATATCGAAGATAATGGTCAAGTCACTATCTACCATATGAATAGAGATACCATCAACAAAGCTAAACAAATGATCTTAGATATCGTTAGAGAAGCTAAAGTTGGTGAAGTCTTCGAAGGTGAAGTTAACCGTGTTGAAGACTATGGTGCATTTGTCCACTTATTCGGTAATGTCGATGGCTTATGCCATGTCAGCCAATTAGGCTATGGATATATCGATAAAGCCCAAGATGTCGTTAAAGTCGGTGACATCCTCAAAGTGAGAGTCATTGAAATCGATGATAAAGGCAAAGTCAAAGTTTCTCATAAAGAATTTGCTGAAAAGCCAGAAAACTATGATGAAGCCCAAGATAAAGCCTCACGTCCTGAACACATTCATCGTCCAGACAAATCCTTCAAAGGCCCAAAGAAATTCAAAAAATAAACTAAAATAGTTTCTAGAATTGACCATCTAAAAGATGGTCTTTTCTTTTACCTTTATTCAATATGAGCATAAAGTTGAATATATCATTAATGTTTAATAAATAAATATCAAAATAGGCATCCTTTCATCATAGGAGGTCTTTTTTGTGCGTTAATCGTTTTTTCTAGTCAACAACAATGATTGTTATATATAATATAAATAACTAAAGGATTTGTTAGATAATACATTCAAGCGAAGTTTTTTAGCAAACCCAAATCATTTTTAATGAAAGAGAAAGGAATTTTTAAAAATGAAGAAAACAAGGATTTTTCTACCATTTTTAGCTTTGACATTAACATTGGGTCTAGCCGCATGTAATGGTCCAAAGCCAACATCAGGTGAACAATCACAACCAAAATCCAGCATCCCTGCTCAACCAAAGATTGCAGTGACCGCTGAGAACAACAAAACAACATTAGTGCTCGGTGAATCCGTGCAACTAAAGAGCGACATCGAAGGTGTCGAATGGTCAAGTGCTGATGCAAATATCGCTACAGTTTCCACAAGTGGATTAGTGGAATCTAAAGGCGTGGGCGAAGTTAAGATTACCGCTAAAAAAGAAGGCTATCAAAACGGTACAATTACCATTACTATTAATAGACCAGCCGCTACAGCGACATTACATTTCGAACAAGCTGATCACTATTCAGCGGATGGCGAATGGATTAATAGCAATCGTGGACCAGGTGAAACCCCAGTCTACGACAAATCTTCAGCTTCTGATGGCACATGCATCGGTTATTTTGGTGAAGGTGATAAAGAAACGTTAACATTCACCTCTGATAAAGCCGTTAAAGCCGAGCTCGTTGTCACTATGGGTCATAATAGTTCATTTAGTCCATTAAGTGATGCCTTTGACGCGAAATTCAATAATGCCGCTCTTGATTTATCAAAAGCCGCTTATGAATCAGATACTGATGGTCAAGGTGGTTACACCTTCCAAGGTGTCTCATTTGGTAGCGTTAACTTAATCGCTGGTAATAACGTTTTAGAAATCTCAATGAAAGGTAATGTTCCTTATTTAGATGATTTAGAAATTTATGCTGAAAGCGCCGCAACAATTGCTATTGTTCCAGCACAAGAAAAAGAAAAGATTGTTATTACAAATCCTGAAACAGATTTAACATTTGAAGCTGAATCCACACTCCAATTAACATGTAATACTGAAGGTGTCACTTGGGCATCTTCTAATGAAGCAGTTGCCACAGTTAGTGAAACTGGTTTAGTTACCGGTGTCGCTAAAGGTAGTGCGAATATCACCGCTAGAAAAGATGGTATGTTAACTGGTAAAGTGACAGTTAATATTACAGAAAAATTAGCGGACGGTGAACTTATTGTTCAAGTAGAAAGCGGTACAGGTGAAGGTATCACATTTAGAACATCATATAACACTGATACTCAAATCGTTGATGCTTGGCCAAAAGATGCTGTTTTAACTTTAACATTTGATTCCACAAAATCTGGTGGCTTCAAACTTTGCTTGTTTGGTAGAGCTTCTGGTGGTTATCAATCTGAAACAACAGATAAACCAGCGGAAATGATGGAAATTACAGTCAATGGCTCTAAAGCAACATTAACCGGTGAAATCGCTCCTGGTTCTTTCGCCTTACATGAAATTGGTACAGTAGTCCTTCAAAAAGGAAGTAATACCATGACTGTTAAAAACTTAGGTGAAACAATCACAACTATCGATTACTTCAGATTAATTCCATTAGGTAAATAAGTTTTTCTAACTATAGACCTCTCTATATAGGGAGGTCTTTTTTAATGCAATCATTGAATTTATTTCCCTTTATTCATATAATGAATATGATAGAAAGATATATATGATTATGAAACAAATACATGATGTTTTAATCATTGGCGCTGGTGTCACTGGCACAATGATTGCAAGAGAATTAAGTAAATATCAGATAGATGCTATCATTATTGATAAATCTAATGATGCTGGTAATATGACCAGTTCCGCTAATAGTGCCATTATCCACAGTGGTTATGACCCAGAACCTGGCACAAATAAAGCTAAATTTAATGTCTTAGGTAATAAGATGTATCCAGAACTAGTAAAGCAATTAGATGTACCATTTATTCCATGTGGTTCTTTAACTATTGCTTTAGAAGAAGAACAACTTGAAACTCTTAAAATGCTCGCTGAACGCTCTAAGATTAATGGTGTTCCAGTTGAACTATTAAATAGAGAACAAGTCTTAGAAAAAGAACCAAATATCAATCCAGAAGTTAAAGGTGCTTTATTTGCTCCAACAGCGGGTGTTATTGATCCATTTAATTTAGTGGTTCACGCCATGGAAAACGCCATTGATAATGGTGTAAATTTCTTAAGAAATCACGAAGTATTAGATATTAAGAAAGAAAATGACTACTTTGTAGTCAAAACAAATAAAGAAGATTTATATTCTCGTATCGTTATTAACGCTGCGGGTGTTAAGGCTGATAAGATTGCTGCGATGATTGAAGAAATCGATTGGGCAATTACACCAAGAAAAGGCGAATATTATTTATTAGATCACTATAAAGAAGGTTTAGTGAACAGCACAATATTCCCTTTACCAAGTAAGAAAGGTAAAGGCATTTTAGTTTCCATTACCTCATCAGGTAATTATATTGTTGGTCCAAGTAGTGAATTAGCTGATCCAGATGATTTGTCAACTGATGCTCCAACATTAGCGAATATTAAGCAATCCGCTTCAATGATGGTGCCTTCTATTCCATTTAGAGAAACAATTAGAGTCTTCTCTGGTTTAAGAGCGACATGTACTCGTCATGATTTCATCATCGAACCAGCGAAGAACGAAAGAAAATTCATTAATGTTGCCGGTATTGAATCTCCTGGTTTTGTTTCTTCTCCAGCGATTGCCCAATATGTCGTTAATGAATTAATTAAACCAATCATGGATTTAAAAGATAATCCTTCGTTTAATCCATGCGTTAAACCATATCATCGCATGCATTATTTATCGGAAGAACAACAAATTCAAACAATTAAAGATAATCCAGAATTTGGCGAAATTATTTGTAACTGTGAACATATCTCCTTAGGAGAAATCAATGAAGCGCTTTCTAGAAGCTGTCCTCCAGTTTCTATTAAAGGCGTTAAAAGAAGAACAAGAGCGGGATTTGGTAAATGCCAAGGTGGCTTCTGTCAACCGAAGATTCTTTTGCTTTTAGCAAAGCATTATGGTGTTTCACCAATGGAAATCCCTCTTAATGAAGATGGTAGTTATATCATTGATCATTTAATCAAGGAGGCTAAATAATTATGAGACAAATTGATTTAGTGATTATTGGTAGTGGCGCTGCTGGTATGGCCGCGGCTATCGAAGCAAAGAAAAATGGTGTTGATGATTTATTGATTTTGGAGAAAGACGGTCAATTAGGTGGTATTTTAAATCAATGTATTCACAACGGCTTTGGTCTTACTGAATTTAAAGAAGAATTAACTGGACCAGAATATTTACAAAGATTCGTTGATCAAGTTAAAGAACTAACAATCCCATATAAACTTAACGCTCAAGTCATTGATTTATCTAAGGATAAAGTTGTTACATATTCTTCTAAAGAAGATGGCTTAGTTAAATTACACGCTAAAGCTATTATTATGGCTACAGGCTGTTATGAAAGGAATGCAGGTGCAATTATGCTTCCTGGTGATAGATGTAGTGGCGTGATTACCGCTGGAACAGCGCAAAGATATTTAAATATCAATGGCTTAATGGTCGGTAAACGCGTTGTTATTCTTGGTAGTGGTGATATCGGTTTAATTATGGCGAGAAGATTAACATTAGAAGGCGCTAAAGTCTTATGCGTTAGTGAAATCATGCCTTATAGTGCGGGTCTTAACCGCAACATTCAACAATGCTTAATTGACTATGATATTCCTTTATATTTATCTAGAACTGTTAGTAAAGTCATTGGTAAAGACCGCTTAGAAAAGGTCATTTTAAGTGCAGTAGATGAAAACCTACAAATCATTCCAAATACAGAAATGGAATTTGAATGTGATACTTTAATACTTTCTGTTGGTTTGATTCCTTATATATCCTTATTAAATTATATTGATTGCCCAACAAGCTCCACGAAAGGAGCAGTTGTTAACCAATATATGGAAACAATGATTCCTGGTATCTTTACCTGTGGTAACTGTTTACACGTTCACGACGTCGTTGACTTTGTCAGTCAAGAAGCACGTTTAGCGGGTCAATCCGCAGCGCTATATCTCCATAATAAAATTAATAATAATGAAGATAAAATCAATATAAAACCAGGAAATAATATATCCTACGTTTTACCACAATTTGTTTTAAAGAACAGCGTTAATGATTTGACATTTAAGTTCCGTGTGAGAAAACCACTTAAAGATCAAGTTGTTCTCATCAAAGCAGGAGAAAATGTTCTTGGTAAAGTTGTTAAACCCGCTTTAATTCCATCAGAAATGGTGATGGTGAATTTAAGCAAAGATAAACTAGTAGATGTGAAAGATGAGATTGTCATCTCAGTGGAGGACCGCTAATATGAAAGATTTAACTTGTATCGTTTGTCCAAGAGGTTGCCGTTTACACGTCGATGATGACATGAATGTCACTGGTAATTTTTGCCCACGTGGTAAAGCCTACGCCATTAGTGAACTCACTAATCCTGTGAGAACAATCACATCATCAATTAAGGTTAGTAACCGCGAATACACTTTAGTGTCTGTAAAAACGACAAATCCAGTACCCAAAGATAAAATCTTTGATGTCATGAAAGAGATTGATAAATTAAGCGTTGAAGCGCCAGTAAGAATTGGTGATATCGTTAAAAAAAGTATCTTAGGTCTCGACAGTGATATCGTTATCACTAAAAACATCGATTAAATAATCAGCATAAATAATTGTTAAAATTAGCAAAGAAATCATTTTGTAAACACCCATTAATCTTTTAATATTAAGAACTTAAAGGTATAATATCTTTAAGTTGAAACATACTAATGGAAGGAGAACGCTTTGGAAGACATTATTAAAGTGTCCGCTTTAGGTGGGCTTGATGAGAATGGTCGTGACTGTTACGTTATTGAAATTAATAACGATATTTTTGTTATTGATGCTGGTCTTGCTTTACCTGATAAAACTATTCCTGGTGTTGACTACCTTTTAGCAAATGCTCAATATCTTATTTCTAATAAGGATAGGATTAGAGCCTATATTATGACTCACGCTCATGATGAAAACATGGGTGCTTTAAAATATTTCTATGATGACGCTCCAGCGCCAATTTATTGTACACGCTTTACTAAGCACGTCATCGAGACACAGTTCAATTTTAATGAATTAAGAATTCCATTAGATTTTGAAGTCGTCCCTCCAACAAGCTCACAAAAGATTGCTGGTAGAAATGTTCATTTCTTCCAAACATCACATAACGCTGCTTATTCCTTTGGTGTCGCTATTGAAACTAGTAAAGGCAACATCGTTTTTACAAGTGACTTTATCGTCGACTATTCTGTTAAAACACCTGCTTATATCTTTGATATGAAAGCTTTAAGCATTCTTTCAGAAAAGCCAACATTCTTATTAATGAGTGAATCTAAAGGAGCGAATTATGAAGGTTATTGCTCTCCTCGTCACCGTGTCATTCCATTAATTGAAAGATATTTCAAAACCAATAGAAGAATATTTATTAACTGCTTCTGGCAAAACTTCTTCAGAATTAGTGAAATCATCGATTTATGTATCGAAAACAATAAAAAAATTTTCTTCTATAACGAATTCACAAGACAAATCATGAAGATGTTGATGGATTTTAATCCAACAAGAATCCCATCTAGTATTATTGTTAATAAAGAAGATTTATTAAGAGTTAGAGAACAAGAATTAGTCATCCTCATGCTCGGTAGAGGTGAGGAAATTTATAAAGAATTAGTCAACATCGCTGATGGTACAGGCGAAGATAAGCGCGTGAGATTAAATCACCGTGATATCTTTATTAACGCTGCCTTACCAACACCAACTTTAGAAACAATTGCCACAAGAAGTATTGATTATTTGTATCGTACAGGCGCAGATGTGGTGTGGATTAAAAAGAACCAAATTACTGCGATGCATCCACGTCAAGATGATCTTAAATTCTTCTTATCCGTCTTAAAACCAAGATATTATTTACCAGTTCGTGGTAATTTCATTAACTTAATGGCTAACGCTAAATTGGCTTTATCAATGGGTATTGGTTTAAATCACACCAATGTGTTTATCTTAGATAACGGCATGCAACTTTGCTTTAATGAATTAGGTAGACCATCAATTCTTCCTAATAATCCTGCCATTATGCCAACTCACCCAATCTTAGTTGATGGTAGTGGCGTTTCTACTAATGTGGCAGAAAATATTGTTAATGACCGTCGTCAACTTAGTGTTGATGGTGTAGTGGTGATTGCCGTCACAGTTAGTGTGGAAGAAAAACGCATTATTGCCGGTCCTGATTGTCAAATGCGTGGCTTCGTTTATGTGAAAGAAGCGGAGCCATTATTAAAATCAATCGCTAACATTTTTGTTGATGAAGTGACAACTGCTTTATCAGTCAATAACATCGATTTTGAAAACGTCAAAGCGACCGCTCAAGAAAGAATTAGACGCTTCATTAAACGTGAAAATGGCCGTGAGCCAATGATCATTCCAATCATAGTGACAAAATAGGAAAAAAGCACAACTAAAATTGTGCTTTTCTTTTTGAAAAATACTTAACATAGCGCACACGTGTATTTATAATATATGTATGGCAAATAAAAAACCGTTCGTTGCAAACAAGAATCATTTCTTTATCTTCGCTGGCATATTCTTATGCCTTTTTACGCTGATTCTTTGTCTTAATACAGGCATTGTTGCCCGTGTTCTTTCAACACCTTTTACTTATGCTTTAGGTTCTGTTTCCTATTTGCTTTATATCGCTATTATTTGTATCGGTTTAAGATTTATTTTTGTCAGAAAATTTTTCAAAATTAGATTCAATGTTTATTTCTTTGGCACAATCTTAATTTTAATTGCCGGTATCATGCTTTATACTCATTTCGTTTCTTTAGATTATCTTAAAAATGAAGGAACTTATTTAGCCTTATCCACAAACGCTGAATTGAAGAGTTCTAATTATTTAATTAAATACAATGAACTATTTGATGAAGTGAAAAGAGTAAGCGGCAAAGATTATTACTGGGTTGATACATTCTCTCCTGTTACTTATCCTTTTGCCGGTGGTATTACTGGCTACTTCTTAGTGGGCTTATTTAATAATTTATTCAATGTCGCTTTCGGTGGCATGATTGTCGCCATTATATTTGCGGTTTTAGGTTTAACTTTGTTTATCTTACCAACAGTATTACGTTCAATTGGTAAAGAAAAAGAAGCCAAGCAACAACCTGTCCAAGTTGAAGAAAAAAACGAGACTATTTCAGATATTTCCACTGCAAAAAAGACACCACAAAAGGTCAAAAATATCGATGTTATCAAGAGTGCTTCTGAAATTGATCCTGATAATTACGAAAGTGAAATTATGGGTCTGCCAAAAAGAAGTGCCGCTATTTCTTCACCAACATTTATTCAACAAGATAGTAGCGCTAATAATTTCACTATTAGTGATAATGGTTCATTTGTTCCTGCTAAATTCGTCACCGATAACGGTCAACATCGTCAACAAGAACAAATCCAAGAACAACCAGTTCAACCTCAACCAGTTGATAACAAAGTTAATGAACAATTACATCTCGACTTTGATGCTGCTCCAGAATTAAATCAAGAGCTCATTCAAGCCAAGCCTGTTTTTGAAGAACCAAAAGTGGCGGTTGCTCCTAGCGTTCAACCTCAACCACAAGTAGCGGTTAATCCACAAGTAATGCCACAAAATCAACCAGTACAAGAGAAACCAAAGCCAAAAGAAAGAGTGAAATGGATTCAACCAAGTACTGAAGTACTTAATACATACGAAACTACTGAACAACAAGAAACTAACCGTCGTGTTGCTGATGAAAGAAAAGAATTAATTAATATTGCTTTCTCTGATTTCGGTGTTGGTGCGCATGTTGAAGATTATACAATCGGTCCAAGTATTACTCGTTTCAACATTAAATATGATCATAACGTTTCCGCTAGAAGCGTTTCTAATATGGTGCAAGATATCCAAATTCGTTTATCTGGTGTCTCTGCAAGATTTGAATCAATCGTTGAAGGTCAATCAACATCTGGCTTAGAAATTCCTAACGCTAATGTCACAACAGTTTCATTTAAAGATGTTTATGAAGCTTTACCTGATGTTAAGAAGCATCCTTTGGCGGTTGCCTTTGGCAAAAACATCAAAGGTGATGTTATTTACGCTGACTTTGATGAATTCCCACACGCATTAGTCTCTGGCACTACTGGTTCAGGTAAATCAATTTTTGTTAACTCAATTATTGTTTCCTTAATCATGCGTAATTCTCCAGATGATTTAAAGATGGTTTTAGTGGATCCAAAGAAAGTTGAAATGTCACGTTATAGAGATATGCCTCACTTACTTTGTCCAATTATTACTGAAGCCCAAGAAGCTAAAGCTTTAATGGATAAATTATGCGTTGAAATGGAAGATCGTTATAAATTATTCGCGGAAAATGGCTGCACCAACATTAAAGAATTTAATGAAGACGCTCCAGGACTCGGTTTAGATAAACTTCCATATATCATGGTTTTCTTTGATGAATACGCTGATATGGTTGACCAATGTAAAGAAATATCTATGCCAGTTGTTTCTATTGCGCAAAAGGCTAGAGCGTGTGGTATCCATATGTGTATTGCGACACAACGTCCAAGTACAAACGTTGTTACAGGTGTTATTAAAGCTAACTTACCAACTCACGTTGCTTTAATGATGGCTAGCGCTGTTGACTCCATGACCATTATTGGTGAAGGTGGCGCTGAAAAGCTTATTGGTAAGGGCGATATGCTTGTTCAATCTCCATTAGTTTCAAGAGTGGGTGTTGTCCGTTTACAAGGTTGCTTTATTGCTAGACAAGAAATTAGCCGTGTTATTGGTTATTTAAAAGAACATTATGAAACTCATTATGATGAGAAGTTCTTAAACCTCATGGAAGAAGCGGAACAAGCAGCGAGTGAATATATGAACACTCCTGAATTTAAAGAACATAATAGTGGTAATTCTGAAGAAGATAGATATCAAGCCATTAAAGACTGGGTTATGACTCAAGAATTCATGTCTATTTCTCGTATTCAAAGAGAATGTGCTGTTGGCTTTAATAGGGCGGGTAGATTCTTCTTACGTTTACAAAGTGAAGGTATTGTCGGTCAAGAAACCGAAGGTAATAAAGGCTGTCGCGTTATGGCGCAAGATAAATTTGGTTCATCTAATGAACAATCTGTCGTGACTAGCGATGAGCAATCATCTTTCAGGAGTGATGATTAATGGTTAGTTATTTAAAGGCTAAATTAACATCTTGGAAGAGGATTAATGTCGTCTTATTTACTGATATTCCTCGTCCTGAAAAACTATACTTCTCTTTGTACAAAGAGAATAAACTCGTTAAAAAAGAAACAGTCAATCATTTAATGTCTGTTAATTCTTTGTATTTTTTCGATATTTGGTTAGACGAAGAATATGAACTAGGTAAAGATTATCGTCTTTTAGTGGGTGATCTTCCTTTTACTAATATCGATGTTAATGAAGCGATATATTTCCATGATTTTGATGATCGTTTCTTTTATGAAGGTAATGACTTAGGCAATACATATTCTAAAAATAAAACAACATTTACCTTATGGGCCCCTTTAGCAAGCGAAGTTAAATTAAAATTAATTTCTCCTGATGGAAATACCTCTATCAAGATTATGGATAGAGAAGATAAAGGTATTTATCGCTTATCAGTTGATGGAGATTTATTAAACTACAACTATCGCTATATAATCAATAATTCTGGCGTTGTTAATGAGACTAAAGATTTATACGCTAAAGAAGTCAGTTTAAATAGTGAATATTCTGTTGTTATTGATACTGATTCTTTACTTAAAATTAAAACTGTTGAGCCACAAACAAAATTTGATAATTACGTTGACGCTGTCATTTATGAAACGCATATTCGTGACTTAAATGAAGGTAACGATAACGATACTGAACATAAGGGTAAATTTGTGGGTTTCGCGGAAACCGGCCGTAAGACTCAAGCCGGTCATCCCGCGGGTTTAGATTACATTAAATATTTGGGTATTACTCATGTACAAATACAACCAGTTTTAGATTTCTATTCTAAAGATGATGTTAAGACTAATGACTGGTATAACTGGGGCTATGACACATTATCATTTTTCGCTTTAGAAGGTAGCTACGCTCTTCATCCAGAAGTGCCCGCTAGTCGTATTTTAGAATTTAAACAATTAGTGAACAAATATCATGAAAATGATTTAAGAATCGTCTTAGATGTGGTCTATAACCACATATTTGCCTACGAAAATAGTGACTTTGAACACACTGTTCCACATTATTACTTTAGACGTAGAAGAAACCATTATCTCGCTAATGCCTCTGGATGTGGTAATGACTTTGCTAGTGAAAGAAAAATGGCTAGAAAGATCATCGTCGACAGTGTCATTTATTTATTTAAATATCTCGACATTGATGGCTTAAGATTTGATCTCATGGGTCTATTAGATATTGAAACAATTAATCAATGTTTATTAGAAGCAAGAAAGATTAAAAAAGACGCTATCATATATGGTGAAGGTTGGGATATGGGTGAAGAATTACCTAGAGACATTAAGGCTAGCAAAAATAACTTTGCCGCTTTAAAAGATGTCGCTTTCTTTAATGACACATATCGCGACATTGTTAAAGGCCCATCTTCTCCATTTAATCTTCACGAAAAAGGTTTTATATGCGGTAATACGAGCTATGAATTTGGTGTGGATTTTAGTTTCCACGCAGGCGTATTACCTTTAACCTATCAGCCAATGTTTATTTCCGCTAATCAAAGCGTTAATTATCTTGAATGTCATGATAACAGTACGCTTTTTGATAAATTACTAGTTTCAAACGCTTATGAAGAAGAAAAAACACTTTTAGATCGTGTTAATTTAGGGAATCAAATTCTTCTTCTCTCTTTTGGTATTCCATTTATCCATGCTGGGCAAGAAATCGGACAAAGCAAGGATGGATTAGATAATACCTATAAGACTTTAGGGGTGAATAATTTAAATTATCACCTTATTGACGAAAGATTTGATATGGTCAATCGCTTCCGCCTTTTCAATATCCTGCGTAAGAAACTAGCTTATACTCATCTTCATGAAAGCCAAGATTTAAAGGGGTACTTTGAAATTTCTCACTGGGGGAATGGCGTTTACGCTTTAACCGCTAAAGAGAAAAACCTTCATGATCATGAAAAAGAGTTCGTCATTTTATTTAACCCCACAACGGAAAATGTCTCTTTTGAATTAGATGACTATTATACTGTTGTCGATGGGGCTGATAAAAAAGATGAAATCAATGTAAAAAATGGTTTCTTACCAGGATGCTCAACAATGTTGCTATTTAAAAAATAGTGACGGAAAGGAGGCATCTATGGTATCAAATGTTACCATCTTAGGAAAAGCTGGCGAAGTAGTCGAAGGCCATGAAGAATACCGCTATATCATCGTGGATTCTTATGAACCATTCGACGAAAAAAGCTTTGAAAGCAAGATTCCAGTTAAATACTGGAATAGAGGCATCTCTAAAGTCTTGCGAAACATTCCCAATGGCCATTATGTCTGCGTATTTGGTAGACTAGAATCAGATCCAAACATCGGATTATACGTTCTAGTTGAACAAATTAGACATTTCAGCGCTAATTAAAGAAAGGAACATTATGTTTCATTACACAAAAGCCGTCCTCCGAGTTGGTCCACGTTTATTCCACGCGTGCGCTTTTACCTTTGCTCGTTGGGCAAAGCATCTTGAAAGATATCCTTTTCCATTAAGACACGCTAAATTTAGAAAGCTTTCTAAACAAGTTGCAGACGCTCTTAACGTGGAATTTCATGTCTTTGGATTAGAAAATATTCCTCAAGATGAAACATTCTTTTTAGTGGCCAATCATATGTCCGCTTTTGATCCACTCCCTTTTTTAATAAATATTGATAGTCCAACAACCTTTGTTGGCAAAGATGAATTAACTCGAGTCCCTCTTCTTAAAAACGCTATCAAAGCATTAGATGTAAGAACTATAGAAAGAGATAACTTAAGACAATCACTCAAAGTGATGTTAGAAGTGGAAGAAGATATTAAGAAAAAAGAAAGGAACTGGATGATTTTCCCTGAAGGAACAAGAATCCGCGACCCTCTTTTACCTGTTGCCGAATTCCATCATGGTACTTTTAGACCCGCTTGGAAAACTAAAACTACAATTTTACCAGCGGCGATGTATGGTACTTTCCGCGTTTTAAAAATGAAACCACAATTTAAAAAATATCCTGTTTATATCTCATTTTTAAAACCAATCACAGCGGAACAATATGCTGGTCTTAACACTTCCGATTTAGCGGAAATGACGCATAAGATGATTCAAAAAGAAATCACTTATCATTTAAGACCACTTGACCACAAAGATATGAGTGAAAGAAAAGAAAAAAACTATCGCCCAGATATGATTATCTAACTAATAGTTTCTTTCGTAATCCTTTAGGAAGACGGTTTTTGATAATGCGACCATCGCTTTTAGCGATATCAACATTAATTCCATGATATTTAATTAGCACATAGCCTTTAGGGCACTTTTCATTTATCGCTTCACCCAAATAATATTTTTCTATTTGCGAATCATTTATTTCATAAACATTTTTAAAGCCATTAACGAAGTGAGCGTAGTGGTAATCAAATCTAATATCATTTTTATCGATTTGACCAACCTTTACGCCGTATCTGATGATATTTAAATGTTTGAGATTGATTTCTTTATCTTGGATGTAGAGATAATCACCAAATTTTTGATAATAAGAATAACCATTTGTTTCTATTTGATATATGAACTTATGGTTATTTTCTTTTAAATTACTCTTTTTAAAAGTACCAGGCTTTTGAATTAGACAAATATAATGTCCTTCTCCTGGAAATAGATTTGGTAAAAGATGAATGCCGTACGGTAATTTCTTATCAACATAATATAAAGGATTATCATCAATCTTAATAATTTCAGCGTCACTGTTATCTAATAGATTTTTAATAACTTCTTCATCTTCTTCATAAGAAAATGAGCAAGTGGAATAGACCATAGTTCCACCTTCTTTAAGCATGTTATAGCACATCAAAATAAGAGACTTTTGGACTTCAGCGAATTTAATAACCTTCGCTATCGACCAGTCTTCTTTCATTTCATTTTGCTTTCTAAACATGCCAGAGCCAGAACAAGGAGCGTCTAAAATAATCTTATCGAATGTATTTAAAAAATGTTGATAAATAGAAGAAAAATCATTGTTAGTAATCAATAGATTTCCTCTACCTAATCTTTCAGCATTCTCGCTAATAGCGAATGCGCGATTTTTAGCGATATCATTCGAAATGATTAATCCTTTATTATGCATTAATAGTGAAGCTTGCATACTTTTACCACCAGGCGCAGCGCATAAATCTAACACTAAATCATTTTCATTTGGATTTAATAAATAAGCTGGAAGCATTGCACTTGGTTCTTGAAGATAAAAGCAACCTAATTCATGATAGATACTTTTTCCTAAATCTAATTCGTCTTTATCGTAGATAAAAGCATTAGGAACAATTGGATGTCTTATTAAAGATGGGTAAACAGAAAGTAGTGTTTCTACACTCATCTTTTCTTCGTTTAATAATAAAGCGTGCTTACTAGGTTTATCTAAGGAAGCCGCAAGCTCTTCTATTTGTTTATTATCTAAATATGTTTTTAAGTGATTGAAAAAGTCCATCGCCATTATATTAACCGATAGACTTTTTATTATCAATTTTGTTATTAACAAACTATCTACTATAGACCATTTCTAATTCGCATCTTGCGATAGAGATTTTATTGTCGCTCGTAGATATCTTAATTGTCGATAAACTATCTTCATCTAATAGTGTTTTAGTTTTTATTTCATACCAAGGCGTGGTAATGCTTATTTTTGTTGGTAGATATTTAACATTATCAATAAGATGTATTTTCTTATTTCCAATCATTAACTTCGCATCTATTGTATATTCTTTAGCCATTGAACTTAGTAAGATTTTTGGACGGATGTAGACCGTATCAAATCCAGAACTGCATAAAGTTCTTGGATCATATCTATCTAAATTACCACAGATTTTAAAATTCTTAATTAAAGGTTTGCTTTTACTGATATCAGTTATGACATCATCTTCACCTATCTTTGGTTTAATCCCTTGAATGACATAACCATCTTTTATTGTATCTTTATCTTCATCTAATCTTTCAACTTCCTTTTTGGTTTCGTTAAGTTTTAATTCTCTATAGAGCTTATAGGCATGTTCAATTTGTTCGCTATATTGTCTTAGATTATCTGGAAGACGGTTATAAAATGGCTTAGTAGCGTAATGTATCACTCTATCCGTTGAATTATTCTCTGAAGAAGTAATTTCTTTATTAACCCAAAAGTCATCAACTGATACTGTTGCTTCATTTCCAAAAGCGTCAGTAATTACTTTGACGATGTTCTTTTCGTTATATTCACTGCATTCAACAGTGCCATAGTTATCTTTACAAGATAAACCTAGAAACATCATCTGTGATGGAGCATAATAAACTTCATTAATGTATTCAGTACCATATTTATCAAATAATGCATAATAGCTTTCTAAACTATCCTTTGATAAGGCATTTTTTAAATCCGCTAAATATTGGGGAGTATAGTAATCTTTTGGGTCAACATAATTACGCGCTTTATAAGCACCATAACCTATTGTTTTTGCAATCACGTAGAAAGATTTATTCTCGCCATCATAATCTTTAATTGTGTGTTTAAAGAATTGACTTAGATATTTTTGAGTAGCTATCGTTTTAATTTGACCTTTGATTGCTCTTTCTTCTTGAGAATATGACATCCAATATTCATATCTACCACCCACAAAATACTCGATAAATCTATTGCATAAATCATTAAATGTTTTTTCTCCAATCACTTTATTAGCGTTAGGAGCTCCAGATCCTGTGGTGTCGTATGCATCGTTTATTAATTGTCTAAATTCAGGTTTAAAAGGAGAGTTTTCTTCATTAGGAATATTAATCCCACCGATAGTGAGCATTGGACCAACATTGATGCCACAATAGGTAGAAGAATATGGCATTAAGTCTTTTTCTTCTTTTATTTCCATTGTTGGATAAGGAAGTTCAGCAAAGGTTTTAACTTCGTCATAGACGATAGGATTATTTTTGGTTTCTTTAAATGGGTCGTAGACTTTTTCAGTGCTAGAACAACCAGTTAGTAAAAATGGGATAAGTAATAGGCATTTAATCTTCATAGTGGTATTACCTCCTAATGCAGTGAATTGATTGATAAAATCGAATGTTTTTAGCAATCAAAGAAAATTATATGAGTTCATATATAACAGTTCAATAAATATTGAAAATACTTGTAATTTATCATGCATTGTATTTAAATATAGTATTCTAAACGAATAACATAATATGTTATAGTTAAATGCGAGGTATATCTTATGAGAATGGTAGATCTAATAATTAAAAAACGTGAAGGTGGTACTTTAACACGTGAAGAAATTGCTTTCTGGATTGATGGCTATGTCAATGGCATTATTCCTGATTATCAAGTCAGTGCGATGACGATGGCTATTTTGTTCAAAGGCATGACTGAAGAAGAAGTCATTAACCTTACAGATTTAATGGAACACTCAGGTGAAACGTTAGATTTATCATCCTTAAAAGGTGTAAAAGTTGATAAACATAGTACCGGTGGTGTTGGTGATAAGACATCTTTGGTCTTAGGGCCAATGGTTGCCGCTTGTGGTGCGACTTTCGCTAAATTAAGCGGTCGTGGTTTAGGTCATACCGGTGGTACCTTAGATAAATTAGAATCTATTCCAGGATTAACAATCCAAGTTAGCGGTGACCGTTTTATTAATCAAGTTAATAAAATTGGTATCGCTATTGCTGGTCAAACTCAATCCTTAGTGCCCGCTGATAAGAAGATGTACGCTCTTAGAGACGTCACAGGCACAGTCGAATCCATTCCATTAATTGCCGCTTCTGTCATGTCTAAGAAATTAGCAGCAGGAACTGATGCTATTCTTTTAGATGTTACTTTAGGTAATGGTGCCTTTATGAAAGACATTAATCAAGCTAGAACATTAGCTAAATTAATGGTCAAAATCGGCAATGGTTTAAATAGAGATACAAGAGCGGTTCTTTCCAATATGGATGAACCTTTAGGCTTAGCGGTTGGTAACGCTTTAGAGGTTAAAGAAGCAATTGCCGCTTTACATGGTAAAGGTCCAGAAGATTTAATGGAACTTTGCTATACTTCTGGTAGTATTATGCTCCAACAAGCACACATCGTTGAAAACTTAGAAGAAGGTCGTAAAATGCTTGAACAATGCATCGAAGATGGTTCTGCTTTCACTAAATTCTTAGAAATGGTGCAAGCGCAAGATGGTGATATCAATTACATTCTCCATCCAGAGATGTTTAAAGTCGCTAAAATCATCACTCCAATCTATGCTAGAGAAGAAGGCTATGTTAAGAGCATTAATGCTTTAGAAATTGGTTTATCTTCTATGACCTTAGGTGGTGGTAGAGAAACTTTAGATGATGTAATCGATATGTCCGCTGGCATCATGCTTAATAAGAAAGTTGGCGATTATGTTAAAGAAGGTGAAGTTCTTTGCTACTTACATTCTAATAAGAATGTCACCCTCATTAACCGCGTCGCTAAAAACGTTTTAAATTCATTTGTGATTAGCAAAGAATTTGTTGAAAAACCAAAGGTTATTTTAGAAGTCATTCAATAATATGAGAATCGTTTTAACTACAGTATTAAATGCATCAGTTACAATTGATAACAAAGTCGTCGGTCAAATAGATCGCGGCTATTGTTTATTAGTGGGTTTTACTCATACCGACACTAAAGAAATTGTTGATAAGATGATTGATAAAATGCTTGGTTTAAGAGTATTTTGCGATGAAAAAGGTCTTACTAATTTATCAATTTATGATGTCAAAGGTGAGATTCTTTCCGTTAGTCAGTTTACTTTGTACGCTGATGTGACTGGTGGTAGAAGACCAAGCTTTACTAACGCGATGAAACCAGATCAAGCAAAAGAATTATATGCTTATTTTAATGAGCAAATAAAAGCTAAATATGGCGCTGTTCAAACAGGTGAATTTGGCGCTGATATGAAAGTAAGTAGTGTAAATGATGGTCCTTTCACTGTCATTTTAGATAGTAAGGAGATTGTCAAATAATGAAGGTATTATTAGGTCTTTCTGGTGGTGTTGATAGTGCGGTTTCTGCCTATCTCCTTTTAAAAGCGGGTCATGAAGTAACTGGTTGCTTTATGCGTAACTGGGATGCTCTTGCTAATGGTGACTATTTAGGTAATCCCACAATTAATAATGACCAATGCCCACAAGAAAAAGATTATGATGATGCGCAAAAAGTTGCCGATAAACTCGGTATCAAATTATTAAGAATTGATTATATCAAAGAATATTGGGATAACGTTTTTACTTATTTAATTAAAGAATATGAATGTGGCAGAACACCTAATCCTGATATTTTCTGTAATAAATATATTAAGTTTGGGCCATTCTTAAAATACGCTAAAGAGCATGGCTATGATGCTATTGCAATGGGCCATTACGCCAAGCGTATTGATAAAGATGGCGTGGCTTATTTACTTAAAAGTTACGATAAAAACAAAGATCAAACATATTTCTTAAGTCAAATATCTCAAGAACAATTATCTTTTTGTTTATTCCCACTAGGGGACATTGATAAACCAGAAGTGAGAAGAATTGCTCATGAATTAGATTTAGAATCAGTCATGGATAAAAAAGATAGTACTGGTATTTGTTTTATCGGTGAAAGAAATTTTAAAGATTTCTTAAAGAATTATATTCCCGCTCAAAAAGGTGACATCGTTGATATTGAAAGAAATAGAAAAATCGGTGAGCACGAAGGAGCGATGTATTACACAATCGGTCAAAGAAAAGGCTTGGGTATCGGTGGGATACATGGAGAAGAAGCTAAAGGCTGGTTTGTCGTTTCCAAAGATATTAAAAAGAACATTGTTTATGTCACCAGTGGTGATGAATCAAGTTATTTATATTCCAAAGGCTGCACAGTTACTAATTTAAACTGGATTAGTAAAAAACCTTTAGTTAATCGAAGATTAAACGCTAAATTTAGATATCGTCAAGCTGATAATCCAATCATCATTAAAGAGATAAATGATGAACAAATCGTATTAGAATTTGTGGAACCAATTAAAGCGGTTACTCCAGGACAAGCCGCGGTCATTTATGATGGGGATATCTGCCTTGGTGGTGGCTTAATAGATAAAATCATTAAATAATATGAAAAATATCAAAGCGCTTTTATCAATAACAATATTGTCTTTATCTTTGATTGGCTGCCAAAAAGAGATAGAAAAAGATATCGTGATTTTATATACAAGTGATGTGCACTGTGGCATCGATAATAACATTGGTTATGATTCTTTAAGCGCTTATAAAAAGCAGTTAGAAAAAGATAATTATGTTACCTTGATGGATAGTGGAGACAATATCTCAGGCGATTTTATAGGTGCGGTTTCTAAAGGCGAATATATCATTGATATCATGAATGAAGTTGGTTATGATTCAATGATTTTTGGCAATCATGAATTCGACTATGGAATGGATGTATTAAGCGAAAGAGTGAACCAATTTAAAGGCGATGTTTTATCTTGTAATTTCAAATATATCGGCAATAAAGAAAATAAATTTAACGACGTTAAACCATATAAAATTATCAAATATGGTAAAAAGAAAATTGGTTATGTTGGAGTAACTACACCATATACAATTGTTGATTCCACTCCTGCATATTTCAAAGAAGACGACAAATTTGCTTATTCTTTTACCGCTGATAGCGCGCAAGAATTTTATAGCTGCGTACAAGATAATATCGATGCTTGTTATAAAGAAAAAGCTGATTATGTCATTGTTTTAGCCCATCTTGGTGAAGGTGAAGAATATGAACCATATTCATCGATGAATTTAATTAATAACACTAAAGGAGTAACGGCTATACTTGATGGTCATAGTCATAAGACAATATCTCATGATGTTAAAGATAAAGAAGGTAAAAATGTTCCCTTATTAGAAACTGGTTATCAAATGAGTGAAATTGGTCAATTAACAATTAAACAAGATCGTACCATTGAATCAAAGCTTATTGATAAAATTGATGAAAAAGACTCTTCTATCACAGAATTGATGAGCCTTATTCATCAAAAAACTGATGAAATCGCTAATCAAGTAGTGGCCACTAGTGATGTTGCTCTTAGCATATATGGACCTGAAGGAACCCGTATGATTAGAACTAGAGAAATGCCTATTGGTAATCTAGTAGCCGATGCTTATCGTTTAATGAGCGATGCACAAATCGCCTTTACTAATGGCGGTGGTATCCGCGCAGATTTAAAAGAAGGTGACATCACTTTTAGTGATATTAAAGCGGTTCATCCTTTTGGTAATCATATTGATGTCGCTATGATAAGCGGGCAACAACTCGCAGATTATTTAGAATTTGCCTCTTGCAAAGCGCAAAAAGAATATTATCAAAAGCAAGAAGATGGTTCCTTAGTGCCATTTGGAGAAAACGGAGGCTTTGCCCATGTTTCTGGTATCAAATATAGTATTGATACATCTATTCCTTCTTCAGTCAAATTCGACGAAAAAGGGATGTTTATAAAAGTTGATGGTCCTAGAAGAGTAAAAGATATTTTAGTGTTAGAAAATGGTAACTATGTTCCTTTAAAAATGGAACAAACATATCGCGCTGCATCACATAATTATTATTTAGAAGAATATGGGGACGGGGCAAATATGTTTAAAGGCTCAACCATTATCAAAAAAGATTTAATGCTTGATTATGAATGCCTTGTTAAATATATTGTTGAAGTTTTAAAAGGGCAGTTGAAAGATAAGTATTCTCAAGTTGAGGGAAGAATCACTATATTATAAATAGTGACTAGTTTTTATCAATAAACTATGATAAATTAATTTCGCTAAGCAAGAAGCCAATATAGCAATTAACCTTTTAGCGAGTGCCGGTTGGTGAAAAGGGCATAAGGGGACGTTATAAAGCCACTTCTGAAGATTCGGGCAATGCCGACGTTGGAATAACGATTTATTCCTAAATAAGTGCTCTCATAGATTGAGAGAATAAGGATGGTACCGCGGAGAAATCCGTTCCTTAAAGAGGTACTTTTTATTTTTTGGAGGTAATTAATCTATGAAGTACATGAAAAGCAAAGACATTCGTAGAATGTGGTTGGACTTTTTCGCCAGTAAGGGCCACCATATTGAACCAGGTTCTTCTTTAATCCCAAAGAACGACCCAACATTACTATGGATCAACGCTGGTGTTGCGGCCTTAAAGAAATATTTTGATGGTACAGAAATCCCTGTTAGTAGAAGAATCACTAACGCTCAAAAGTGCATTAGAACTAACGATATTGAAAACGTTGGTGATGCCACTCACTTAACATTCTTTGAAATGTTAGGCAATTTCTCCATCGGCGATTATTTTAGAAAAGAAGTCATTCCATGGGCTTGGGAAATGTTAACTAGTGAAAAGTGGTTCAACTTTCCAAAGGAAAGATTATATGTCACCTATCATCCAGATGATTTAGAAACTAAAAAATGCTGGATGGATGCTGGTGTTCCTGAAGATCATTTAATTATTAAAGAAGATAACTTCTGGGAAATTGGTGAAGGCCCATGTGGTCCTGATACAGAAATCCATTTCGATAGAGGTGAAAAATTCGATCCAGAAGGCGTTGGTCTAAAACTTTTAATTGAAGATTTACCAAATAATTATCGTTATGTTGAAATTTGGAATATTGTCTTTTCTCAGTTCAATAGTGAACCAGGTAAAAAGAGAAGCGAATATAAAGAATTACCAAGCAAGAACATCGATACCGGTGCGGGTTTAGAAAGATTTGTTACTGTCATTCAAGGTACAGATACCTGCTATGAAACAGATTTATTCTGGCCAATGATTGAAAAAACTGAATCAATATGTGGTAAAAAATATGCTGATAACATGCGTGCTTTTAGAGTTATCGCTGACCATATTAGAACAATTACCTTCGCTTTAGCGGATGGTGAAAGTTTCTCTAATGAAGGTAGAGGCTACGTTTTACGTAGACTTCTTAGAAGAGCGGTGCGATATGGCAAACTCTTAGGTATGGAAAAACCATTCTTATATGAACTTGTCGATGTCGTTGCTAATAACATGGAAGACTATTATCCATATTTACAAGGTAAGAAAGAATTCGTCGCTAAAATCGTAAAAGCGGAAGAAGAAAAATTCATTAAGACTTTAACAAATGGCGAAGCTCTTTTAATGAAATTAATTAATGATAATAAAGCTGTCTCAGGTGCGGATGTCTTCAAACTCTATGATACATTTGGTTTCCCAAAAGAACTCACATTAGAAATTTGTGAAGAACAAGGTATTAAAGTTAACGTTGAACAATTTGAAAAGCTCATGAAAGAGCAAAGAGAAAGAGCGAGATCTGCGCGTGGTGACCAACAATCTATGAATAAGCAAGCTATTGACTTAATGAAATGTACAGTGGCTTCTAAATTCAATTATGGTAGTGAACCTATTAAAGCTAAAGTTGTGGCCTGTTTCAAAGACGGCAATAAAGTTGACTCTTTAGATGACGAAGGTGAATTAATGCTTGATGTCACTAATTTCTACGCTGAAAGCGGTGGTCAAGTCGCTGATACTGGTGTCATGGAAAATGAAAATGTTTCTATGAAAGTCACTAATGTCATTAAAGCTCCTAATAAACAACACTTACATTCCGTTAAAGTGATGTTTGGCGAAGTTAAAGTTGGGGATGAAATAACCGCGAAGATTGATGAAAATAGAAGAGCCTTAATTGCTAGAAACCATTCTTCAGTTCACTTATTACAACAAGCTTTAACTGAAGTTTTAGGTGATCATATCGCTCAACATGGTAGTTATGTTAACGATGAATATTCTCACTTTGACTTCAACCATTTTGCAAAAATGACTCCAGAACAAATCGCGGAAGTGGAAAGAAAAGTCAATCAATATATCGCTCAAGCGATTAAAGAAGAAACGTTTGTTTTACCAATCGAAGAAGCGAAAAAGATGGGCGCTAAAGCGTTATTCGATGATAAATATGGTGATACTGTCAGAGTTGTCACCTTTGGTGATGTCTCTAAAGAATTCTGTGGTGGTACACACGTCACTAACACAAGCGATATCGGTGTCTTTGTTATTGAATATGAAGAATCTGTCGCCGCAGGTATTAGAAGAATTCAAGCTAGAACATCATTCGGTGCTTATGAACTATTAAAGAAGAGAGAAAACGTTCTTTCTCAATCTCGTGATTTATTAGGCATTGGCTCTATTTATGATGTTCCAAGTAAGATTAAAGGCTTGCAAGCGGAAAAAGATAATTACCGTAAAGAACTTGAAACTTTAAAACAAAAATTAGCTAACGCTACAAGTGGTAACCTCGCTAATGAATTTAAAGAACAAGATGGTTTATTAGTCTTATTCAAATATTTAAAAGATCAAAAGCGTGATTCTTTATTAAAGATTGTTGATAGCCTAAAGGCAAATAAAGATAATTACTTAATTGCTTTAATCGGTGAAGAAAATGGTGGTTATCCTGTCGTTGTGGCCGCAAGTAAAGCCGCTAATGATAAAGGCTATTTAGCAGGTAAACTTGTTAAAGAAATCGCTACATTATTAGGTGGTTCTGGTGGTGGTCGTCCAGACTTAGCGTCAGGCGCTGGTAAAGATATCGCTAAAATTGAAGAAGCGAAAAACATCATTATTAAATAAATAAAGACTGGGTGAAAAAAATCATCCAGTTTTTTAACAGTTTTTTATTTTATATTCGTCTTAATAGATGAGAGGTATAGGTTATGAAAAAACTAATTCTTTTATCAGCGATATTATTATCCCTATCAGCGTGCAATGATCATTATCCTATACTTAAGAAGTATGGCTTATCTAAAAAAGATATTCTTACCAATTATTCACAAGCCAGCGCTATCAGTGCTTTTGAATCAACAGTTGAAGGTGATTCTTATTCTTACACATTGATTAAACAATATGATGAGCTACAAGATTTCATCGCTCAGTTAAAAGAAAGTCATGCCACTGCGATAAGCGAAGAAAGCGAAGAAAAAGATACCGCTTTAATTAAAAGCATCAATGTGCTAGAAAGTTATAATCAAACAAACTTTGGCTCATATAATTTTTTGATTCTCGGTGAGATTTCAGATGCGACATATAATGCCGACCGCTATAAACTTGAAAACATTTATTATAAAGACCGCATTATCTATTTCCATAAATATACGACACATGAGATCTTAAAATCACAAAGGCTATTCCTTTATCAGCGTCAGACTTTTTTCATAGGTAAAGATATTGAGTTTGATGATATAAAGTACATCTACACGGATAATTATAAAAAAGAGAATAAATCATGAAAAAATCAATCGTTTCATTAGCCGTATTATTGTCCTTAGTGGGTTGCGCAAATAATGGGTATCCTAAATACGCAAAAAACTATAAATATGTTGATGCTTTAAAAGCAAATGGTTTAACAAACGCTGATAAGATTAATAATGCTTCAGCAGAGATTGTCTCTTTTCATGACCCAGTCATCAAGGATGAAACTGACTATCAAAGCATGCATATCATTAAGAATAGTGAAGAAGCCGCTAACTTTAAAACACTCTTAAAAGATGAACAAGCGTTTGGCGATTTAGATCAAATACCATATGAGCAAGTAAATTACTTTGTAAGTGGTGCTTTATCTAATTCCAGTAGTGCATATTCATATGTCTTCAAAGGCTTATATATTAAAAACAATACTGTCTATGCACATTTAGAACATGACGACAGAGAAGAAAAAGGCGTTGGTGTGTCAATGGATATGAAATATCAATACTGCCATTTCACTCTTGATAAGAGCGTTTCTTTTACTGACGCTAAACTCATTGTTAGTTATTACGAATAAATCACTAACGATAATTTGCTAAAAGCGTTAATATATTAACGTGGTTAAAAAGTATCTCTCTTTAGATTTAGGAACAAAAACACTCGGAGTGGCCTATAACGACGCTCTTGGTTTTGTACATGGTTTAGAGACTTTCCGTTTTGATAGAAACCAATATATCGTTGCTAGAAAACACGTCATCGAATTATCAGAAAAGATGATGATTAATGATATCGTTATTGGTATGCCTCTTCATTTATCTGGCGAACAAAGTGAGATGAGTCAAAACGTTTTACGTTTTATCGATGATTTAAAGAAAGAAAAACCATCATTAAACATCGAAACAATGGATGAAAGATTATCAAGTGTCACAGCGAATAATTTCATCTCTGATAGAGGCATGAACCATCAGCAAAGAAAAGACAATGTCGATAAAATTGCAGCCTGTGTCATCCTCGATACATATTTAAGAATGAAAGGAAACTAATATGGAAATCAAAAACGAAAAACAAATGGTTGTTACCGATAATGAAGGTAAAGAACATTTAATGCAAATCCTTTTTACATACGATAACGAAGAAAGAAATACTTCCTATGTTTTCTTCTATGATACTGAAGATAAAGATGAAGAAGTCATCGTCATGCGCTACACAGAAGAGGGTGAATTAAGCCCGATTGAAGACGATGAAGAATACGAAGAAGTTGAAGAAGTTTTTAACGCTTGGCAAGATGATCCAAAGATCCAAGAATTGAAGCAATCTGATAAATAACACAAAATCGTAGCATTATTAATGCGATATTGATATAATATCGCTTGCAGAAATGAGGTAATTATATGGCAGACAAACAAAAACTTACCAAAGCTGGTTATAAAAAATTACAAGAAGAATTAAAATATTTAGTCGATGAAGCCAGAGAAGAAGTTAAAAGACAATTAGCAGAAGCTCGTGCGCAAGGTGACTTATCTGAAAACGCTGATTACGACGCTGCTAGAAGCAAACAAGCTGAAGTCGAAGGCCGTATTAAAGAAATTGAAAATATCTTAGCCAATGCTGAAATTATCGAAGAAGGTAAAACAAGCACCAAGAAAGTCGGTTTAGGTTCTACAGTCACAATCCGTTTCTTAGAAAACGGTAAAGAAGTTTCTTACATGATTGTTGGTACAGTTGAATCTGACCCAGTCAATGGTAAAATCTCTAACTCCTGTCCATTAGGTGAAGCCTTAGTGGGTAAGACAGTTGGTGACATCATCGAAGTCAAAGCGATTAAAACTTACAAAGTCGAAATCGTTAAAATTGAAATTAAATAAAATTTTTTCGGACAAAATCAAGAAAACCCTCCTACTAACAATATAGGAGGTTTTTTATGGCAAAAGTTTTAATTGGTGTTGTCATCGTTGCCTTTATTGCAATTATTGGCTTTCTAATCATCGATCCTGATTTGAATCCCGTTAATCCGAGTAATAGCAACAACATCACCGAAATTTCTACCAACCAAGGTAGCAAGTACACAATTGAAGGCGAGGTCTATAAGTCTGGAACGTATGTCCTAAGCGATGGAATTACAATGCATGACTTATTAGAAGCCGCTGGTGGAACAACCGCTAACGCAGACGATTTAGCATACTTTGAAAACGCACAGCTAAAAGCGGGCACAACTTATTACATCGCTAGTAAGTTTGATGAAAATGATATTTGCTCAAAAAGTGAGATTAGCAAAGTAAATATCAATGAAGATGATGCTCAGACTTTAATGACTGTGAATGGTATAACAACCGCAATTGCTAGTTCCATCGTCTCTTACCGTAATGAAAACGGTAATTTCAACACAATTGAAGATTTACTTGCGGTATACGGCATTGGCAACGCTACCTATCACAAAGTGCGTAATTACGTCATTCTTCATTCGTGATTATCTTTTTGTTCTTCGTGGCGTTTTATTTAGGCAATGTGCTAACAACTTCGTTAGTAGTTTTCATTATCCTTTCAATAATCTTTCTATTATTAGTATTAAAGAGGTTTAAGCTCATTGCCTTTCTTGTCTCTTTAGGAGGAATAGCTCTCGGTTTAGGAATATCATTTATTAATATTTCATATAATAAAACATCTTATAGTGGTTTTGTTTATACCGTTAAAGAGAACTATTTCCTCCTTAATAGCCAAGGAGAAAGACTATATGTCTATAGCAAAGGACACAATTATGATTTAGGCGACTATCTAACAATTGAAGGTAAAAAAGAACAATTAGATTTTGTAACGTTAGAATCTGGCTTTGATTTTAAAGATTATCTTAATAAACGTGGTGTATATCATTCTTTAGCGCCTTCCTATGTTAAAGTGAAATGGCATAATTTCATCCGCATTAATCAGATGAGGGAATCCGCGCTTGAGAACTTTAATAAAAATGAAAGAAATATCGTAAGACAGCTCTTATTTTCTGATGGAGATGATGATGTCACAAATGAATCTTTATCTAATCTTCATTTAGCGAGGTTTATGTCCGCGAGTGGTCTTTATGTTGGCCTATTTGTCGCGATAATTAATTATTTACTAAGTCTATTTTTGAAGGATAAACATTCAAAGCTTATTACTATCATATTATTAAGCTTTTATGTCTTAGCGACTTTACCGCGTTTTTCAGTATTTCGAGTGTTCCTTTTATTAATCTTAAAATGGATTAATGAATTTATTCTTAAAAAGCGTTTTACCTATTTAGAAATATTAGGAATAGGGGGAAGTGTTTGCTTATTATTTGATCATCATTTAGCGTATCAAGATTCTTTCTTATTAGGTTTTGCTATTCCTATTATTTCTTATTTAATTAGAGACATTTATCCAAGTAGTAAAGTTAAAAACTATCTTTGGCGGATGTTAACGATTTATATGTTTTTTATACCTTTTGAGGTGCATTATTATCATAAAATCGTTATTTTATCGCTCCCTTTGCAGATGATTAGTACGCCTTTATTTCTCTTATTGGGCTTATCTTGCTTATTGTGTTTCTTTAAAATTCCTTTTTATGCTTTTACTAGATTATTTATCTTTTTATTAAAAGGATATACTTCGTTTATAAGTGCTTTAAGTTTTGGTATTTATCTTCCTGATTTTTACCAAGTAATGCTAGTTATTTATTACGCATTATTCTTTATTTATACGTACTGCATTACCGTTAATTTTAAACCAATTCAGCACCTATTGACTCTAACAATGGTGGGTATTTCTATCTTATATGCTGTTCCGATAGAAAATAGGTTAACTGATGAAGTGAGTTTTGTTAACGTTGGTCAAGGTGATTGTACACTTATTAGACATCATCAAAAAGTCATCTTAATTGATACAGGCGGCTTAACTTATAGTGACATCGCTAATAACAATTTGATTCCGTTTTTAAGAAAGAAACGTATCTATAAAATCGATACAGTTTTTATTACCCATTATGATTATGACCATTATGGAGCCTTAGATAATTTACAAAAAGAGTATCAGATAAATAACATTCATGATTATTATTCTTCTTTTCCTATTAGTATAGATGGCTTAACTTTTAATAATTACAACACATATGGAGTGACTAGTAACGAAGAAAATGACCGTTCTTTAGTGCTCTCTTTTCATTTGTTAAATAAAGATTTCATGATTATGGGCGACGCTCCTAGTTGGGTAGAAAAGAAGATCATTAAAGATTATGAATCAATTCCTTGTGACATCTTAAAAGTGGGACATCATGGTTCGGATACATCTTCTTCTGAAGAATGGATAAACTATTTAGATCCTAAAACTGCGATTGTTTCGTGTGGCAAGAACAATAAATTTGGCCATCCATCTAAATCAGTAGTGGCCACTTTAAATAAAAAAGGAATCGAAATAAGAAGAACAGATATCGAAGGCACAATCACGTATAGACAATTATCTCTATGAGATAGAAAGGAGAAATATGTCAAAATCAGACAAGAAAGAGAGTTTAAAAGAATTAATAATAAAAGACAGTTCGTGGTGGCACATTAGATTATTTTACAAAAGTGGTCATGCTGCTTTGATTGTGGCGGAAAGTGGCGCAGAACAAGAAGAAGATTATGGTTTTATGAACATAACAAAGAACCCACCCATAGGATATGCATATTATGAGACTGATAAACCAGTGACATCCTCCCCCACTTATAGAAGATGGGGGCTTCCCACTCAAGAAATCTTATGATTTCAGTATCAATGGGCTGCTATGATGTGACCTGTTGTCAATGTTTTTTTACTAAGTAACCCTTAAATGATGCTTAGTTGAAG
>JAGBLL010000130.1 GCA_017635465.1 Bacilli bacterium
CCTATACGTACCTTTATATACATTGCCGTTCAGATAGATAGGCTTTGCCATCCAGTCTGCCTGAGGAACATGGATGCAAACAATCTGTGCACCATCCACATTCACCACCTCCACATCGCTGTCAACGAGAATATTCTCATTCACCTTGTCGCTGTTGAGGGTATTCCAGAAGTCAGTAATAATCTTACTTGGTTCGTCCACACCAATTATCTGGAATCGCTTACTCACATCCTTCTCCTGCAAGTCTTCATCCACGCCCAGCAGAATCAGTCCGCCAATGGTATTAGCGAAAGCCGAATAGGTAGCCCATACCGACTTCGGCACCTCAGCCTTCGCTTTCTTGCACTCCAGCGTCACCCTTTCACCTTTCAGCAATGTCTTTTTTATTGTTTTCTCGTCCATCTTCATATTCCGTTTGCAAAGTTAATCAATTATTTTGGAATTCTACGCTTTGTATTTATAAATCGATGGAAATCATTCTTTAACTCATGTGGACATCTGATTTCTATCGTTTTCTTTTTACCCGAAAATTTATACCATTATCTTTCATCTCATCTTTTTTCCATAAATCATTCCAGTGCATTATAGGTCGAGTAATGTTTTGGCATTCACTCTTTGGTAGTATTTCTACTCTATCCTCATGTCTATCAAAAACGAAGAAGTAATCAGAACTTCCCCCTATATAATAAAACCTTTTTATATCAGCAAGATTGTATTCTTTGTTGAAGCATTTGAAAGAAATTCTATCTATTAATGCGGTTGTGTGGTTTTCAAAAGGTGCAATAAACGATACCATAAAAAGCATTAATAAACAAATCCATGTAAATGCTTTCTTGTTTTCAGAATAAAACAGCCAAAGAACTCCTAGAACATATAAAATGCATAATCCGCCTCCTAATGGATTATTGAATAAGCACGAAAGGATGAAAGAAGAAATGATTAATAGAACAATTTTAATAATCAAAAATATAATAGCTTCTATCTTTGTATTTCCATCAGGTAATAAATATAGGAATATACAGAAAGGAAGTAATACCACAAAAGGAATAAAAATAATTGTAAAGTTAATAAAAGTGTCTGTTATCGTTGCAAATGCTAATATGTTGATTCCATACATTCCATAATGAATAATGGAGTGAATAACCGAAGCTATAAACAAAGCACTGCAAATCCACATCTTATTCTTCGTGAATAAATCCCATAACTGCTTAATACTATTCATCTTACGCTTTGTTTCAGATAAGACGCTTGCATTTATAACAGTCTCATTCTTTTTATTATCTTTCTTCAAACTCATATTTCATTTCAGATTTTATTGTTTTCTATTTCATTCTTAATTGCTATTAATCTATCCCAAGCAGCATCCACATCCAGATACATAGATGCATATTCTATATCCAACAATTCATCAGATAGCAAATAGTCATATTTCTTGGTTTCTTTCACAAATCTCATTAAAAATGGACATAATTCTTCAGCTTTGGGTTTAGGATACTTAAGTATTTCTAAAACATCTTCTTTAGAGAGTCTATTTATGAATATATGGTTAAATCCCAAAAAACTCTCCAAATACAAATTTGCAATTAGACTAATTGTTCTATTGATCTTAGAACCAGCCCATGTTAGAAGAATATTGTCTTCTCCAAAAGAAGAATAACATTTTTCTAAATGCTTATGTGCGAAGAAAGAGCGTGCGCTATGTAAAGATTTTATAGCTTCTGATTTTTTGTCAAGATACGGATATATCTCGTCTGACATATATATAGATTTCATTTTTTGAACTATTATGCCATCAATCTCATAACCTTCATTAATAAATATAGGTATAACACCATAATCCGAAGGTTCAACATATGCCCTACTTGTTTTATAATCTATTTCTGTAACAACCCACTTTTTCCCTCCAAAAACGATACAGAATCCTATTCCAATTTGTGCCAGTAAAGAACCTATATGTTCTCCATTCTGCGAATTGATAATTTCAAATTCCGGATAAGTTGTAAACGCGGCATAGAACTCTTTGTCTGATAATATTTCATCTCCTGTTGGACCGATAATAATCTGCCCGTTTTCCATCTGGCGTATAACATTGTTCTTACCTAAGTCTCTTAATAATTTCAAGAATAGATTTACCGAGACATTGCAGAAAGCACCATTCTGACATAATAGTTGCCAGCCATCTTTCGGGTAGAAACTTCCATATTCTGCTATAAGTGACAAAATCTGTTGGATTAGTGTAGATAGATGAATACCGCCAATTGTGGGAGTCTCGTATTTATGTGCTTTTAGCAATTCGATTACTGCAATGTTCTGAAAAAGATCATTCCGCAACAAATCCAATAGTTCTGCTGCCTTTCTTTTATAGTCAAAAGTAAAAACTCTTAATATAGAGGCTTCACCCCTTCTTCCTGATCGTCCTAATCGTTGTCGCAAACCTGAAACGGAGTTTGACGTTCCAATTTGAGCGATTGATTTAACTTTTCCGATATCGACACCTAATTCCAAAGTGGCTGTACAAATTGCTGTTATGGGCAGACAGCCTGATTGGAGTTCATGCTCTACTTTTGTCCTGTTTTCCTTAGACATGCTTCCATGGTGAATTCTGAATTCATTTGGAACATTCTCTTCCTTGCATTTTTCAGAAAGCAGCAAGCTAAAACATTCACATTCATGTCGATTGTTTGTAAACACCAAGTTGTTTTCACCCCTTAATCTTAGAAATAGCTCATCAGTAATTTTTTTGTTTATACTCGATTCTTCATCATATCCATAGTCTTTAATAAGAACCTTTATTTCGTAATTACTTTTTCCTTGATTTGGTATAATACATGGCATTTTATGATCTTGCCTTAAGAAATCCTTTACGATTTCAAAGTCCGAGAAAGTGGCACTCATTGCAATTCTAGGAATATGTTTCCCTATTGTATGTTCAATTCGGAACATCAAGGACTGCAGTTGTTTGCCGCGCTCTGTAGATATAAAAGAGTGGAGTTCGTCAATCACGACATATTTTAAGTTATAAAAGGCTTTTTTCAACTCAAAGTGATGGTGTACAAAAAGAGCCTCCAGTGATTCGGGTGTAATTATCAGAATTCCATTCGGATCTTTTAATGAATTATGTTTTTTACTACTAGAAATATCGCCATGCCATGGGGTTACGTTTATAGACATTCCCTTCGTCATATCAACCAATCTCCTATATTGATCATTGATTAGTGACTTCAGAGGACTAATATAGAGAACTTGATAACCACTGTGGCCTTCGTTTTGAAGAATATTTGTCAATACTGGAAGAAATACGGCTTCTGTTTTTCCTCCAGCAGTAGCAGCACTAATTATAACATCACAATTATTATCAAGAATTGGTGGGATGGAATTCTCTTGGATGTCTTTAAGTGAAGTCCATCCTTGTTTCCATACCCACTGCTGTACTTTAGTGTCAAGTAAGTTGAATGATGATGATTGTTGCTGCGTCATACTAAACCTTAAAGTTTAAAAGTTGCGAACTCATCTTCTTCATTCGTATTTAATTCTCCATAAGAGGTTAGAGTGTTCTCTATTTCTGTCGGTTCTACGTCTTTCTTTATTTCGATTTTTTGAATAATGTCATCCCATTTAAGTGACGGATATTGTTCAAGAATAGATAGCAAATCCAGAAATCCCTTGATAGTATTTCTCGGTGTTCTAAAATAACTATCTCCTATTTTGTTTGCACAATAGTTCATATACGCTATGAGTGCTTCATCTGGAACTAAAAAGTCCTTTTCATTTCCTTTTGCAAAAACATTTCTGAGATTTTTAAGCAAAACATATAATTCCTCTTTTGAGAGATTTGCCAAACGCAGAACTGTAGAATTGTAGTCAGTTAATCCCAGTTGTTTTGAGAAACTATTTTCTGCTAATCTTGAGCGTAAGGCTTCATAACTGTATAACCCACGCCGCGTATCAGTTAAGAATTCTGGAGTTCCACACATGATGAAACCAATATTGGAAATTGTACCTTGGAGTGTATCATTAAGAATGCTGAGAATTTCCTCATAATTCATTTTGCGAGATACACTATTAGGATTCTTATATAAATTCACCATCTCGTCCAAATTAACAAGTAAGCCTTTATATCCAGCTTTCTTTACAAATATAGAGTATAGCTTTAGTGTATTATAGAAAGACGCATCATTAAGGAAATCTCGGATACCAAGGTCTTTCATTGTGTCTGTTTTTGTGGAATACTCTCCTTTCAACCATTTTATGGCAGAATTCTTCAAAACATCATTCCCTGTATCAAACGCTTCCCAGTACTTATTCACAACATAAGCGAAACTATTTCCACTTGGATAATCATTTAATTCGCATAGCAAAGCCTTTATTTTCATAGACGTTTCAACACCTTCTTGTTGTGCTATTTCTTGGGCTAAGAAGATGAATTTCTCTAAGATATTGGTCAACGCATTTCCATCTTGTTTTGTTCGAGTAGACAAACTTGTCACCAAATCAGACAATAATCGTCTTGCTTGCCCCTCTGTTCCATGCAGTCTTTTTGATGGACTCAAATCTGCATTCATAGTAACTAGTCCTTTCTCTAATGCAATACTTCGAACTAATGACAAGAAAAACGTCTTTCCTGAGCCATATTCACCAATTACAAGTCTAAAAGATGAACCACCATCAGAAATAGTGTTGACATCCTTTACAAAAGATTTTAATTCTTCGCTTCTGCCAACTTGTATATGTTGTAAACCGATTCTTGGAACAACTCCACTTCTCAATGCTTGGATAATTGTTTCTCGTTCTTTTGGCTTTATTACTTTAATCATATCAGTTTATCCTTATATTCTGTCATAACATATATAGTGTCACCATCATCTTCAATGACGGCATCTTCAATCTTACTATAAGAGTAATCGTTTATCTGTTCCAAAACAAAGCCAATCATAAGATGATAATTTTGACAAATTGATTCAACTTCGCTTCTTTGCCAAGACTCTTTGGAAAGAAGAACAGAAAGAACACTCATAATATCATTATTATCTCTTGTGCTAGATACAGTTTCTACGTCTTCAAAAATGTCCGCCAAAATATCTTGTGCTTGCTTGGTTTGCATTTCTACTTTTGCAAGTTGTCCTGGACTCAGAGAGATAGAACGATTAAAGGTTTTATCAATAGTGTATATAGTGGCACTACTTTCTTTCTCAATAGTTGCAAATTCTTCATCATTAGAAACAATCCGATGAACTAATGTATGAATAAATTGCGGATCTACGTTAAAAAGAGGTAAAACATCTTCCAAATAATTCAATCGTTTAGGAAATAATTGATTGTTGTATGTTGTTAAGTATGTGGCAAAAGTAACAAATCGTCTTTTAATATCTTCCGACAATTTGGCAATAACACCCTTAATACTTCTTGTCGGTTTATTTGAAGAAGTCAGATGTAACCAGCGGAGATATGCGAAAAGGTATCTTTGAGTAGGAACATTAACAACTTCCTTTTTAATATAATCTTCAATCAAGGTTATATCAACGTCAGTATAGGTATTCTTAATGATATATATGCAAATTTTGAGCAATTGCTCAAATTTACATGATACAACTGAGTCAATTTCTTCGTTATTCATTTCTCTAAAGATGATACATTTGTCACCATAATTGAAGCGTGTTTCATCAACGAAATAATTAGGGACAATGCCATATCCTAATTTAGAGATACACTTAATTATTGAAGTTATTTGGGCTTTATCAATTTTTCTTCCAGTTCCTTTTGCATCCTCATCAATTCCTAAAATACTATTAATAGAAATAGCTGTGTAGTCTTGTGACTCCGTTTTTTTCTTAAGTCTTTCCAAATATAATTTGGCATCTACATTATCATGAATTTTGAAAGTTGATGGCAATGCAAATAGGGATAATGTTGGCGATATGTTATGTACAGTTTTGTATTCTTTTAGTTGTCTGGACATATCTTTGCAAAAATCTTTGACACAATCTTTTATGGCATAAAAAATTTGGCAGTCTTCACGTAAACGAATGCTTAATGCCAAATCATAGCACAGCAATGTGTCAGAAAGAGTTCCAGATATGCGTGTTATGTCATAGTTTAAACTTAAATAGTTACAAAAATGAGAAACACCTTCAGTGGGATTAACCATTTTCATAATATCTGAGGAGACATACGATCCTACTTGATTAATAAAGTCTTCCGATATGAGTTCAATGGGTATTTCCTGGTTTTTATTTATGTGCTTTATAATATTATAACATATTCTGTTTAAGATGCTCTTTTTATTATGAATACTATTCCCATTAAGGATATCCAGTTCTTTTCCCTTAAAGGAAAAGGCGATGGCTGCATTGATAAATAGTTCGAGATCTAACATTTCTATATTATTCTCTAAACAGCTGATATATAATTCAAGAGAGTAATTAATCATATCAAATCTCTCTTTCTCGTCTGTTGAGTCATCCAAGAACATTCTTAGTTGAATTCCAAAAAGATAAATTGCCAGTGTAGATAAAGATATTTCTGACAAACTCTTTTCTTCAGCCAACCACGAAAGATATTCATATCTATGAGTAGGATGCATGTCAAAATAGCTACTGAACGGTTTTTCTTCCAATTTTTTCCTTTCTATTGGTAGCTCTATTTGAATAACTGGTCCTAATAATCGTGTTAATTTGTAATCGCGATTGTAGATACTGCCATTATTTTGAATGTATTGTTTCTTTTTATATGATTTTGGAATTTCAAAAAAATCACCTACATAAAAATAGCCTTTCTTTAATAAGAAACCATTGACTTCTATCACTTCTCCTGGTCTAATCCATTGGCAATATTGTGTTTTTTGAGACACATAGCCTTTTAACATATCAGCATGTTTGTGCTGAAAGGACTTGCGCCAAGATTCATATAATCCCCAGTCTGATTTCATAATGCGCTAACTAAAAGTCTTTCTCAACTTGTTCAAAAGATGTAATTTTACTAAGTAGATTCATTCGCTGGCTAACAGACAAGTCGCACCCGAAAATTTTGTTTCCTTTGTTAAGGAAATAGATAATAGCATTTCTCTCCACCTCACTTGAAACAACAATATGATTAACTAGTGTAGTTATTTCAATATCGTCCAGATGGAGATACAATTCACGTGGATAGTTATCATTTAATTTCAACTTAAAGTTGTCAACTTGCTCTTTTGACGTAGCTTTCAGCCACCCTAAATTTGGAGAAGGTCTATTACAATCAGGAATAACAATTCGCCATTCTCTTTCTTCCATATAATCATATTCACATGTTTCTTTATATGGCTTGGAGAAGCCAATAATACTATCTATTGCATTTACATCCTTAATCTTCTCAGAATATTTCTCACGTATATCGGCCCTCATAATGAGGTTTTTAAACTTCAACTCATCTTTAGTGTTTTTAAGAGGTACTTCCATTCCATTATTCGGTATTTCTCCACCTATTATTTGATTAACAAAAACATCTTTTTGAATAGATAGTTTTATCAATTGTTCATCAAAAATCGGGTGACACCTATATTGTACCGGATTCATTATATAATCTGTCGTGTTAACAGCCTTAATCAATGCCTCACGATTAAAACCTATCATATAATTACCATATTTTTCTCGATGTTTTTGTGTTCTGAGAAGAGGAATGTCACAAAAACAAATCATAGGTATTGCAATACCTTTGCAATTAATGATTGTTGCTCCTACTTTTAATACAA
>JAGBLL010000131.1 GCA_017635465.1 Bacilli bacterium
AATACAAAGATCCGTTTACGGATAAGTAAGGGTGACAAAGGCAACTGGGCAAACTAAAGAGCAGCATGATTGCTGCTGCCAGTAACCTGTCTTGGAGACAGGAGAGAAAAACCGCGCCTTGTAAGACGCGGATTGTTATTTTATTACAATTGTAACAATATGTAAATAATCAATCTTATATAAAGTTGCTATAATGATTTCGAGGAAAAAGATATGTACACACTATATACAGATACCGATACCGATATCACTCCAGAAGTAGCGGCTAGATATGGCTACAAACTTATTTCTATGCCATACACAATTAATGGTAAAGAAATACGTCCTTATGTTGATTTTAAAGAATTCGATTATAAGACTTTTTATAACGAATTAAGAAAAGGAACAATTCCTACCACAAGCGCGCTTTCTCCTGTTGAATATATTAATTATTTCGAACCAGAATTTGCCGCGGGCAATGATATTCTTTATGTCCATTTTTCCGCTGCGATGTCTGCGACATTTAATTCACTCCGTTTAGCGATGGAAGAATTAAAAGAAAAATATCCAGAAAGAAAATTAACTTTAATTGATACCAAAGGTATTACATTAGGTAGTTATAACATTTGCTTAAGCATTGGTGAATTATATAAAAATGGTGCTTCCATTGAAGATATTCAAAAATGGGCGGCGACAGAAGTTGATAAAACAGCTTTCTATTTCTACGCTGATGATTTGAAATTCTTCGGCAGAAGTGGTCGTGTTTCAGGTTTCGCGGCTTTCTTTGGTAACATCATCGGTTTAAAACCAATTATTTACATTGGTGATGATGGTAAAATGGCCACTAAAGATAAATGCCGTGGACGTAAACAAACATTACAAAAATTATTACAATATGTTATTGATTTAGAAGACAACATCAAAGAACATCGCGTCATTATCGCTCATACTGATGCCTTAAATATTGCTGAAGAGTTCGGTAAGATGCTTAAAGATCACTTCGGTGAAGACTTAAATATCGAATATGAAGTGGTGAATCCAACCGCTGGTAGCCACTGCGGGCCTAATGCCATGGGTGTTAGCTTCCACGCTAAACATAGATAGAATTGGCGCTATGCGCCTTTTCTTTTATTTAGAAAACCAGTATTATTAAGTTGTATGCAAAAACTTATTATAATTACTGGCGATTTAGCCGCCGGAAAATCAACATTAGCCGCTTCTTTAAGTGAACAATTAAAAATCCCATTCATTACCAAAGATTCTTTAAAAGAAATAGCATGCGATATTATTGGCTATAGTTCTAGAGAAGATAATCGCTTATTATCCATTACCGCTACTAACGACATGATATATTTCTTTAAGCAATGCGCTAATGTCGGAACAGATATCATCTTAGAAGCTAATTTTAGACAAAATGAATTAATGGAATTAGAAAGCCTTGTTGATCAATATGATTACCAAGTAGTTTTAATCGTCTTAACTGGTGATATTCCATTATTATATCAACGCTTCTTAGATCGATTAGTGAATAGACATATCGCTCATCGTTCAATGAATTTAGAAGAATCATTAGATAAATTTGCCGAATATATAAACAATTTAAGAAACGAAGACTTAGTGTTTTTCCCTCACCACATTGATATGACTAATTTAGATGAAGATGAAGTGACACAAAACGCTTTAGAAATAATTCATAACGAATTAGGTGATTAGTATGCGTTCAATCAAAGAAGTATTTTACATCGGTCATGGTCCAAGTAGCTCTCATACTATTGGTCCAGTTAACGCTGTTAAATATGTTTTGAATAAATATCCAGAAATCAAATCAGTTAAGGTTACATTATTTGGCTCTTTAGCGATGACTGGTAAAGGTCACTTAACCGATTACGTCATGGATAAATATTTAAAAGATATCCCACACCGTATCGCTTTTAATGGCCGTAAACATGTTAAACATCCTAATACAATGCTCTTTGAAATCACTTTACCTGATGGCACTTTAAGAAAAGAAACAATTGTCTCCGTTGGTGGTGGTGTCATTGATGTAAAAGGTGAAAATAAGAAAGACGGTACTGATTTATACCCACATAAAACACTCTCTGAGATTATGACGTACTGCCGTGAATATGGTTATTCTTTATGGGAATATGTTTTATATCATGAAGGTGAAGATATTTTGTCTTATGTTGATTCAATATATGACGCCATTCATGAATCTATTAAAAGAGGTATTGAAGCAGAAGGTGTTCTTCCTGGTGAATTAAAGCTAAAAAGAAAAGCTAAACTCATGTATCAAAACATGATTAAAGAGCATAAAGAAAACGATATTCAAACTAATGTCGCGATTGCCGCTTTTGCAGCCAGTGAAGAAAACGCTGCTGGAGGAGTGATTGTTGTTGCACCAACATGTGGCAGTGCTGGTGTCATTCCAGGTGTTGTTAAATATCTAGACATGAAAAAAGTTCCTTACGAAAACATTCGTCGAGGATTCTTGGTGGCCGGTCTTATTGGCTTACTAGCCAAAAGTAATGCTTCTATTTCAGGTGCGGAAGCAGGATGCCAAGCTGAAATTGGTGTAGCCTGTGCGATGGGCGCAGCAATGATAGCGACAGCCTTTAATTATGAATACAAGAAAATCGCTCAATCCGCTGAAGTAGCGTTAGAACATTCATTAGGTTTAACATGTGATCCTGTTAAAGGCTATGTACAAATTCCATGTATTGAAAGATGCGCCATCTTTGCTTTAAAAGCAATCAATGCCGCTTCTATTGTGGAAATCATGCCAATTGAAACCGCTAAAGTTACTTTTGATGAATCGTTATTAACAATGTATATGACTGGAAAAGACCTCCATTCTGGCTATCGTGAAACAGCGAAAAAAGGTCTAGGAAAAGTCATTAAAGAATTAATTGATAAAAATAAATAGTCGTATTGATTAACATTTCGAAAAAAAGTTATACAATAATGACATTATTTAATTATGAGAAAGGAAAAGTATTATGTATCGTAAAAATGCTTGGTTAAAGTATAAAGATAACAAGGCAGTGATGGACTTTGCTGAAAATTATAAGCGATTCCTCAGTGTCGCTAAAAGTGAAAGATTAGCGGTTATCGAAGCTGAAAAATTATTAAAAGCCAACGGTTTTAAAAACGTTGAAGATGTGAAAAGCGTTAAAGCGGGTGACCGTGTTTATTTCATTAACAAAAAGAAAAACGTTGCCGCTTTCATCGTTGGTAAAGAACCAATTGAAAATGGTTTAAGAATCTTAGGAGCGCACATTGATTCCCCACGTATCGACTTAAAAGAAAACCCATTCTATGAATCTAAAGGTTTTGCTTTAGCAGATACTCACTATTATGGTGGTATTAAGAAATATCAATGGACAACAATTCCTCTTGCTTTAGTGGGTGTTGTTTGTAAGAAAGATGGCACAGTCGTTGATGTTAACATCGGCGATGATCCAAAAGATCCAATCGTTGGTATTACAGATTTATTAATTCATTTATCCGCTGATCAAATGGCTAAAACATTAGCGAAAGCTATTGAAGGCGAGAACCTTGATATCACATTAGGTTCCATACCATTAAATGAAGAAGAAAAAGAACCAGTTAAAGCTAATGTCTTACGCTTATTAAAAGAAAAATATGATGTTGAAGAAGAAGACTTTGTCTCCGCTGAAATCGAAATCGTTCCAGCTGGTCCTGCTAGAGACTATGGTTTAGATAGAAGCATGGTTGCCGGATATGGTCACGATGATAGAAGCTGTGCTTATACATCATTATTAGCGTTACTAGATACTAAAGAAGTTAAGAAAACTGCTTGCTGTATCTTAGTTGATAAAGAAGAAATCGGTAGTGTTGGTGCCACAGGCGCTCACTCATTATTCTTCGAAAACGCTATTGCTAAATTACTTGCTTTAGCGGGTAATAACAATCCATTATGGGCCGCTAGACTTGCCATGGAAAATAGTGAAATGTTATCTTCCGACGTCAGTGCGGGTTATGACCCATTATATGCTTCTGTTAATGATCCAAAGAACGCTGCTTATTTAGGTGAAGGTTTAGTCTTCAATAAATATACTGGTAGCCGTGGTAAATCAGGCAGTAATGATTCCATGCCTGAATATTATGCTTTCATTAGAAAGACTATGGACGACGCCAATATTAACTGGCAAAACGCTGAACTTGGTAAAGTTGACCAAGGTGGCGGTGGTACAATCGCTTACATCTTAGGTAACTACAATATGCGCGTTATTGATGCTGGTATTCCAGTTCTCAACATGCACGCTCCAATGGAAATCGTTAGTAAAGTTGACGTCTACGAAGCCTACTTAGGTTATAAGGCATTCTTACTCGCTTAATTATCCATATAAAATCAATAAATACCTCGTTAATATATAGCGGGGTATTTTTATTTACCAAAAAGACTTTGACAAAGACTAGTAAAAATATTATCATATTTAAGCATTTGGCGGGTGTGGTGAAGAGGCCAAACACACCTGGCTGTGAACCAGGCATTCGTCAGTTCGAATCTGATCACTCGCCCCA
>JAGBLL010000132.1 GCA_017635465.1 Bacilli bacterium
AAGAAAGACGTTTCTCGTTTATTCATCGCCGAAAACCTTGTTACTGGTGTATTAAGTGGCATTATTGGTTTAGTTATCACCGAAGTTGTCTGCTTAATTATTAACCTAGTTATTTCTCCATTTGGTATTCCTGCGATTGCGGTATTAACATTACCAATCGCTGGCATCATGTTAGCTTTATCAGTCTTATTAAGCGTTGTGGCTGGTTTAATCCCATCATTACACGCTTCTAGACAAGATCCAGTTATCGCTTTAAGGAGTGAATAATGAAAAAAGTTGCAATTATTTCTTTAGGCTGCGCAAAAAACCTCGTCGATAGTGAAAATATCCTCGGTCTTTTAATCAAAAACAATTATCAAGTTGTCACTAATAAGAAAGACGCTGATATTTTAATCATTAATACATGTGGCTTTATCGAAGCGAGTAAAAAAGAAAGCATTCGCGTCATTTTAGATAACATCAATCACAAACAAAAAGTCGTGGTCACTGGTTGTTTAGTTAATCGTTATGTTGACGAACTAAGAAAAGAAATCCCAGAAGTTGATTTATGGATACCTATTAGAGATTATCCTAGATTCAATCAATTATTAGCTCAGTTAGATAAAGATATCACTAATTACGAAGGTCTTAATGATGACTATCGTTTAGTGTCTACTGGCGCCTATAGTGCTTATCTTAAAATTGGTGAAGGCTGTTCTAATTGCTGCACTTACTGTGCGATTCCTCTTATTAGAGGACCATATACTTCTAGACCATATGAAGACATCATTAATGAAGCAAGAAAACTCGCTAATGATGGCTATAAGGAATTAATTGTTTTAGAGCAAGATACCACAAGATATGGTTTAGACTTAAAAGAAAAGAAAACAATCGTCGATTTGCTTAAAGGCCTATTAGAAATCAAAGAACTATCTTTTATTCGTTTGCTTTATCTTTATCCAGATGAAATCACTGATGAATTAATTGATTTAATCGCTAAAGAAAAGAGATTAACACCATATTTTGATGTCCCAATTCAACATAGTGAAGATAAGATTCTTAAAAGCATGAATCGACGTGGTGATAAAGCTTATCTTACTAACTTATTCAATAAAATAAGAACTAAAGTTCCTAACGCAGTTATTAGAACTACCGTTATGGTGGGTTTCCCAGGTGAAACCAAAGAAGACTTTAACAATCTTTTAAAATTCATTGATGATGTGAAATTTGATCATTTAGGGGGTTTTACATATTCAAAAGAAGAAGGCACAGCTTCCTATAATTTCCCTCATCAAGTGAGAAGTGATATCAAACAAAAACGTTTAGATGAATTAATGTCATTGCAACAAAAGATTTCTTATCAACTTAATAAAAAGCACATTGGAGAAGTGATGAATGGTTTAGTTATCGGTAAAGAAAATGACTATTATCTATTAAGAAGTTATTGGAACGCTCCTGATGATGTCGATGGCAAAATTATGTTCAAGTCTGATCGCTTATTAAATGAAGGTGACATAGTCAACGTCAAAATCTTAGAAAGTTATGTCTATGATTTATATGGTGAAATAGTGGACTAATTTATTTGAGTTCCCCCTTTTTGCAAAAAATTTGAGGTAAATATTGCCTCGTTTTTTGTTCTTTTATAAATGAGTTTTTTGATGGCAAACTATTAATCAAAATCTTTGATTTTGAATAATGATAATTGTTTAGGCTTTGTGTCTCTGATTGGTTTATAATTTTTAACCCCGTTTTTGTTCATACCTAATATGGTGTTGATACTAGAAAGAATTCTGTAGAATTCTATTGAAACGTTTTCTTTAATTGATTTTTCGTACCTTTTGAGACTTTTATATAGATATTCAGAATTCTCATCAATGATAATAGCGAGAAACATAATTGCAATATCTAGCGCGAAAGTAAGATTATTAATCGAATCTAGTGTCTTGACTCTAAAGTTTTCAAAATTTAATTCGCTTTTCTTAAATCTAAAGTATTCTTCTATTCTCCATCTACTTGAATAGCGATAAACCATTTGAATGATATCGTCTTTAGTTAGAAGTGACTTATTTGTTATCAATATGAGTGGGTCGGGATTA
>JAGBLL010000133.1 GCA_017635465.1 Bacilli bacterium
GCAGAGTGGCAATAAGCTGATCGAATCTTCAAGGCTTCAACTAAGCATCATTTAAGGGTTACTTAGTAAAAAAACATTGACAACAGGTCACATCATAGCAGCTTGTTTATGCTGGGGTCATTAGACTCCTCGAGCAAGAAGTCCCCACTTCTATAAGTGGTGGGAGTATGTCACTATAACATTTTATAAATAATATGGGAAATACGTTCATTTTTTTCGTTCAATTATTGCAGCGTTATGCTATCATAATAGCGAACAAAAGTTCAGTTCAAATGAGGAATAGATGACCTATATCCTTGAACCCTAGAAATAGGGATTTTTTTATTATGTCTCTTATTTAAGAGTCATAATACATTCCCCTATTTATATAGAAAAAGAAAGGAAAAAATGATTATGGAGCAAGTCAAAAAGAACGAATATCTCGATGAGGCATTCTACACAAGTATCAAAGAATTATTAAAGCAAGCAAGGAAAAGAATCTATCGCAATATCAATAGTGAAATGGTCTTTACTTATTGGCAAATTGGAAAAATGATTGTTGAAAAGCAACGTGGTAGTCAAAAAGCAAATTATGGTGATGGTTTGATTAAAGAATTATCGATCAAAATGACGAAGGATTATGGACAAGGTTATAACGAAAGAAGTCTTAGAAATATGAGACAATTTTATCTAGTTTTTCCAATTTGGTCCGCAGTGCGTACCGAATTGAGTTGGACTCATTATAAAAGTCTCATTCGTGTCGAAAGCGAAGAAGCACGAAACTTCTACATCAATGAGGCAATCAATAGCAATTGGAGCACTAGACAACTTGAAAGAGAAATCAACACTTTCTCTTATCAAAGATATCTTGCCGGTCATGGCAATCATGATGTTGTGAATGATACCAATAAAAAAGAAAAAAGTGACGATCCAAAAGATATCATAAAAGACCCATACATTTTAGACTTTTTAGGATTAAAGGCAGATTCGTCATTTTATGAGAAGGATTTGGAATTTGCTTTGATTACACATCTTAACGAATTTCTCCTAGAACTAGGAAATGGTTTTGCTTTTGTAGCCAGACAAAGACGTTTTGACATGGACGGAAGAAACTTCTATGTTGATTTGGTTCTATATAACTATAAGCTTAAATGCTTTGTACTCATTGATTTGAAACGTGGTGACTTGACTCATCAGGATATCGGCCAAATGCAAATGTATGTCAATTACTACACTAGAGAATTAATGGAACCTGGTGACAATCCACCAATTGGAATAGTTTTGTGTGCAGATAAAAGCGATACTCTGGTGAAGTATACATTACCATTAGACAACAAACAGATTTATGCATCGAAATATATGCTCTATCTTCCAAAAGAAGAAGATTTGCGAAATGAAATGAACAAGCAAATTGAACTATTCGAAGGACTTAAAAAGCAATGATTTTTATAACAGGTGACACTCACGGAGATGTCGATTACAAAAAGCTTCTTGCTTTGAAAGAGAAGAATCTTTCCTATGACGATTATCTAATAATATGTGGCGATGCAGCTATATGTTGGTCTTGCTGCAATCTAAAAGAATTCCTTGCTCTTTATAACAATATTGGATGCACAATTCTTTTTGTTGATGGCAATCATGAAAACTTTGACATATTGGAAGAAATGCCGTTGGTGGAATATAAAAGTGCGATGATGCACCAAATAGATACACATATATTCCACATTTTAAGAGGTGAAATAATGACCTTAGAAGGCAAAACATTTCTTTGCATTGGAGGAGCATGCTCTATCGATAAAATGTATCGAAAGCCACATCTATCTTGGTGGCCACAAGAAGAAATCAGCCATCATGATGTTGATAATGCTGTTGCGAATTTAGAAAAAGTTAATAATAAAGTTGATTATGTAATAACACATTGTTGCGATACATCTACTGTCATGAAAGCGTTTGGCTTTAGAAGAGATATATGTACAGATCAATTAATGTTTATTGATAAGCTTGTAGATTACAAGCATTGGTTTTTTGGACATTATCATTTCGATAGAAAAATTAGTGAAAAGAAAACGTGCCTTTACCAAGAAATAATTAACTTAAACAATGATATATAACTATTCTTTCATAGTGGCTAACATGACCGCTTTAATAGTGTGTAATCTATTTTCTGCTTCATCAAAGACCACTGATTGTTTGCCTTCAAATACTTCCTCAGTAACTTCTAAACCATTTAAACCGAACTTTTCATAAACTTCCATACCCACTTTAGTTTCTAAGTTATGGAAAGATGGTAAGCAGTGAATGAAAATAGCTTTAGGATTCGCTAAAGACATGACACGGGCATTAACTTGGTATGGTTTTAATAAGTTAATACGTTCCTCCCAAACTGAATCAGCTTCACCCATAGAAACCCAGACATCTGTGGCAATAACATCAGCGTCCTTAACGCCTTCATCAACATTTTCAGTAAATGTTAATTTAGCGCCTGTCTCTTTAGCGATTTCTAAACATTTATTTCTTAATGCTTCGTTTGGCCATAATTCTTTTGGTCCAACCATACGGTAATCTAAGCCCATCTTCGCAGCGCCTACTAAGTAGGAATTACCCATGTTATATCTACCATCACCTAAATAGGCCATCTTAACACCTTTAAGTTTGCCTTTTTGTTCAATGATGGTCATGAAGTCCGCAAGAATTTGAGTTGGGTGATAATCTTCAGTTAAGCCATTCCATGTTGGAACTTTAGAATATTTCGCTAAATCTTCAACAGTCTTTTGCTTAAAACCTCTATATTCAATACCATCAAACATTCTGCCTAACACTCTAGCGGTATCAGCAATAGATTCTTTTTTACCCATTTGCGAACCACTGCTACCGATGTAAACAGCGTTCATACCTAAATCAGCAGCGGCCACTTCAAAAGCGCATCTTGTTCTTGTGCTATCTTTTTCAAAAAGAAGAACAATGTTTTTGCCTCTTAAAACATCATGGGCCACACCATTATGTTTTTTCTTTTTTAAATCAATTGATAAATCTAATAGGTATTGGATTTCTTCTGGTGTGAAATCTAATAATGTTAATAAGTTTCTTTTATATAAGTTCATAACTATTTAAGTTCCTCTCTTTCTAATGGCATACACATACATCTTGGTCCACCTCTACCTCTAGATAATTCACTAGATGGAATGATATGTACTTTAATACCCGCTTTGATTAAGGCGGCATTAGTGATGTCGTTTCTTTCATAAGCAATGACTTCACCAGGAGCGATAGCCACAAAGTTACTGCCATCAGACCATTGTTCACGGTCCGCACTAATTGTATCGCCACCACCACAAGGTATCAATGTCACTGGTAAACCAATGTATGATTCTAAAACTTCTTCTAGTTTTTGATCTAATTCAATAATCTTTACTTTCTTTTCACGATTCATATCTCTAGTGATTCTAAAGATCTTTAATTTGTCATAACAACCTTTATGAATAGCGAATTTATCTTTATCAACTTGGGTAAAGACTGTATCTAAATGCATAAATGTTCTTGCTTGAGGAATAGTAAAGGCTAAAACAGTATCAAAGTCAGTTTCATGATTAAAGAAGATATTCTTCGCTAATCTTTCCGCTGCTTCAGGACATGTTCTTTGACTAATACCAATAATGAGAACATGTTCATTTAAAACCATGATATCTCCACCTTCAATATTCATCTCTTCATCACGTGAATAATACAAAGGTGTGGTTTTATATTCTGGATGATATTTAAAAATGTATTCACCAAATATTGTTTCTCTACTTCTAGTTACTGAATACATCTTATTTAAAGAAACACCATTACCGATAGAGGCAAATGGGTCACGAGTAAAATATAAATTAGGCATTGGATCAGTCACAAAAGGATAACTATCAATACGGTCCGCTAAGGAGCGGGCTTCAAAATTTGGTAATTCGCTCTTTTTAATGCCAGCGATTGTTTTTAAAACGAGTTCTTTATTGTCTTTAATAGACTTTAAATATTCAATAGCGAGTTCTTTAACTACACCATTACGAATATGGGCTTCTTTAGCAAATTGTTCAATGAATTGATTTCTAATATCAACGGATAAATCAAGCACGTCTTTCATTAAATCAGTAAGATAAACAACTTTCACTCCTGCATCTTTAAATGTTTTAGCGAAAGCTTGATGTTCCTTTTTTGCTAATGGAAGCCATGGAATATCATCAAATAATAAGTCATCTAATTTAGAAGGTGTTAAATTGTGTAATTCATCACCTGGTTCGTGAAGAAGAACTACTTTTAAACGACCGATTTCAGACTTGACTTGAATCTTCTTCATTTGTCAATTCCTCCTGCTTGTCTTTATCTTTATGTCTAATTGGACTCTCTTTAACATAATCGAATAACGCAGAAACCGCAATTGATAAGAGAATAATTAATCCACCAATTAATAAATTATATGTGTAGGCTTCTAAACCAACAGCGATTGATAAGACACTGCAGATAACTGCGGATAATGGCACTAAAACAGAAACTGTAATCGCACTAATATATTTCATCGCCCAAGCTCTAGCGGCCCAGCACATTGCTGTGCAGACAACACCAAGGAAGATGACTTGTAATACATCAAGTGGCTTAAATGAAATAGCTAATTCATTAAAGATTGCGCCTTCACAAATAAATGAATAGGCAAATGACACGATAGTTAAGATAACTAATTGTAAGAAGACATAGATTAATGGATCTTTATCTTTGCAAAATACTTTAGTAAAAGCGATATCTAAACCAAAGAATAAACCACCGATCGCAGATAAACCATCACCAAGGAGATTGCCGCTTTCAAAGAAGTGTGTGAAATTTAAGCCATTGCCCACTAAGAACAAAGAACCGATAACGCAAATAATCGCAGAAATAATTGTGCCCCATGTTGGTTTTTCTCTAATGAATAAGAACATGAATAATGGGATAGTAATACATGAAATATTTTCTAAGAAAGCATTTTTAGAAGGAACGGTATATTTTAATCCCACAAATTGGAAGATATAGGCTGCGGATAAAATTAATCCAGCAGGAATACAAATGAGATATGATTTATTAATTTTCTTAAATTTTTTGTTAATTAATATAGCCATAGCGATAATGGCAAAAAGACCACGCAATGCAATCAACATTCCTGGAGAATAGATTGGTGGTACAGCATCAAATATTGATTTAGAGATGACAGGTGCGACACCCCATAAAACAACAATGATCACTAATGTAACGAAAGCAATAACTTTAATCTTTTTCATAGCGCCGGCAAATATAATAGCATTTTAAAATTTTCCGACAACCCCCTTCTTCTAAAAGAAGCGTTTAAACGTTTTAAACGCACATTTTTCTCAAAAAATTATGTAAATGAAGGGTAATAGAATCATTCGCGTACACGTGAACATTCTTATTTATAAATAAAAATAAATAAAAAAAATGTAAGTGCTAAAAAAGTGCTAATATTTTGTAAACAAAATAGAAACAAAAACGCGTGTAGTATAAAAAAGTTAAGCGCTTGACAAATATATTGATTAGGACTTTAATAATTGCAAATCTTTTAAATTCCAACGAAAGGAGAACTAATTATGAAATTCAAAAGGTTACCCCAAGTTATCGTGTTAGCCACTGTCGGTACCCTTTGTGCTTGTAATGGTCCATTACCAGAAAGAAAAGCACATAAGGACGAAGCTATCTACAGTGCAACAATTGATGGCGCTAAGAAAGACAATCTTACATGGAAGGACTCGTATGATGCCGTTATTGCCATGACAAAGAAGACCTCTGGTGCTGTCAGAAACGAATATTTACATCAAGCTGAAGACATCTTAATGAGTACAGGTGCTATTACACCTATCTACTACTACACAGACCTCTTCATGGAAAATGAAAAGATGGAAGGATTCTACTCATCCCCATTAGGTTACAAATTCTTCCACAGAGCCACAGTTGACGGCGCAAAAGAATACACAGTTTGCGTTGGTCCAAAAGGTGACTCATTCGACCCAGCGATTAACTCCGCTGTCGATGGCGCTATCGTCATCTCCCACGTTTTCGAAGGTTTATACCGTTGGAAACAACCAGAAAATGGTGACGTTGCTGCTGAACTCGAACCAGGCCAAGCCGCCAGCTTCGAAAAAGTTGCAGGCAATGATGGTCACGTTACTTACAAGTTCAAATTAAGAGATAACATCAAATATTCTGATGGTACTGCCTTAAAAGCTAGTGACTTCGCTAATTCCTGGGCCAGAGCCGCTTCTGGTAAATTAGCCGCTGACTATGGTTATATGTTTGACTGTGTCGTCGGTTATGAAGAAACAGCTGCGGACGAAAACAACTTCAAACCATTATCTGGCGTTAAAGCCGATGATGAAAAAGGCGAATTAGAAGTCGAACTCATTAGTGACGTTCCATACTTCTTAGAATTAACAGCCTTCCCAACCTATGCTCCAGTTAAACTCGACAAGGTGACAGGTGATGACTGGTGGACAAAAGCTGAAAATTATATCGGCAATGGTCCATTAAAAGTTTCCAAAATGGATAACAAAGATGGCGGTTCCATCGAATTCGTTCCAAACGAAAATTACTGGGACAACGCTAATACAAAAGTTAGCAAATTAACATTTGCGTTATCCGATGATGATGATAACCAACTCGCCAACTACAAGAAAGGTGACTGGAAATTCATCGACTCCGTACCAAACGATCAAATCGAAGAACTCAGTAAGGGTAAAGACTACCACGTTAATGGTCAATTAGGTACATACTACGTTATCTTCAATGTTAACGATAAGGCACTCAATAGAACATTAAAGAGTGAAGCAGAATACGCGACATTCCGTAAAGCCTTAGGTTTATTAATCGACAGAAATTACATCTGTGAAAAGATTGGTCAAGCCGGTCAAGAACCAGCCAATACATTCGTTGGTAAAGGTATTATGGAAACAAACGCTGATGGTTCCTTAAGTGAATGGACAACCAAATCCGGACCAAATAGAGACGGTAAAGGTTACTACAAAGTTGGTAAAGCTGACTACGAAGCAAACTGCGCAGAAGCTATTGAAATGATCAAAGGCTTAGGCTTCAAGTTTGATGGTAAGAAATTCACCAACATCCCAGCACTTACCTACCTCTATAACACAAGTTCAGGTCACAAAGCCATTGCTGAATACCTCCAAGGTGCTTTCAAAGCTTATGGCATCAACCTCAAACTTGAATCTCAAGAATGGGCTACCTTCCTCAACACTCGTAAAGATGGTAACTATTCTATCGCTCGTAACGGCTGGTTAGCAGACTACAACGACGCATGTTCCTTCTTAGATATGTGGACAACTGATTCCGGCAACAACGACGCTCAATTTGGTAGATAATTTATTTAAATTAAGCTAGTAGCATACCAGGAGAGGCTCATGCCTCTACCTGGTTTTGCTATTAAGTACCCTTTATTCACGAAAGGAGCAAAAACTATGAATAAAAAACTTGGTTTTTATATACTCAAGCGAGTTCTTTTAGCTCTTTTAACCATTGTTATTGTCATCACTGTGACATTCTTCGCAATGCAATTAATTCCAGGCGGCCCTTTTACTTCAGAAAAAGCCGTCTCGCAAGAATCTCTTGATAGGCTATATGCAAAATATGGCTTAGATAAACCACTAATAGTTCAATACTTTAATTACTTATTTAACGCCCTTAGATTCGACTTTGGTTATTCTATTAAGTCACGTGGTGCGGTGACTGTTAATCATATCATTGGAGAAGGTATGAGATATAGCGCCACCATTGGACTTATTGCCGCTTTTATAGCAATCATTGTCGGCGTTATCTTAGGTTCTTTAGCCGCTTATAAACACAATACAATTATTGACCGTATTATTATGGTGCTCTCCACTGCTTCTGTGGCGGTGCCATCATTCATCGTGTCCACTATTTTCTTATATTTGTTCTGTGTTGTGTGGCAAATTTTACCTGCAAATGGTAGCGATTGGAGAGGTTTTATTCTTCCAACAATCACACTATCATTCTCACCAATGGCGTACATTATTCGTTTAACTCGTTCATCTACTCTAGATGTTTTGAATAGTGACTATATTAGAACAGCCTACGCAAAAGGTGCTTCATTCTCTAGAGTTCTATATAAGCATTCATTAAGAAACTCGTTAACCCCTGTTATTACATATGCTGGTCCAATGATTGCCTTTATTCTTACTGGTTCATTGGTCGTTGAAAAGATTTACGGTATACCTGGTATTGGTCGTGAATTCGTCACATCCATTACTAACCGTGACTATCCAGAAGTTATGGGTTTAACTATTTTCTTAACTTATTTAGTTATCATCATGGTGCTAGTTAGCGATGTTCTCTACACAGTGGTCAATCCACGTGTTGATTTAGATTAAGGGGGGCGGAATTATGAAGAAATTTAAAAATCCTTTATCTTTCCAAGTTGATTATGACCGCGAATCAATATTCAAAGTCGCAACTGATAAAGAAAAGCAAGAACAAACATTCATGCGTCCTTCTACATCATTCTTAGGAGATGCGATTAGAAGATTCAAAAGAAATAAGATCGCTGTTGTATCATTCTTCTTTATTATCTTTATTTTATTAGCGATTTTCCTTATTCCTATCTTCTATCCATATACCTACGACCAACAATTAGGTATTCAACCAGGTAAGGCTGTTGATGATACATTCAATAACTTACCACCATTTGCTTATAGTACGAGTGAACAAACTAGAATCGCTAATGGTGAATTCATTTGGCCGCATCTATTTGGTACTGACCAATTAGGTAGAGACTATTTCATCCGTGTGATATATGGTGCACGTGTATCATTAATGGTTGGTTTCTTTGCCGCGATTATCGTTTTGATTATCGGCACTATTTACGGTTCAATTTCCGCATTTAGTGGTGGCAAGGTCGATATGGTAATGATGCGTATCGTTGATGTTATTTATTCGTTACCAGATATGGTAATCATTATTCTTTTATCAGTTGTTTTGAAACAAGCGTTTAACTTTGAAGGAACATTCTTAGATAAAGTAGGTACACCACTTATCTCCATCTTCGTTGTTTACGCATTGTTATATTGGGTAGGTATGGCTAGATTAGTTCGTGGTCAAGTCTTATCCGTTAAACAAACTGAATATGTTTTAGCTAGTAGATCAATTGGCACAAGTACTGGTATGACAATTAGAAAGCACATTATTCCTAACTGCTTATCCGTCATTATTGTTAGTGCAACTTTACAAGTACCAAGTGCGATCTTTACTGAATCATTCTTAAGCTTTATTGGTTTAGGCGTCAGCGCTCCTATGCCATCATTAGGAAGCTTAGCAAGTGATGCCGTTTCTGCTTTAAGCAATCGTCCTTACTTATTGCTCATTCCTGCAATCTTCATTTGCTTAATCGTTTTAGCGCTTAACCTTATGGGTGATGGCTTAAGAGATGCCTTTGACCCAAAACAAAGATAGGAGGTTTAACTTATGGCAAACGAAGTATTATTAGAAGTCAAAGATTTACATACCTCCTTCAATGTGCCTTCTGGTGAAGTGAGAAGCGTTAACGGCGTTTCTTTCACTTTAAGAAGAGGTGAAGTATTAGGTATTGTTGGTGAATCCGGTTCTGGTAAATCCGTTACTGCATATTCCATCATGCAAATCTTAGAAAAACCAGGACGTGTAATCGGTGGTTCTATCAAATTTGATGGTCAAGAACTACTCGGTTTACCAGTCAAACAATTACAAAAGATTAGAGGTAAAAAGATCTCTATTATTTTCCAAGACGCGATGTCTTCTCTTAACCCTGTGTGGAGTATTGGTGACCAATTAATGGAAGCCGTTCGTATTCATGAAGACGCAGAAGTTAAGGCTAAAAGAAAAGCACGTATTAAAGAATTAAAAGCGGAAATTAAAGTCAAAAAGGCAAACAATGAAGATTATTCTGAATTAGCAAAAGAATTAGACGATAAAGTCAATTTCGCTAGAAAACGCGCTTTAGAAATGTTAAGACTTGTCGGTATCACCGATCCAGAAAAACGTTTAAAACAATATCCATTTGAACACTCAGGTGGTATGTTACAAAGATCAATGATTGCGATGGCCTTAATTAATGAACCAGATTTAATTATCGCTGACGAACCAACAACCGCTTTAGACGTGACTATTCAAGCACAAATTCTTGAACTATTACTAGATCTTCAAAAGAGACTTAACGTTGGTATTATTATCATCACCCACGATTTAGGTGTTGTCGCTCAAATCTGTCATAGAGTTAATGTTATGTACGCTGGACGTGTTGTAGAAACAGGTACCGTTGATGATATTTTCTATAATCCTCAACACGAATACACTAAAGGTTTGATTAATTCCATTCCAAAAGCGGATAAACGTGTTGATAAATTAGAACCTATTCCAGGTAACCCTGTTGATGTCTTTACCTTACCAAGTGGTTGCTCTTTCGCTCCACGTTGTAAGAATTGTATGAAAGTCTGTTTAAAGAAATTCCCACAATTCATTAAAGTGAGTGAAGACCACTACACAGCGTGCTTTAAATATTTAGAAAAACTCGCTGATGAAGGCAAAATTAGTGAAGATGAACTTCAAAAATATCTTGATAGTTGCCAAGAAGGTAATAAAGCATTTACACGTATCTCACGTTTAGATGTTGAAAAAGCTTATCAAGATTATTTAGCGAAGAAAAATAACTTCAATAATGACGTTAAGAACAACGCATTAAGCAAAGAAGGATTAGAAATCGCTAAATATAGAGTTAATGAATCTAGACAAGAATATTACCGCGCTAGACGTGACTTTGCCTACGCGATCAAAGACCGTAAAGCGGGTGGTTCTGAAAGATTATCTATTGATAAGAACGACGTTCATAAAAAGATTAAACATCACAAAGTGGAAATCGACGCTAACGCTTTAGATATGTCTAAAGAAGAATTTAATGCATATCTAGATAACTTAGTGATCTCCACTACACCTGTTAATCCAGATGCTTCTACTGAAGCGGTTAATCAAGCAAAAGCGGAATTAAAAGAAGCTAAGTTAGATTATTTAAGCAAACTTAAAGCACCTAGAAAAGAAAAAGTGGAAGCTAGATATAAGATTGATATCGCTAAAGAACACGTTGTACAAGCTGAAAGAGACCTCTATTGGTTCAATTATATTAATAAGAAATTAGAGGCCACTAAGAAGGCTTTAACTGCTATTTATGAGAATGCTCATAAAAGAGCAGAAAAAGCTAAAGGACAAGGAAAGGAGTAGTAAATCATGATTTCTAAAGATTTACAAGCTCAACTCGATAAAGAGTTTGCAGCGGCACATGAAGACTTAAATGTTAAAAAAGAAATAGTCTTAGAAGTTAATCACCTTTCCATGTATTTTCCAATTAACGTTGGTTTCATGAAGACCAAAATGTTAAAAGCGGTCGATGATGTTTCCTTTACCGTTAAAAGAGGTGAAACTGTTGGTTTAGTGGGTGAATCAGGATGCGGCAAAACCACATTAGGTAGAACTATCTTGCAGTTATATAAGCCAACTGCTGGACGTATTATCTTTAACGGCCAAAGAGTTAATCCAGGCACTAGAATGGATATCGATGACCTCACTCGTAAAATTAGCGAGATGAAGGAATTACTTCTTCAATTAGAACCAAAAGCGCAAAATGGTGATCAAGAAGCTATTGAGCAAGTAAAACTCGCTCATGACCGTATCGAAAGATTACAAAGAAATATCGATAAGATTAAAGCTAGTAAAAAATACTATAAAGGATTAATTAAAGAATTTAGAAAACACGCACAAATGGTGTTCCAAGATCCATATTCTTCTCTTGATCCACGTATGACAGTTGAAGATATTATCGCCGAACCATTAGATGCTCATAAGATTTGTAAAACCAAAGAAGAACGTCACCAACGCGTTGAAGAATTAATGAAGATGGTTGGCCTATCTAGTGAACACGCTACTAGATATGCTCATGAATTCTCTGGTGGTCAAAGACAAAGAATTGGTATTGCTAGAGCTTTAGCGCTTAATCCTGAATTCATCGTTTGTGATGAACCTGTTTCAGCCTTAGATGTTTCCATTCAAGCGCAAGTTATTAATACCTTTAAAGAATTACAAGAAAAGTTAAAGCTTACATATTTATTTGTAGCCCATAACTTACTTGTTGTTAGACACATCTCAAATAGAATCGCAGTTATGTATTTAGGACATATCGTTGAATTCGCGGATAGTGATGAATTATTTGAAAATCCATTACATCCATACACTAATTCGTTATTATCTGCGATTCCTGTTCCAGATCCAAAGATTGCTAAGAGTAATAAGCGTATTATTATGCAAGGTGATATTCCTTCACCACTTAACGCTCCTAGTGGTTGTCCATTTAGAACAAGATGCCCAAAAGCCACTCCTGAATGTGCAAAAAGTAGACCACCACTTGTGGAAATTAAACCAGGTCACCAAGTTGCATGTCACTTAGTTAAGGCAGATAAATAATCAATCAAAAGACGGATAGATGAAAAAATTTATCCGTTTTTTAGCAGTTTTGATTAATTAGTGCGTCTTGTTAGTAGGAGGACAAAACAATGAATTCCAAAATTAAATTAGTTTTATTAAGTTTAGCCGCTGTTTCTTTAGCGGGTTGTAGTTCAAATAGTAAATATTATCCAGGAGGAAGAGATACTCACTATTCTCCTTATTCTCCTAGCCGCGAGACATCTTACCCTGGACAAAAAACAAGCGAAAACCCATTTACAGATCCACAAGAACAAAAGACAAGTAATATTTCTTTAACAAGTTCTACATTCTCTTATCCATGTGTGAGAGAGGCTATTGATCATAATTCCTTAAATGGTGCGAAAAACGCCCTTAGAACTGAAGAAATGCTTAATTATTTCTCTTATGGTTATAAAAACGAAACAGATGAAGCTTTATCCACTATTTTGGAATTACAAAGATGCCCATGGGGTAATGATACTTATTTAGCCTCTGTTATCGTTAAAGCAAAAGCCGCGGAAACCGCTAATGTTAAGAATAATTTTGTCCTTCTTGTTGATAGAAGTGGCTCCATGACTGGTGTCTTTGATTTAGTTAAGAAATCACTTAATACATTAATTGAAAAATTAGGTGATGATGATACTGTTTCTATCGTCACATATGCTTCTGGTGTTTCTGTTGAAGCAGATGGTTATACAGGCAAAAAGAAAACTGAATTAACAAATATCGTTAATAACCTTATGGCGGGTGGTTCTACCTGGGGTGAAGGTGGTATTGAAAAAGCTTATGAACTCGCTCATAAACATTTCATTACTGGTGGCAATAACCGCGTTGTCTTATTAACAGATGGCGATTTTAACGTCGGAAAAGTGACAGGTGACCAATTAACCACCCTTATCAAACAAAAGGCCTCTGATGGTGTTTATCTTACCTGCTGTGGCTATCGTAGCTATGATAACGGTACTTTATATACCTTATCTGAAAATGGTAATGGTAATGCTTACTATATCGATGGTGAATTAGAAGCCACGAAAGTGTTTGAAAAAGAATTTGGTAAAGCGATGTACACCGTCGCTAAAGACACAAAGTGTCAAATCGAATTCAGTGACGCAATTGCCTCATATCGTTTATTAGGTTATGAAACAAGACAAATGAGCGATGAAGAATTTGAAGATGATAAAAAAGATGCTGGTGAAATCATGTCTGATCACACTACTGTCGCTTTATATGAATTGAAATTAAACGAACAATATTCTGATGACTTTATTATCAAAGCAACACTACGATATAAAGATCCAATTACTCAAGCCAATAAAGAAATCATTAATAAAAAAGATGACTTCAATATCGTTAGAGCGGATGACTTCGCGTTTGCTTCATATGTCGCGGAATATTGCTTAACATTAACCGATAGCAAATATAAAGGCAGTTCTTCTTATGATCACTTATTAGGAAGAATTAACGAATCATATATCAATGATGTCTATAAAGAAGACTTTGTAGAAACAGTTAGAAAAACAAAAGCTCTTCAACACTAATATAAAAGACAAAGTAAAAACCCCGGATTCATTTCTCGGGGTTTTATTTTCTAGATACTTAATACTTATTTCTTATCGTTTAAGCCATATTTACGGTTGAAACGATCGACACGACCATCGGATTGAACAAATCTTTGTTTGCCAGTGTAGAATGGGTGGCAGTTAGCGCATGTATCAACCTTGATTTCTTTTAATGTGGAACCTGTTTCGAATGTGTTACCACAGGAGATGCATGTGACTGTGCAACGATGGTATTCTGGATGGACACCTTTTTTCATAACTTTTTTCTCCTTCCGCCTTGAACTGTAATGTCGTTCAAAGTAAGTTTGCCCATAAATAGTAACAAATAATGATAATGTTAGCAAACATATTTTAAAAAATATCTTTTTTAGACTATAATTGTTCATTGATGGAAGCATTGAATTATCAAAGAAATGAAACGTATATCTTAATACCGGCTTATAAGCCAGATCATCTAATGATTGAGTTATTGAAAAAGCTTAAAGACGAGGGTTTTGATATTCTCGTTGTTAATGATGGCTCAGGTGAAGCATATAATGCTGTTTTTGAAGAAGCTAAAAAATACGCTGAAGTGATAGAACAAAATCCAAATAAGGGTAAAGGTGCAGCGTTACGTTTAGGTTTTTCTTATGTAAACTTACACCCCACCACTCATAAATATGTCATTACATGTGACGCGGATGGACAACATCTAGTGTCAGGCATCATTAAAGTTGATGATAAATTACATGAAACAAATAACATTGTTTTAGGCAGTCGTACATTTGATAAAAGCGTGCCTAAAAGAAGTAGAAACGGTAATTTCATGTCGAGATTATGTCGCACACTTTTAACCAAAGAATATGTTCAAGACGATCAATGTGGTTTACGTGGTTTTCCAATTGATGATGTTTTCAATTTAATATCATTACAGGGTAACCACTACGAATATGAAATGAATGTCATATGTAATCTACAAATTAAACGTTTAAGATTTGAAGAAGTACCAATCGAGACTGTCTATTTAAACGACAATAAATCATCACACTTTAAACCGAGTTTAGATACATTTAGAATTCAAAGAACAATTTGGATGAACGCAATAGCGCCTTTTGTCTGTGGTTTATTAAGTATCGCCATGATGACCATCTTATCAGGTGTATGGAATAATGCTGGATTATATAAATATCTCTTTATGGCGTTATCTTATCTCTTCTACTTCCAAGCATTAATGGGTATTACAACATTTATGTGGCCCACAAAAAGGATGAATAGAAGAATACTTGTGGAAGGATGTTACGCCACTATTAAAACGTTATTTGTTTTTGTGATATTCACATTTTTTTACGAAGTGTGTCATTTATATAGTTCAATTGCGTATACAATTGCCTTAACATTGTCATTCTTAATTAACTTCCCGCTTGCTTACTTGGTGTGGAAGATTAAAAATAGAAGAGTTGTTAGTAATAACAAAAAGGAGATTTAAAACATCATGAAAGAGAATTTTGCAATTCTTACTGACGCTGGTGGCGATTTCACTAGAGAAATTATCGCTAAATATGGCATTGAAGAAACACCATTAAGTACTGTTGTGTGGCCAGATGGCTCTGAAAAACCAACAGATTTATATTGGGACACAATGAAACCTGAAGAATTTTTCAAATTAATGACAAATAAGAAAAATAACTTCAGCAGTTCCATTCCTTCCCCTCAAACAATTATTGATAGATTAAGTGCTTTAGCAAAAGCAGGTAGAAACGTTGTCGTTATTACTATTTCTTCTGCGATGAGCGGTGGCTTCAGCGCATTTACCGTTGCCGCTAGAGAAGTGATGGAAAAATATCCAAATATCAAAATTGAAGTTATTGACTCATTAAGATATAGTGGCGCGATTGATTTAATCGCTGTTGAAGCAAGTTTATGCCGTGAAAAAGGTATGGACTTTGATAGCACTGTTAAATATTTGCAAGACTTTAGATTAAGAATTCACCAATGTGGTTTCATTGATGATCTATTCTTCTTAGCCAGAAAAGGCAGAATCGGTAAAGGTAAAGCCTTCATGGGTAACATGATTGGTATTAAACCATTAGGCGATTTATGCAATGAAACAGGTCAAACACAAATCATTGGTAAAGCCCGTGGTTATAAAGCTGTTTTAAAATTATTCCCGGAATATATTAAGAAAACCATTGGTCATTCCACTGGTAAATCATTCGTTGTCACATATTCATTAAGAGAAGCACAAGCTTTAGAAATGAAACGCATGATTGAAGAAACATTCCATCCAGAAAACTTAATCTTTGTTCCTGTTGGTCAATCCACAGGTTGTAACGTTGGCCCAGGTTTAGCCGCGGCATTCTACGCTGGTGATGAACCAGTTTCACCAATGTGTGAAAAAGAAGCAGTTATTTTAGGTGAATTATTAAAGAAGTAATATGCCTCAATTCGTTATCATTATCTTAATCATCGTTGGGTCATTATTAGTCTTAGGATCATTATTTTCCGTATTTTTCACATTCCTTGTCGCTTATAAAGTTTATAGCAAGACTTTAATGCGTGGAAAAGCTGGTTCTTGGGGTAGAGAACAATGCTCAGAACCAGGTAATCCCGCTTTAGAGACAATGTGGAAAAGAGGCGTTGAATGGTCTAAAGGTGATAAATCATTCATTAAAGAAGTTAGTATTACTTCTAAAGATGGTTTAAAGCTTGTTGGTGAATGGTTTGATTATGGTTACGATAGAACAATCGTCATTCTTCCAGGTCGAAGAGAAACATTAGTGTATTCATATTATTACGCTCAACCATATAAGAATTTAGGCTTAAATGTCTTAGTTATCGATCAAAGAGCGCATGGACTTTCTGAGGGTACATATAGCACATGTGGCATATTAGAAGCAGAAGACGTTAAGTTATGGCTTAAATATATGCATGATGAACATAATCAAAAAGAAATGTATATTCACGGCATTTGTGTTGGTACATGTGTGACCTCTATTGTGGTAGCGACATTTAAAGAACCATATTTAAAAGCCGTTATTATGGACAGTGCTTTTATCACATACAAGGAAATATATAAGAACCACTACATCGAAAGTGGTCACGCTTTATTCCCTGTTTATTATCAAATTTGGATGTGGTTCAAACATTTCACTAAATGCGATATTAACGACGCAAGAACAATTAAATACGTTCCAGAATTTGGTAATATCCCAGTCTTATTTATCTGGGGTACAAAAGATATCTATTGTTTACCTGAAAAGAGCAAAGAATTATACGCTGCTTGCTCTTCAAATAAGAAAGAAATTGCCTGGTTTGAAGGCGCACTTCATTCTCGTGTTAGGTTGAGTGATGAAGAGCGTTATGACTCCATTATCGGCGACTTTTTGGCGAGAAATGCCTAGTTTGCAACCAAAAGTTGCGAAAATTCTAACTAGACTAGGTGGCGCAACCGAATGCGTATTTGCTAGATTGTTGGTGTCAAAAACAGGAGGAAACGATTATGACGATTGAAATTGCAGACAGATTAGTCAAATTAAGAAAGAAATATGGTTATTCCCAAGAAGAACTCGCGGATAAATTAGGTTTATCAAGACAAGCAGTTAGTAAATGGGAAAGAGCCGAAGCAAGCCCAGACACAGACAACCTCATTTGCTTAGCGAAATTATATGGAGTATCTCTCGATGAACTTCTCGCTACAGATGAAGACATCGACACTATCGTTGAAGAACAAGTGAAAGATAATAAAGATGAAAAGAAAGATGATAAAGTAGAAATCAAAGATGATCATGTTGTCTTAGTTAGTAAAAGTGGTAAGAAGGTCACTATTGACGATAATGGTGTTACCTGTTATAACGCTGATGGGACAGTTAAAAGACACGAAATGGATGTCCCTACTGCAGTTATCGGTGCGGTTGAAGCAACATTATTCACATTAGCTTTAGTGGCTTATATCGTTATTAGTGCAATCTTTAACTGGTGGCACATCATGTGGGTAGTATTCTTCATTCCAGAAATCATTTGTTCTATTGCTAGAGCAATTAGAAAGAAAAACGCTAACCACTTCAATATGGCATTCTTAGCCTCATTTGCCTTCTTCTTTGTGTGCTGGTTCTTACCTATCGCTCTTCATAATGGCATGCCGTACTTATGGCACCCAATGTGGGCTGTCTTCTTAGCTATTCCAGCTTATCACTCTACTGTTGGTGCGATTAATAAAGCATTAGGTAAAGTTGACGAAGATGAAAAAGACGAAGACGACGAAGATGAAAAAGAAGAAAAAGATAACGAAGATAAATAATAATTAACAGGAGCTCCCATTATGGATTATAGAGAATTAACAAAAGAAGATATTGAACAATACGAAACAGAAATCAAAAACTTCATGAACTATAGAAATATATTGTTCTGGTGCGCAATTGGTTCTTTTAGTGGCGCGGTATCGTTCCTTATCGCTGCGATATTCCTTCGTAATATCCAATATCAATTCTATGAATGGTCAATGTGGCTATTTGGATTCTCTATTGTCTCTGGTATAGCGTGCTTCATATTAAGATCCGCTTTATTCAATAGAAGAATTAATAATAGAAAAGTATTAATCCAAAAAGCAAAAAGATATCAAAGAGAACAAGAAGAAAATAAAGAATAATTATGGCAAAATATGTTGTTTCATTAGGTGGTAACGCCTTAGGTAATAATCCAAAAGAACAAAAACAAGCATTAATCAGAGTGGCTTCCGCTATCTCTGATTTACTTGCATCTAATAACCAAGTAGCAATCGTCCATGGTAATGGTCCACAAGTAGGTATGATTAATCTTGCTTTTGAAACTTCTAAAGAAACACCTAATATGCCGTTTCCTGAATGTGGCGCGATGAGTGAAGGCTATATTGGTTTCCACATCCAAAACGCCCTATATAACTGTTTAAAAGAAAAAGGTATTAATAAAACTGTTTCCACAGTGGTTACACAAGTACTCGTGGATGAAAAAGACCCGCTTTTTAATAGCCCGTCTAAGCCAATTGGTTCATTTTACTCAAAAGAAGAAGCAGAACAAATCGCTAAAGAAAAAGGCTACATCATGAAAGAAGATGCTGGTAGAGGCTATCGAAGAGTAGTCCCTTCACCACTTCCAATTGATATTATTGAAAAAGAATCCATTAAAGCATTATTAGATGATGGACAAGTCGTCATATGCGCAGGTGGAGGTGGCATCCCCGTTATTAATAAAAATAATAAATTAGAGGGTGTTGCTGCGGTTATTGATAAAGATTATGCTTCCGCGAAATTAGCGGAATTAATCGACGCTGATTATTTAGTAATATTAACCGCTGTTGATTATGTGAGCATCAACTATAAAAAAGAAAACGAAATGGTATTAACTAATGCCACCAAAGAAATGATGGAAAACTATTTAGAGCAAGGGCATTTCGCTAAAGGTAGCATGTATCCTAAAGTTCAAGCGGTACTAAACTTCCTTAAAGGAAACAAGAAAACCGCTGTTATCGCATCATTAAATAACGCTGAAGAAGCATTTAAATTAAAAGCTGGAACGATTATCAAATAAGCTCCGGCTTTATTTTTTTATTGTTTTATAAAACAAAAAGTCTATGATTATCGTTTGTATGGTAGCAACGATTATTATTTCATGCACAACATTTCTAGGGATTACACTATCGATATTGTTCTTCCCTCATATCAAAATTAAAAGCATTAAATTAGATACCTATTGGATGATTGCTTTATTAGGGGCAATCGTTTTAGTGGCCACTACTTTGTGTCCAATAAAAGAAATCAAAGATTCATGGACAAGCAATACTGCGGTCAATCCATTAAAGATATTAGTCTTATTCTTTTCGATGACTATTTTATCCATCTACTTAGATGAATTAGGTTTATTTAAATTTTTAGCGGCTTTCGCGGTCAATAAGGCCAAAGGTCATCAATATGTCTTGTTCTTTGTTTTATATTTCCTAGTTAGTGTTTTAACGATATTTACATCAAATGATATTGTTATTCTCACATTCACACCATTTATATGTTTCTTTTGCAAACACGCGAAGATCAATCCTTTACCATATCTAATCGCAGAATTTGCCGCGGCTAATACGTGGTCAATGATGTTCATTATTGGTAACCCCACGAACATCTATTTAGCAACATCTGCGGGTATTACATTTATTGATTACTTAAGAGTAATGCTATTACCTACCATTGCCGCTGGTTTAGTGGAATTATTAATCATTTATTTATTATTCTTCAAGAAATTAAGAGAACCATTAAATAACGATGAAGTAATAACAGTTCAGATTGATAGTAAGATTGATTTAATTATTGGTTCTTTACACCTATTAGTGTGTCTTATCTTTTTAATCATCTCTCCATATTTACATATTGAAATGTGGCTAATATCAGCGATATGCGCCTTATCTTTATTAGTATTCTCTTTAATACTTAGACTTATCAGAAGAAAAGAATGGAATTATTTAGGAGATAGCTTTAAAAGACTACCATATCAGCTAATTCCATTCGTGTTATCAATGTCTATTATTGTTATTACTATTAATTATCAAGGCATCGCTAGTAAGATTGGTGACTTCTTAAATAATGGTAATTTAATCATTAATTACGGTGTTTCTTCTTATTTGTTCTCTAATCTTATTAACAACATCCCAATGAGTATCTTATTCTCTAATATTCCTACTGCTTTAACTAATGGCGAGTATATGAAAGCAATCTATTCAAGTATTGTTGGTAGCAATATTGGAGCTTTCTTAACCCCTATCGGCGCTCTTGCGGGCATTATGTTTTCTAATTTATTAAATAAATACGAAGTTAAATTTTCTTTCTTAGACTTTATAAAATACGGGTCCATTATATCGGTACCCGTATTAGCTGTTACTTTATTAGTGCTAAACTTTGTTATTTAGTTTTCTTAGTATTTTTATTTGTTTTCAATTTCTTAAGTGGCGCCCACTTGTTATAGATTCTTTGATAATATTCTCTCCAAAGATTCTTAACGTGTTCTTTACTATAGAAATCTGAGATATATTTGCTACCTTCTTGGTAGTGTTCGTAATATTTCTTATCAGTGGCTAATTTATTAATTTGTTCACAGAAACCATCAACATCAGGTGCTTTTGCGTATGTATCTCTATCGTTGAATAAGATATCTTCATATAATTCTAAATTACGAAGTAAGACTGGTTTTCTAGAATTAACAGCTTCTAAGATAGACATTGGGAATAATTCATCAAACGATGGCATGAATAATAAATCGCACATATTGAAGATACCGTTCATTTCCACACGTGGAATGATGCCGATGAATTTCACATTTTCAGGTGGATTATCCATGATGGCTTTTAATTCTTTATAACCATCAGTAATTGCGCCGAAGGAGAAACCGCCAGCCCAAACAAATACTTTATCTGGGTTACGTTTCGCACACTCAACATAGTCTTTGACGCCTTTTCTTGTTTGGACTTGTCCACATCCCATCACCACGAACTTATCATGTGGGATACCATATTTATCTCTTAAAGCATTTCTTTCTTCAAGAGGTAATTCATGGAATTTTTCATGATCAACAAAGTTAGGAATATATGTAATGTTTTCTCTTTTTAAGCCAAGCTTCACTAATGGTTCAATAAAGATTGGATTAACCACGACTGCTTCATCAGCTTTTTTATAAGCGTGTTTAACATATTTTTTAAATGCCCAGAATATTGGTTTAGGCATTTTAAGTGAACCATCGAACGTTTCAGGTAAGCAGTGCACATAAGTAACATTGATATGTCTTTTATTTAATCTCATCACATATTGAGGATTAAATGTGTGCATATGATAGATATCAAAATTAGATTTCTTTGAGTTGATTTCGACTTCAAAAATATCATCATTTTCTTTCACTAATGCGACTTGTTCGATATAAGCACTACCAACACCCTGACCATCAACAGATGTGGCTTGAGATAACATATTAATTCTTATTTTTTTCATAGCACTACTATTCTAACTTATTTTTATATTTTTGAAACTTTTTTGGACAAAAAGCGTTTTTCTCTCCTACTTAAATATATAGGAGGTAAATTATGGCTAAAAGTGAATTTAAATGGAACAAAAGAAGAAAGCATTATGCTTATTCTCATAAAAAGTATGGTTCTAAAGAAGAAAATATTCTTCTGACTTCAAAACCTTTTGTCAAAAAGAAAAAGAAGGGAAAAGAACGTATTGTTCAGAAAAATGTTCCTTTATACCATCACCCTAATCCTAATAAAGAAGGTCAGTTCTATGTAATTCCTCGGAATTATGTAGATGAATCATCTGATTTTGATTCAAAGACTTATAACTGGAATTGGAATCGTAATGATAAGCGTAAGATTAAAAGAATTAAGAAATCTAGAAAACGTAAATAAAAAGTCAGCTACAATTCCACCGTTTCCAGCGGTCAATCACTGACTAGAAATATTAAAACATATTCCATCATCAATGTAAATATAGGGGTAATATTTGAGTTCCCCGTTTTTTGAAAGGAGTTGATATAGGAAGCGATAAAATCGCTATAAATGCCACTAAAACCTATAAATATTGGCTAATTTCGGTTATTTTTCATATCAAGAAGTGATGTTTGAAAATATCGAAGGTACGA
>JAGBLL010000134.1 GCA_017635465.1 Bacilli bacterium
CATCTTTCCTCTTGGAGGATTAACATATCGATCAAAGATATTAATCGCGGTTACATCACTGACATGAGCTCTGTTACCTATTTCTTTCCATGTAGTGTTATATGCTCTAGCGGCTTCTAGAACTGTATAAATTGTTTCGTAACTTACTCTAGATTTTATAGGAGCAAGGGAGTTCTTTTCAGTGAATGTTTTGTCACATTCCAAGCAACGATATCTTCTGTTCCTTAGTAAAAATATTGTTGGTACATTAAGAAATAAAGCATGCTTAATTGTTCTATTTCGATATTCCTTCAACTCGTAGTGGCTAGACTGACAATGAGGACAAATGGTGTTCTTTCTCTTTAAAGTAATAGTGATGAAATGACCATTTTCAGTAGTAACAGAAGAAATATCATCGATTTCTTTTGCATCCATGCTTAAAAAATTGGCTAAACTTGATATATTAATCATAGGTAGTCTCCTTTCAAGTTTTGTTAGCACTTACTATGATAAGAGACTACTTTTTATATTTGAAAATATTTGCTTTCTTTCTTCCCCAGCGGGATAGAAAGCTAACAAAGAAAGAAGGGCATCCCTTCGAGTCCCTACTTAACTTTGGTGATAACGTAAAAAATCCTACTTAACTTTGGAGGGGTACCTAATCCCCCTTAAAGTTTGGAGGACTAAATAAAAAACTAGATATTATAAAAAGAGTGATATAATTAGAATATGAAAAGAAAAATTGCGATTACATCTTTATTTATTTTAAGCCTATCTTTCACAGCTTGTGCAAATAGTGGAGACTCTTCTACTAATAGCTCAAGTGAACAGATATCAGGCAAATCAAGTTCTAATCAAGGAAGTACTTTTTCATATGATTTTCCAAAAAAGGAAGAAGGCCTTTCTTTGGAAGCTTTCCAAAATGAAATCAGTGGATTAAATTCTTTAAATCTTAGAAAAGTGAGATTTCACTGGCATAGCGAAGAAAAACTAGTGGGCACATATCCAATGACCATGTCTGAAGGTGGTCAAATGGCCGAAGGTGAATATGTCGAGGATTTAGTCACACAGCCAAAAAATGACAACAGTGATTCTATTATTCAAGTTATCAGTGGCACGCCTATCACTAAAAACCAAAAGTTCCTCACACAATATACAACTGCCGTTAATGTTAATGGCTGGCTTAATTATCATTCACAAAAAAGAACATTCAAAGACCATGCTCAAGAAGGTGAAGGCTTTGAAGAAAGATTTTATACTGGTCCATTAACCACTTGGATGATGTCATGGGGTAGAAGACCTTCTAATGCGACAATGGATGGTACTTATTTTGGCTTTAATGAATTTGAAAGAATCCATGATAGCAATGGATATTGTACGACTTTTAGATGGAAAGAATTCTATTATATGAAAGGAACACTTTCCGGCTTCGATATTGGATCGAAATATTACGATGGTACCTACGAGTGGAACGCGACCTGCACATTCGAGTACTTAGACTAGAATAGAAAGACAAAAAAACCGATCAAATGATCGGTATTTTTTTAGTTGGTGCCCGGGACCGGAATCGAACCGGTACGGTATCGCTACCGCAGGATTTTAAGTCCTGTGCGTCTACCTATTCCGCCACCTGGGCACTAAGATGGTCACTCTCTGGAGAATCGAACTCCAGACCCCTTGATTAAAAGTCAAGTGCTCTACCGGCTGAGCTAGAGAGTGAAGTAATGGCTGGGGTGACTGGGATCGAACCAGTGAGATGACAGAGTCAAAGTCTGTTGCCTTACCGCTTGGCTACACCCCAACAAACCGTAATGGTGGGAGGGGGCAGATTCGAACTGCCGAAACCAGTAGGTAGCAGATTTACAGTCTGCCGCGTTTAGCCTCTTCGCTACCCTCCCATCTCATGGATGGGTTTAGCGCACTTTGAGTGGTGGATGCTGACGGGCTCGAACCGCCGACCCCCACCTTGTAAGGGTGATGCTCTCCCAGCTGAGCTAAGCATCCTTCTTAGCAATGCGCTAGAATAATATATCACTTTTATATTAATGTAGTCAATCAAAAAATCGCCTATTTTCTAGACGATTTTCTAATAACTAAACTATGAATAGTTTTTAATAGCCTTTTTTACCTAAAAGATGGAACATGTTCTTCTTATATACTTCAACACCTGGTTGATTAAATGGGTTGATATCAAGCATATAAGCACTCATCGCGCACGCTCTCATGAAGAAATAGAATAAATATCCAAGTCTTTCTTCATCAAGCTTATCTAAATAGATAACGTTACATGGAACGCCACCGTCTTCATGGGCTTTTAATGTGCCTTCAAAGGCTTTTTGGTTAACGAACGCTAAGTTCTTACCTTCTAAATAATTAAGACCATCTAAGTCCTCATCATCGTGAGGAATGACGATATCTTGTTTTGGTTCTTTAATATTGATAATTGTTTCAAATAATAATGGTGAACCTTCTTGGATATATTGACCTAAAGAATGTAAGTCAGTTGAGAAAGTAGCGCTACCTGGATAAAGACCTTTATGTTCTTTACCTTCAGATTCACCGAATAATTGTTTAAGCCATTCACTAATTTGACTCATTTGAGGTTCATAAGTGACATACATTTCAATTGGCTTATTATGACGGTACATATAATCTCTCATGACCGCATATTGATAACATTTATTATCTTTAAGTGGTGCATCTTTAAATTCCGCTCTAGCTTTTTGAGCGCCTCTAATTAAGGCATCAACATCAACACCCGCACAAGCAAGTGGGAATGTACCAACAGCGGTGAAGACACTATAACGACCACCGATGTTACCTGGTAAAACATATGTGACATAGCCTTCTTGTGTCGCTAATGTTTTCAAAGCACCTTTTTCTTTATCGGTAGTGGCAAAGATAGCTTTTCTCGCTTTTTCTTTACCAACCTTCTTTTCTAATAATTCTTTTAATAATCTAAAAGAAATACTTGTTTCAGTGGTGGTGCCACTTTTAGAAATAACGTTAATAGCGAAGTTTTTATCTTTAAGATAATTCATCACTTGGGCAACATAGTTTGGTGAGAATGTTTGGCCCATAAAGATGATTTCTAATTTGTCATCACTCTTTAAACCATTTAATGCTTCTAAAGCACTTCTCGCACCTAAATAAGAACCACCGATACCACAGACAACTAAAATATCAAAATTGTCTCTCACGTATTGAGCGTCTTTTTTAATTCTTTCTAATTCTTCTTTATCATAATTAACTGGCCAATCTGCCCAACCGATATAGTCGTTACCAGCGCCAGTTTTGTTATTGATCATTTCATTGATCTTTTTGACTTGATCTTCATAACCTTTTAAGATCTCATCATTCATTAGCTTATTAAGTCTTAATTCAAGCATAATTATTTCTCCCTCTTTTCAATTTTGCTGTAAGCTTCTTTAATCCATCCATCTAATTTTTCTTTTAGTGGTAAGAATTCATCCTCACTAGTCGTGGGCATTCTTCTTTGATTAACGTGACTAGTATACGCCTCTTCTGTTGGAACTTGCTTATAAGATACTCTTAAAAATCCATTATCTTTATCAATGGAAAGAATTTTGACTTTAATTTCGTCTCCAACAGAACCGTATTTTTCAATATCACGAATAAATGAATCAGATATTTCTGAGATATGTAATAAGCCAGTTGCTCCATCTTCAAATGACATAAATAAAGCATATGGCTTAACATTATAAACTTTCCCAATTACTAATTGGCCAACTTGATACTTCATAAATAACACCTATTACAAATAGATGATAGCATTGTATAAAAAGAAAAGGTAGAAAAATCTACCTTATTTGTTTGCCAAACTAATCTCTTTTCGTTTTAGTTTTTCTTGTGCGGATATTAAGTCAATTAACATTTTGACCACTTTATCCATCTCTCCGTCTTTGCTATAATCCGCTTCAACGATGAAGTCACAACGATTATCATCATAGATTTGTTGCACTGTTTCTTTATCATCTTTTGGATGGATAGCAATACTATGACCACCGTTCTTTTTCACCAAAGTCATTGAAGGAATATCAGTCATTCCATCACCAACATAAATGATGTTTTTGTATTCGACACGGTGATCAGGTGTCTTTTCATTAACACCAGCATCATCAGTAGCTTTGATTGCCCCTTTAGCAATACGGAAGAAGAATTGTGTTTTTTGTGTGAAGTTAATTGCCATTTTTGGCCAGCAAGCTTCACCGTTTTCATCATATAAGAATTCACAGCCATAAATTTGCTTAAATTCATTAACGATTGAGCAACCTTCCACAATTTCTTTAGTGCCACTAGAAACGAGATAGTGTTCCACAACGATACCCTTATCTAAAGCGTATTCGTTAATGCGTTTGAACCATGTGCTGACACCAGGATAGAACTTGATGTCTTTACCACATTCTTTCAAATATTCCTTGGTTAATTTGATTCCTTTTTCTTTGGCAAATTTAACCATGCAGTACATATATGAAAGAATTCTTTCCACTTCATATTTCTGTGATAATTTACCAGTTTCACCCCAGAACTCTTCTGGTGTCATACCAAGGTTAGGAATAAAGGCATAATTTTGCATATCAGTCGTTGACAATGTCTTATCAAAGTCATACAAGATAGCGACGATTGGTTTGCTCATAGATATAACCTCCACTTAATATTATCGCATTACTGATAATATTAGTCAACTTTATGTAACTAAGCCGACGACATTGTGCTAGAATCTTCTTATGGATTTTGAACTATTATTATTAATTCTCCGTAACAGTGTCATCTTCATAATCGCTTTATATCTTCTCGCTGTGGTGTTTGATATCATCTTTGTGGTGTCTTTTTCTTCGATATTAGCAAGACACGAACATGATTTGTTTTTAACCTTAACAAGTAAGAAAGAACACCTTGATAGATTACTTGCTTTATTAAACAAAAACGGCATCAAATTAGATAAGAAAACAATCGAGCCATTAGAAAAGTTTGATTTAAAATCAATCGAACATCAAGACGGGGAATCTGCGAAATACGCTAGAGAACAATTAACATTAATTTCTGAATATTTGTTATTAACCTCTAGAAGTAATGACGTTATTGCTAATAGTGAAGAGTTTTTAGAACTTAGCGCTAGTATTGATGAAATTGAAAAAGTCTATCGTCAACACATCTTGCTTTATAACGCTGATGTCTTAGGCTATAACTTCTGGATTACATTCTTCCCAACAGCTTACATTTATAAGATCTTCAAAAAGAAGAAAAAAGATATCATCTCATAAGCACATTAATTGTGCTTTTTTCTTGTCTAAATATCTCTATTTTCATACAATATCACTAACGGTGATTTGTTTTACTAAACAATCACGATTCCCCAATATCAGTTAATTAAAGTAAAGGAGAATAATATGCCAAAAGAAGCAATTAAATTTAGCGAATATCCATTCGTTAAACCAAACATTAAAAAGTTTGAAAAGAAGATGAGTCAATTCATCGAACAATTAAAAGCCTGCTCTAATGCTGAAGAGGCTGCTAAAGTCATTAAAAGACTTAATAAATACAACAGTGAAATAGAAACACAAACAAGTGTTATTTCTGTTATGTATTCTTGTTACACACAAAATAAGGAATATGCTGACGCTCAAGAATATTTAGATGAAGTTTCTCCAATCTTCGCTAAATACGGTGATGAAGTGACAAAACTTTTAGCCAACGCCCCATATCGTCCAGAATTAGAAAAGAAATTCGGTTCCTTCTTATTTAAGAAATATGATCTCGCATTAAAAACATTTGATGAAAAGATCATCCCAGAATTAACCAAGATTAATAAATTAACAAGTGAATATGATTTAATCTTTGGTAGTGCGCAAATTGAATTTAGAGGTGAAACATTAAATCTCTCTCAATTAGGCAAATATTTACAAGATAGCGATAGAGAAACAAGAAAAGCCGCTGCTAAAGCAAGTGATAAGTGGTTATCGGATCATGAACAACGCATCGGTGAAATATATGGCGAATTAGTCTTATTAAGAGACCAAATGGCTAAAAAACTTGGCTATAAGTCATTCATCGAACTTGGTTACTATAACTTAGGCAGAACTGATTACAATGCTGAAATGGTTAAAGGCTATAGAGCGCAAATCGCTAGAGAAGTAGTGCCATTATGTCAAAAACTCTATAAACAACAAATGAAAAACCTCGGTATTAGAAAACCACAATATTATGATTACAATCTCATGTTCAAGAGTGGCAATCCAAAACCAGCGGGTGATAGAGAATATTTAGTGAAACAAGCACAAAAGATGTACAGTGACTTAGGCCCTGAAAGTAAAGAGTTCTTTGATTTCATGGTCAAATATGAACTCATGGATTTAGATGCTAGAAAAGGCAAAGCCCCAGGTGGTTATTGCACCTATTTCCCAGATTACAAATCTCCATTCATCTTCTCTAATTTCAATGGTACATCAGGTGATGTTAATGTTTTATGCCATGAAGGTGGTCACGCTTTCCAAGCCTACTTAAGTAGTGGTATTAAAGTACCAGAACTCATGAATCCAACTTTAGAAAGCTGTGAAATCCACTCCATGAGTATGGAATTCTTTGCCTGGCCATATATGGAAGGTTTCTTTGGAAAAGATGCTGAAAAATATAAATATTCCCATTTAGCGGATTCTATTGAATTCTTACCATATGGTATTACTATTGATGAATTCCAACACTGGGTTTATGAACATCCAACCGCGACACACGCAGAAAGATGCGCGGCTTATAAAGAAATTGAATCACGTTATACTCCACATAAGAAATATGACGATACACCAACCTTAGCAAGAGGTACATGGTGGATGAGACAAAGCCACATCTTCGGTTCCCCATTCTACTACATCGATTATACTTTAGCCCAAGTCGTGGCGTTCCAATTTGCTGTTGAGAATATGAAGAACCATGAAAAGACATGGAAGAAATACATCAAATTATGCAAGATGGGTGGTAAATATCCATTCTTAGAACTCTTAGAAAAGAATCATTTAAGAAATCCATTCATTGATGGCAATATTCGTAAAGTTATTAAGCCACTTGAAAAAGTGCTCAAGACATTCGATCCTTCTAAGATGTAATTAAAAACAAGGGGCATCTGCTCCTTGTTTTATTTTTGTTTTAAAACTATTAAAGAAGCACCGCAAGAGTAACTATTAAAGTGATATCAAATATTGCAGCAAAGAATAAAGCAGAACCAGCAAAAGCGGTACCGACAATAGCTTTAGCTTTGCTTAAGCTACGTGAAATATTACGAATATTCATGATTAACGCAATAATACTAACAATAGTGATTGCGATGAATATAAAAATAATTCCCCACGCGCCACCGACACTTAGTTTCTTAGCTTGAATTAAAACTTGTGCAACGATATAGACAATCATTTCAAATGCAAATGTCAGAATAGAAAGAATCATAACCATCCACCTCTCCTAGTCTTTATCATAATATTTTGCTGATATAGAGTAAACAAAAAGCTCCATCACTGGAGCATTTTTACTTTTTATGGTGCGCGAGATGAGAATCGAACTCACACAGGGATCCCTATACGCCCCTCAAACGTACGCGTCTACCAGTTCCGCCACTCGCGCATCAAACTGCTTGATTATTGTAAGAAATCGTAACATAAAAAACAAGCACAAATTATAGAAGATACAAAAAGAGCGCTTTTTAAGCGCCCTAATTGTTAATCAATCAACTTAATTATTTCTTTTTGCCTTTGGCCATGAAATCAGCAGCGGCAGGTAAAATAGCGATAACACCAGCAGCAATAGCAAGGATACCACCGATAACCCAACCAGCACCGATAGCAGCACCGTCAGCAACGTCTCTACCGTTAGCACCATAAACTGTTGGAACGACTAAGAACATAAAGACGCCTGCTAAAACGAAAGCACAAACAGCGATGAGGTTTAATAAACCTGCGAATTTTTGGAGTGCGTTGATCTTGAGTAATGGTAAAACGATACCTAAACAGACAATGATTAAACCAGCTAATAAAAGAATCCAGCCGATTAAAGAAGTGACTGATAAGATAATTTTGCCATCGCTGTTAGCGAACCATAAGATTTCAGCAGCGGATAAATCTGCACCTTTACCGAAAATGGCATTAATACCATTTAAATTGGTGGTGGATGTGCTACCTAATATTTTGGTTGTACCAACGACTGCAGGAGTGACCATCATTAAAATGAAAGCAACAGCTGCTAATGCTAAAGAAATAATCCCAGCAAATTGTAAGAATTTTTTCATTGCGAAATTCTCCCTTTCCTATAAAACTATTTTAGTTTTTATATATTTAAAATTAAAGAAAAAATGCACATTTTTTGTGCACGTCTTTTCAAAGGGTAAAACCATTATTGTTCTTCTGGTTTTTTATCTCTTTTTATTAGCCAATAAATAATAATGAAAATATAGATACCAACCATTGGAGGAACAAATAGCCAAGAAAGAACTGTGTACATATTAGTCATTAAAGCATTAGTGGTGCCATATATTTTGATAACACCAATAAAAATGCTTCTCATCGTAATCATTCCAACACCGAAATGATAAGCTGCTGCTGTTAAAAAACCAGGCACTTTAGTTATTGGTAGAAATCTAAGAGCGGCATACATACCAACACCAAGCACTAATGGATAGCGCCAAGCAAAAGCCATTTCAAAAGCAAAAACATTGTTACTGTTTAATTCATAAATAAAACCAAAAAGCGCAGTAAAAAGAGTGATACCAATATAGATAATGAGTGTTCTAAGAACTTGTTTATTGTTCTTTTCCGATATAAACAATGTCACTCACCTCTCTTTGCTTAACTGATGAATCACCTTGTAATTGACCAGGAGTATTAATTAAATGTGCCAGATCGTTAGCGTTACCAGTGCCGTCATCAAACCACATAGTAGCGGAGCCACCTCCATCGAGGTTATAGGCTGTTTCACAGTGTAAATCTTTCATGATATTAGCTAAGGTATATAAAGAGATACCTCTACTTTCATTATTTCTTCCATCAGACACCACGAAATAGTAGTGGCCAGGAGAAGATATACCAATCGCACATCTTTGATTACGATTGCCGCTTAATGCGACACCAACTTCATCTCTTTCAGTCACTGTTACTTCATTCTTATTGACTAATGCAGGGCCAAAAGAGAAGACATGTAATGGGTTTTGCTCTAAAACTTGCTCAAAAGAAGTCTCTCTTTCATCAATGATTTCAAATGTCCCATCTTTCTTAACAATTAAGTCTTCAGGTTTCTTTCTTTCTAAGTTTTTAGTGGATCTAAATTGACCAGGAGTAAGGTTACCATTTCTAATAACATATCCACCTTCTTGAGAGCCATATGTATCGCCGTTAATGCCAAGGATACCTTTCTTTCTTTTACAAATATCACTTGTTCTCTCTTTAATATTTTGTCCAAATTGATCTTTTGCTAAAGCTGTTCTAAAGTAGCCAAGGTTTTTAATTCTAATATCTGCGACATAATATGTTGTTGTATCAGCGTCATCCCTATGAGTGGTGATATCAATATAGATATCAGAATCTGAATAATGCTCTCTTTCTTTAAACACTTTAGTGGATGTAAATAAAGTCTCGATTTCTTCCGCAGTTAAACCTTCATAATAATTATGCTCAGTTGGAGTAACTGTCGGTGTTGATGAAGTAGAAGAACTGCTAGTTTTAGAATTTTTGCTAGATTTACTAGATGATGGATTAGATGAAGAAGACGCTGTTGGTCCTAAAGGGATATCAAAAGTTGAAGAGAAAGTAATCTTTTTAGCGTTTTTCACGACTACAAAGGTATCAAGAAAAGAATAGCTAGCAAAAGCAGTACCAGCAATAGCGAAAGCTAATGGAATGATAAGCGCTAATTTCTTCACTTCTTTTGTCTCCTTCTAAAGACAAATAGTCTTTGTATAATCCAACTAACTATAAACATTGTACCTTCAACAAGAATCTTCGCAAGATATTCATTCATACCAGCGTTCTTGACAAGTAACCATAAGAATAATGAATTACATCCTAAGATAAATAGAGCAAGCAATGTATATTCAATTATTGCTTTAAAAATGTTTTGTTTGCTTTTAAAAACAATCTTGTAATTAATTGTGAAATTAACTGAAGCACTGACAATACGGGCAATAACATTACGCGCTACTAGCCAATATTCCCATGGATTAGGAATTAGTGATAACAAGGCAAACATGCCATAGTCGACACCAAAACCAATCATAGATGAAGCGGAGAATTTTAATACTTCGATAAAGATTTTCATCGTATCCTTGAAAGGATTGTAATGAGTTCCAGCGTTGTTATTGAAATATATTGTTTCAATTTTAACTTCAATAATTGGAATACTTTCTCTAATGACTTCAAGAAGAACATTCATTTCATATTCATAACGTTCACCTTTAACGTTAATCATGATATCTAACAAATTAGAATTAAACGCTCTTAAACCAGTTTGAGTGTCATAAATTTTATGATGAGTGGAAATCAAGAAAGACAATCTTGCCATAAAGTTACCAAAGCGACTCTTGCGAGGTGCTTTTTTATCAAATTGTCTACTACCTAAAATTAAAGAATATTGTTCATGCTTTTCACATTCTTCACAAATCCTTATCGCATCGCTAACTTTGTGTTGCCCATCGGAATCTAATGTGACGACTGTGCATTGATCGAAATTATCTTTAATATATTTTAGTCCGTGCTTTAATGCATGACCTTTACCACCGTTTTGTTCATATGAAAGGTAGTGGACTTCTTCTGGAAGTTGGCCAAAAACAACATTATATTCAGGCTTACTGCCATCATTAACCACAACCACATTAAAGTTGTTACTTAATAATTCTTTTACGACATCAAGTAAAACTAAATCTGGTTCATAAGAAGGAATCAATGCTACTCTCATATTTTCTGGTTTGACTATATTATAGGAACCTAAAATATAACTTAAATAGTAGCAATCAGTTTTAAATAACTAGATAATCATGCGATATATATAGTAAAAAATGCCTTACTCGGCATCTTTTACTTGATTGTCTTTACGACGATAGAGAATGAATTTTCTTGTGAAATAATTCCAAATCAATCCCACAAGTGTCTTTAAGAAGAATGCTAAGAAATAGAGCCAGAACAAAGCATCTCCCCAGAATGTGAACTGTAAGATGTATTTGATAGTGGCATCATTAATATTAACATTCGCGGTATTTTGGAAAATGACACGGCATAATTCATAAGTGCCATAGCTTAAACCATAAGCAATCGCGCTAAAGATAACGAATAAAATAATGAATCTAGCGGACTTAGTGACATTTCTATCTTGTGCGCCTTTAAACACCCAGAATGTTGATAAAATGTAGTTTAAAATAACACCGACGATAAAACCTGCTAATAACGAGATAGCAGATTGAGCGGTATTTGGTAAGCCTTCAGTTATTTTTAAGAATAATGAAGTAGTTAAGAAGTCCGCGATTGCGCAGACAGCACCAGTAATGAGGAACTTAATGAGCTCCCAAGTATTTTGTTTTTTATCCATAATTTTATAATCCTAACATTGGACCAAATAAGAAAGTCCACAATAAGAAATAAGTGAGTAATGTAATAACGTCAACTAGTGTTGTGGTGAAAGGACCGCACACAACAGCAGGGTCTAATTTAATCTTTTTAGCCAAGAATGGAAGCATACAAGCGACCATACGAGAAACGATCATTGCAACAAATAATGTAGAAGCAATTAAACCAGAAACAACTAATTTAACACTCATCTCTGACATATTCCAATCAGGATGTGTTTCTTTAACGCCGTTTATTGATTCTGCAACATTAGCGATACCAACACTTGTTTCAAATAAAATCCATGCGAAGGCAAATGCACCAACGATGCCAGCGATACATAAAGCAACACGTAATTCTTTCCATAAAACACGCTTGAAGTCACCTTTTTCAAATTCATCCAAAGAGATAGAACGAACGATAAGGGTAGTGGTTTGACCACCGGCATTACCACCAGCGTCAGTAACTAATGACATAAAGAAAGATAATAAGGTAAGAGAAGCAATCGCACCTTCAAATCGAGAAATGATTAAGGTTGAGAACATTTGCAAAATAATCAAAATGATGATCCATGGTACGCATTTTAGAACCAATTTATAGACAGGAGTCTTTAAATATGGCTCATCCATGTTAGAGATTTGATTTAAGTGAGCGATATCTTCAGTGGCTTCTTCAACGATGATGTCGACGACGTCATCGATGGTGATGATACCGATAATCTTATTTTCGTTATTAACAACCGCCATAGCGTTAAGGTCATAACGTTTGAACATGTTAGCGACTTCTTCTTGGTCATCGTTAACATTACATGTCACAAAGTCACGGTCCATGACATCGCTTAAGACTTCATCATCTTTAGCGAAGATTAAATCATCCAAGTTAATGGTACCTTTTAAATTACGTTTAGAGTCTCTAACGAAAACGGTATAAACAGTTTCTGCATCTTTACCACGTTGACGAATAATCTTTAAAGCTTCTTTAACTGTTAAAGTATCTTTCATATCGAGATACTCAGTGGTCATAACTGAACCAGCAGTGTTCTCTTTGTAGTTTAAAAGGTTATTGACGTCTTTTCTTAAATCAGCAGGACACGCTTTTAAAACTCTGCTCACAACATTAGCAGGCATCTCTTCCAAGGTATCAACGATATCGTCAGCGAAAGAATTGTCTAATAATTCAATCAATTGCTTATCAGTGAAAGCATTGATGATCATCTCTTGCTGCTCATTAGTTAATTCGGTAAAGAAATCACTAGTGTATTCACTATTAACTGTTCTAAATATATAAAGAAAAACAGCAGCGTCTTCAACTTCGTCTAATGCTTCCGCAATATCGATGTTAGGAGTCACTTCGAAAATTTCTTTTAATTCTTTAGCGTTACGGTTTTTTACCGCGGCAAGAATACGATCAGTTAATAATTCTTCGTTGATTTCTTCCATGAAATTTTCCTCGCCTTAATTTTGCACACAAAAATGATTATTGCAACAAAAAATGATTTTATTTTCATTTTTAATGAATTATGAAAAGAACTTTGCTAGAATACTATTCGCAAGAAAGAAGGCAATTTCATGAAAGAAATTTTAGTTGAAACAAGTGCTCGTCACATCCACGTGACAGAAGAACAATTCAAAATATTATTCGGCGCTGATGCAAAGTTAGAAGTCAGAGCCCCATTATCTCAACCAGGACAATTCGTCTCATTCTCACGTTTAGACATCGTTGGTCCAAAGAAAACAATCGCTAATGTTTCCATCCTCGGACCTTTCAGAAAAGCTGGTCAAGTCGAAGTCAGCGCTACTGACGCTCGTACATTAGGTGTTCCAGCCGTCATTAGAGAATCTGGTGATTTAGCTGGTACTCCAGGTATCAAATTGGTTGGTCCTGCTGGTGAACTCGAATTAGCGGAAGGCTGCATCGTTGCTAAAAGACATATTCATATGACTCCAGCAGATGCTAAAGAATTTGGCGTTGAAAACGGTCAAATCGTTAAATTAGAAGTTAACTGCCCAGGCAGAAGCTTAATCTTTGGTGATGTCGTTGTACGTGTTAGAGACGACTTCGCATTAGCTTGCCACATCGATACTGATGAAAGCAACGCTGCTGGCTGTGCTGGTACAGTTTACGGTAAATTAATTAAATAATTATGGAAACAATCACATTTAAGCCAAACAATGTTTGTTCAAGAGAAATGATCATTGAACACGAAGATGGCGTTATTAAACACGCCACAATAGTGGGAGGTTGCCAAGGTAACACCCAAGGTCTTTGCCGTTTAATTGAAGGCATGAAAATTGATGATGTGATTGAAAAGCTTAAAGGTATTAAATGCCGTGGTTCTAGAACAGGTCAAACATCTTGTCCTGAACAACTAGCCTTAGGCCTTGAAGCAAATAGATAACTAAAATATCAAAAATGACAGGCGTAAGCCTGTTTTTTTATTTTGCCTAAACTTTGATATTTTTTTGGACAAAAATGGTTTTTCCCTCCTACTTAAACAATTGAGGGCGCTTATAAGAAAGAGGAGAGCGATATGCCAAAAAGAAAAAACGAAAGACCATTAAAGGCTAGAAAATGGAATAGACAATTCAAATTTTACCATAATAAGGCCTCTAATCATTTTTTGCTTGGAGTAGCCAAAAGAGGAAACACCATAGCAGGACACGATATGACAACTCACCCATCGCTAACTAAAGACGGCAAACCAAGAAAAAAGTATTTGTTGTTAAATCAAAATCCAAATCGACTTGATGAAAGATTAAGTTATATCGACAAGAAATTTAGAAATGATATTCATTTACGCTTTGCCGACACTTTGCAAAGAAGACTCACCATAAAAAAGAAGTGGAAGCTAGATAAAGTAAGCAAAAAGGTGATAAAGAAACTTGATCGCAAAAAAATAAAAATCCGCACAACTCCATCTAGGCATTAAGCTTCGATATCTCTGCGGATAAAAATATTTAAGCAAAAATGATGCTAATAGTCAATATAAAATACAGTTGATATTTTATTAAAAAAATATATAATAGTTGTGCTTATCAAGAATCACGTAATAGAGAATGTAAGAACGTGATAGCAACTCTCGATCGAGTAAGTGCTCTTCTCTAGCAAGGTTCCCACAACCTTGAACGATAAGATGAAGGAAAAAAATAAACCCTTCCATGAATGTGGGAGGGTTTTGTTTATATTAGGAGAATCACAATGGCAAAAGAAAAAATCTTATTTACTTCAGAATCAGTGAGTGAAGGACACCCAGATAAGGTGTGTGATCAAATCGCAGACGCTATTTTGGATGCATGTTTAAAAGAGGATAAAAATGCAAGAGTGGCTTGTGAAGTTTTCGCTAGCAACAACTTTGTTCTTATCGGTGGTGAAATCACATGTAAGGTCCAGCCAAATTATGTCCAAATCGTTAAAGATGTTTTAAAAGACATTGGTTACGATAGACCAGAACTCGGCACTGATTATCACACTGTTGAAGTAGTTGTGAAGGTTAAAGAACAATCACACGATATCTCTATTGGTGTCTCGCAAAAGAAACCAGAAGATATCGGCGCGGGTGACCAAGGTATTATGTTTGGTTATGCCTCAAATGAAACTTCTGGATATATGCCATTAGCGATCTCCATCGCCCATAAATTAGTAAGAGAAGCTACTTCACAAAGAAAATCAGGCGCCTTCAAGCACGCTCGTCCTGATATGAAGTCACAAGTGACTATCGATTATACTGATCCTTCTAATGTTCGTATCGACACAATCTTAATGTCAGTTCAACACGATGATGGTATTGATTTAGAAGCATTCAAACAATACGCTGTCGAAAACATCATGAAGAAAGTTGCTAAATCATTTGGTTTAAATACTGATTTCAAAGTATTTTTCAATCCAACTGGTTTATTCGTCATCGGTGGACCAACGGGTGATACTGGTGTCACTGGACGTAAAATTATTGTTGATACTTATGGTGGCACATGTGAACATGGTGGTGGTGCTTTCTCTGGTAAAGACCCAACAAAAGTTGATAGATCCGCAGCCTACATGGCAAGATATATCGCTAAAAACTTAGTGGCCGCGGGTATCGCTAATCGTTTAAGAGTGCAACTTAGCTATGCTATCGGTGTTAATGAACCATTATCCATTAACGTTAGAACATATAAAACATCAAAATATAGTGATGATTTAATTCTTTCTATCGTGAGAAAAGTTTTTGACTGCCGTCCTGGCATGATTATTAAGCATTTCAATTTAACAGAACCATCTTTTAAATATCATGAATTAACTAACTATGGTCACTTTGGCAGACCAGACCTAGATTTACCTTGGGAAAAGTTAGATAAAGTTGACGAAATTAAATCACTTTTGAAATAGGTTTATATTTATAAGTCCGATGACTTGGATTATAATAAAAGTAACTAAAACTTCTGTTTCATAATTTGGAAGGAGGTTACAACATATGAAATACCAAATTATCGGCAAAAACATCCAAGTTACGGACGGCATTACTTCTGCTATCGAGAAAAAGTTGTCTAAAATGGATAAGTTTTTTCTTATCAACGATGAAGTTGAATGTCGTGCTGTCGTCAGCGTCCATGGCGAAACTCAAAGAGTAGAAATTACAATTTTCTTACCTCAAATGCCATTACGTGCTGAAGTCGAAGATCAAGACTTATACGCCGCAATCGATTTAGCCATCGATAAACTCGTTGGTCAAATGCGCAAAGTCAAAACAAGAATGGACCGCAGTGGCAAAACCTCATTTGCGGAAGCAGTTCAATTCCAAGAATTACAAGAAGAAGAAGGCGACAAAGAACAAGACGTCGTCGTTAGAGCAAAATCATATTATTTACAATCTATGAAGATTGATGAAGCCATTCTTAGAATGGAAGCCTTAGGCCATGATTTCTTCCTCTACCTAGATGAAGAAGATGACCGCATTAGTGTCGTTTATATCCGTCGTGATGGTGGATATGGCGTCATCCAAGCGGAGAATCCTATCGCCTAATCTAACAAAAATTGATAGAAGCGGAGTTCTCTCCGCTTTTTTTATATTTTAATGCGTAAGAAAAAAATGCATTAGATAGTGACAAACTTTTCCACGCGTGTATAATATAATGGCATGGCAAAATTACTAGCTATTGATTTAGACGGAACATTGTTTTATCCAAAAAGAATGACTCGTTGCATTTGCAAAAAGAATGTGAAGTTTTTACGTAGATGGATTGACGCTGGCAATAAAGTCGCATTAGTGACTTCAAGATCAACTCAATTCACTGATCGTTTAAAAAAAGAAATTCAAAGACCTGTTGATTTCATCACATGTTGCTCTAGTCAAATTATCGCCGATGATAAACTTATCTATGATAAAGCGATGCCTAATGCTGAGATTAAGCAAATCATTCAAAGAATTGAAGAAACTTATGAGCCAATCGCTTTCTTAATGACTAGTGAAAATCATCCATGCATTATTAAAACCGGTCGTAAAGTTGCCTTCTTCTATATCTGGTTCTATAAGATCTGGTGGTGGTTCCAATTCTCATATCGTGAGCCATTCATCGCTGACAACAACTTATTCAATAAAGAACTAGAAAACTCAAGAGTGTTTAAGATTATGACATTCATTGGTCTTAAAAAGAAGAAAGCTTCTATTAGTAAGGAACTCAATAAAGAATTCAGAGAAAAATTTCCTGAAATCGAATGTTCCTGGACCGCGCAAGTTAATGAACTAACCCCTGAGGGTTGTAATAAAGGTAATGGTGTAGAAAGATATTGCCAATTAATGGGCATCGATAAAGATGATGTCTATGTTGTTGGCGATTCTGGAAATGACATCACTATGTTCAACAAATATTATGAGCATAGTTACTGCATGAAGCGTGGCCATCCAAGTGCGAGGAAATACGCTAAAAACATTATTTCCAGGGTCTACAAATTAGAAAATCTTATTTTGGAAGGAGAAAAACATGAATAACTTTAGTTTATACACCTTTAGACTTTACCACTATTTATTAACCATCCGTGATACTTTGGAATATTCCATCAAAAGAGATCACACCGTGGAAGTCTATAACAATCGCAAAAAGATTCTTGAAGACAATTTACAAGAAGGTACACCTTTTGGTGATTTCCTTAAAAACAACGGTGAAGCCGGTGACAAAATCAGAGAAAAAGTTAAATCATTCATCGATGAACTTTATTCTGAAAATAGCACGATCTTAATGCCTTCTGGTGACAAGGTTCGCGTTGACTACGCTCAAATGGTTACCTTATTCGACATGACAGTGGGTTTAACCGAAACAATGAGAGACATCGTTTTCCAATACATTCAATACGGAATAAACAATAAGGAAATCGATAACCTTATGGTTAAATTAGTAAGTGAAGATGAAAAGATGTATCGTATCGTCTTATCAATGCTTACAATGAGAGTGTTCGAAGAATCATTCGCTGAATTCCAAAAAGTCATGAATGAATCTCAAGGCAAACCAACACCACAAAGTAACTTCATCGTCCAAAATGAACTTGCTAAATTAACAGGTTTCTTACGCTTCTCACGTCAACATGTTCACTGCACAGACAATGAAACATTAGACTTATTAGATGAAACATTACGTGTCTTAGAAATGACTGAAGGTAGAAGACAACGTCCAGACAACAAAGGTTTCAAAGAAATCTTTGATGACTTAAACAAGAAGCTCAATGATTGCACCGCAAAATATGAAGCTGCTTGGAAAGCTACCTATCAACAAGTTGTTGATGAAGTCACTAAGAGCGCTAAACCAGCGGAATCCGCTAACTAAGGAGAGCTATTATGGCAAACAAAAAGAAATTACCAGTTTCACCATTCGAACTCGTTTGGTATCCACTTTGTGGATTAGTCATCTTATGGGGTATCACTTATGTCGTTCTTGGCTTAGTAACCAAATATAACAACATTAGTGCCTTAACATCATTCGATGCTAACTTCACAAAACTATTTGGTTTAAACCTCTACTTCTGGGGCTTAATCATCATCGCTATCGCTGTTGTTAGCGCCGTAGTAGTGATGCTCTTCTTTGCTAAACGTTATGATCGCGCTAGCGAAAGAGAACAACGTAGAAGCGCACGTCTTAACGCTTTAAAGAAAGAAGAAACAGTCGTTAGCGAACAAAAAGCGGAAGTCGTTGAACCAAAAGCGGAATAAGTTTTCTTCCAAAACAAAAAATAAATGGGCTCAAAAGCCCTTTTATTGTGCTTAAAAAAGAACTAATGATTAAACATTAGTCCTATAATATTCTTCTTTATCTAAAGACATTTTCTTTTCTGCTTCTTTTAACATATCTTGGAAAGACATGCTCTTGTCATCGCAGTAGCAATAACCAATGGAACAGCTATAGAAAGTCTTACCTAAATTCGCCTTAATCTTCTTAATAATATATAAGAGTTCTTCTTCTAAGCATGTATTAGAAATAATGATGAATTCATCACCCGCTAAACGGTAGGCATACATATTGCTTGGAGTATAAAGTAAAACCGCTCTAGTGACAGTGACCACAGCTTTATCACCTTCTTGATAGCCAAGATTTTCATTAATTCTTCTTAGGCCATTGATATTGAGCATGATGACACCTCTAACAGTGTTACCCATTTCAGCAACATCACGTTGATATGTTTCACGGTTAAATAAACCTGTTAAACTATCAATCTGGCCATTTTCAATATAAATAAATAAATAATAAGTTAAGGTGCAAACTGCGATGGTGGGGTTCAGAATACCAAAATTGTTATCGGTATCAAAGAATGTTTCAATAACAACCGCAGAAGTGACGAATACAGTACAGGCAATTAAAGCGATACTGTGTCTTAAGTTTCTGGATTTTAAAGAAATGAGAATAGACACTAATAAGTATCCTAAATAGAAAGCGGAAACAATATGCGCTGTGTAACGCAAGTAACCACCAAAGAATGATAACGAGCCATCTTCGCCTCTTAAGAAACCAAAAACAATGGTTGTGGTACCTGGAAAGAAAGCAATACAATATATTGCTGCATTTATTAATAAAGGTAATAAGAGAAGGAAAGAGTGTCTAGTTGGTCTATTTCCTTTTGTGGTCATGATTAAGAAATAAATACATGCTGGTCTAGAAACATAACCAAAGACCGCACATATTAAGGCTAAGGGAAGAATGCCGTTTTCTTTAGCGATGTTTTCGATTGTACCCATGACCGCTAAAGATAAAGCGCAAGAAATAACAAGAATAGTGTGTAAACTGATTCTTGGATGTTGCTTAAATCTTTGAACTGCCATTGTAATCAAAACAATGGATGTACAGATTAATATGAAATTTTGAACAATAAAGTTCCCAACGATTTCCATATATAGTTATTATAGATAAAAGATTTATTTGTTTAAAATAAATTGTTAACATTTTTAATAAATAACAAGATTGTCATTATGCAATTATCAAAACAATGTAACTTGCAAAACTAAATTCCGTTTTTAGAATTAAATTTTTGTTTGAAAGATTAAATTCTATTTAACGGAGTTTTTCTCTGTCTAAAACGGAATTAAGTATTTCAAAGACTTGCAATTAGTTAAAAATAACGATAAA
>JAGBLL010000135.1 GCA_017635465.1 Bacilli bacterium
ATCCCCAATCCCCAATCCCCATTGGAATTAGGCCAAATTCCTAATAATTTTTAAAATTAAATAAATTAATTAATAAACGAAATATAAAATAATAAATTTTATATAAAATGAATAATGGCTTTAATATAGACAAAGCGGAAATAGATAACATTTTCAAAATTTACCAGCAGCGTAAGACCAACGAAGAAATAGAATACATAAATTCCACCCATAAAGGTTTAGCTGGTCTTGCTAAGAAGCTCAAAACTGATCTTACAAACGGTGTTTCCAATAACACCTTAGAATTAAGAAGACAAGCCTTCGACAACAATCTTCGTTACAGAGAGCCAATGCCTTCTTTTTGGTACTTCGTCAAAGACGCCTTTGGTGATGAAATTTTGCAAATTCTTTGCTTATGTGCAGTTATTGAAATAAGTATCGGTCTCTCTCCTTTTACTGAAAACCCAGGTTACGACGCTTTCGATGGTATCGGTATCGTCTTCGCTATTTGCGTCATCGTTATTACAACAGCTGTCACTAACTACAACAAAGAAAAAAAGTTTAAGCAATTAAGTGACGAGAACTTCAAGAAATTCCAGGTCGTTTGTACTCGAGAAGGATCTAATTTAAATCTCTCAGATGAAGAGCTCTTAGTTGGAGATAAATGCAAAGTTGATATGGGTATGATTATCCCAGCTGATGGTATCATTATCACTTCGACGAATTTGAAACTGGATGAAGCGTCTCTTACAGGTGAATCTAACCTAATGAGAAAAGAGTCAATTGAAAATTGCCTTAAAATGAAGAATGATTCTGGGAAATATCCTTCCCCAATGGTTTTCTCAGGAACCACCGTTAAAGAGGGAGAAGGTTGGATGTTAGTCTTAGCAACAGGTCCAAATTCAGCTGCAGGAAAAATAAGAGAACATGTCATGCAAAACAAGGAAGACGAAGAAAGTAACCAAACTCCTTTAGAAATTAAGTTAGCTGATATTGCTGAAGATATCGGTAAATTTGGACTTTGGAGCGCTATAATTACTTTAGTCGCTCTTTTGATTAAATTATTTTATTCTAAATACATTCAAATGTATCATAAGAATGAATTACTCGAAGCCTTCATTGAAAAACATTTCCACAATGGTACATATGATAAAACCGAATCTGAAAAGATCAAAAACCAAACATATTATTTACTCGATAATTACTCAGTCTGGAGTGGATTAGCCAAAGATATTTTCCAAAGTATTATATTATGTATTACCATTATTGTCGTTGCTATTCCAGAAGGTCTTCCTTTGGCGGTAACTTTGTCTTTATCATTCAGTGTTAAGAAAATGATGGATGATAATAACTTAGTAAGACATATGCCAGCTTGTGAAACTATGGGAGGAGCTAACTATATTTGCACTGATAAGACTGGAACATTAACTAGAAATAAAATGCATGTAGTTTCTTTCTATAATAACGCCAATAAAGTCAATGTAAATGATATTGATCATGAACATACTCAAAATTATACAACAAAATTCCAAGAAAAATTCTATAAAAATTTAAGAGATGCTTTGATTAACAATATTGATATTGAACTCGATGGAAATGGCGATATCATCGTAGCTAGTTCATCCAAAACAGATTTCGCTTTTTATGATTTACTTAGAGGCTTTAACGAAAATTTATCTAATAAATACCAACAATTAGATAGACTCAAGTTCCACTCTGATAGAAAAAGAATGTCAACAATTGTAAAAAGAGATGATGGCAAATATTTCATTTACATGAAAGGAGCTCCTGAAGTTGTAATTAAAGCTTGTACTAGTTATCTAAAATCAACTGGTGAAGGAATTGTCGAATTACAAAAGGATCC
>JAGBLL010000136.1 GCA_017635465.1 Bacilli bacterium
AATAATTAAATATAAATTTAATTTAGTTTTAATAAAGTTATTTATTTACCTTATTAATTTAATACTTCTATATTTATTTATCTATCATAAACTTAAATTATTTAAACCTTTAAATTCTTAGACTCTTGGTTTATAATTGGCACCGACTTCATAAATACTAGCAAGTAAAGTAAGAAGAAGTTTGCTTTTTACTTCAGCGATATCTTCCCAAACTAAAAAGACAGTAGCGCCTAATTTTCTGGCAATTGAGATAGCATATTTAGCATTATTTTGTTTAGCTTCATCATCATCTTTATCAGTGACGACAATATCCCAGTTAATAGATCTTGGTTCTATTGATTTCATGATATGAATGAAATATAAAGAAGTAGCAAGTTTTTTATCTTTCAAAGATTTGACTTTATATTCATCATCAACTCTTTCATTACCCCAAGCGACCAATTCTTCTTCTGTTTTATTTCCGATAACTTGCAATGAATGCGCTCTCATCATTTGCCATACTATAGCCAAAATATATTTCTTATTTCCATCTCTGATATCTCCTCCTCCAATACCAATAATTTGATATTTAGATTTTTTACTGGCCTCAATAACTTCTTGGCAGTTGACGGTCTTTTTGAAAGGATTATTAGGTTTTTTGTCAACTATTTTCCAATTAACGCATCCTGGTTTAATTTTTTCCAAAGTTCTTAATAAGAGTAAACCATCTTTGGATTCTTCGTATAAGTTATTAATATGAATTGGTTCACCATTGTCATCATTTAATCCTAAGGAATTGATCCACATTCTGAAAGCTCTTTCTTCTCTGGCTCCTTCGACGTCATCATCTAATAATTTAGCAGCCTCGTACATTTCTTCTTCAGTAGCTGGTTCCAATCCTGGATAAGCGTTGAAAATAGAGGCAACGAACAAAGTATTTAATTTATTATTTCCTGCAACGATATCATCAGGAGTAATATATGATTCAGCTCCTAATTTTTTGGAATTATCAATTACTTTCTTGGCTCTTTTTTTTCTATCGCTTTCATTCAAGGCACTTTTATCACAAAGGTTTTTATTCAATTGATTCAGGAGGATTGTATACTTTTCTGAATCCTTAACATCTCCTGAGAAGTTGGTTATTTTTTTATCATAGTTTGCAGCTTTGAGATGATAGTTGAACCATCTAAGAAGCAATTGCTCAGGGGATAATTTAAGTAAATCAGAGAGTTGTTCACCAGGATTTAATAGACGAATTAATTCAGGATGGTGTTTAAGTTGGATGTTTCTCATAACGACTAATTTAACAACTTGCCACATTAAACCTAAGACCATGATATAATTTTTTCCGTCCATAATAGCATCATAGTTCAAACCGATGCAGTTAAGACCAATACTTTTTGCGGCGGAAATAGCCAAGTTTAAGTTCTCGACTTGTTGGAAAATATTCATATTTTCCTTTTTATTTATGACACGCTCATCGATAGTTCCTTCTTGTGCTTTGTTAATAAGTTTACATAACAAAACACCGTCTTTGATTCTATCAAAGACCTCATTTGATTCAGGATCTATTGGTAAATATTTTTTGCAGACTGGATCATCAGCTAAAGAACTATTAATGACTTTAACATAGGCAGTTCTTTCTTCTTCAGAGAAGGTCTGGAATTGCATGCCATTATCTCCTTTACTAACTCTGACCATGGCTTTACCTGCCTTGTTAACAAAGGAATCAAGTTGAATTTTTCCTTCTTTGTTTGTTATTTTCTTCATTACATTTAAGAATTCAGTAAATGTCATTTTACTGGGATCTTTAATATCTACTCCTTCCATCAAAGTATCTGCGTCTTCTTGTTTTAATTCTCTGTATCCTAAAGCATGAAGAAGGTCTAAAAATTCTTCACGTTCCATTAATCCGTTCTTGTTCTTATCGAAGGCTTTGAAGACTTTCTCTATTTCGGAGTAATCTTCTGGTTTGAAACTTTGGATCAATTTTATGTCGGCCTGATAGCTCATTTTTAATATAATTATTTATTAATAAAATCATTTATTATTTTGTTCAAATATATAATATCTGAATAATATTTTAAATTATTTTTAATATCAATT
>JAGBLL010000137.1 GCA_017635465.1 Bacilli bacterium
CGATTTTTTCGATTTTCATTGTAAATAAATGTATAAATATGTATTATTGTGTTGAAAAGAGAATTAACCGAGTTTATCGGAACAAATCTCTAATCAATCTACTATTTACAGGAGGAATGAATTATGAAATGGTGGGTATTGTTAATTATCTTAGGAGTGTTCTTGGCGATTTTCTTAGTTATTTTTATCGCTTGCTCCTACACAAAGGCAAGACCAGATGAAGCGATTATGATCTCTGGTTTAGGCAAAAGAAAAATACTAAGAGGAAAAGCAGGATGGAGAATCCCATTCTTACAAAGAAAGGACCGTTTATCATTAAAGGTTTTCCAAGTCGATATTAAGACAAGAGAACCAATTCCTACTCGCGAATTCATTAACATCAACGTTGATGGTGTCGCTAACTTAAAGATCTCTAGTGATCCAGAATTACTCGAAAGAGCCTTTGAAGCCACATTGGGTATGAACCAAGATGACTTAATTGAACAAGTCAAACAAGTTCTTGAAGGCAACATGAGAGAAATCGTTGGCACAGTTGGTATTCGTGAATTAGTGCAAGACCGTAAAGGTGTCGCTACAAAAGTACAAGAAAATGTTATTCCAGATATGGGTAAACTAGGTATTGAACTAGTGAACTTCAATATTCAAAACTTCTCAGATAGAAACAATGTTATTGAAAACTTAGGTATCGATAACATCTCTCAAATCTCTAAAGAAGCCGCGATCGCTAAAGCAAACGCTGAAAGAGACGTCAGCATTGCTAGAGCAAGAGCCGCTCAAGAAGCCAACGAAGCGGAAGTTAATTCCAAGACAGTCATCGTTCAAAAGAATACAGAATATGCTTTAAAAGAAGCAGAATTAAAGATCAAAACAGATACAGCGAAAGCTAACGCTGATGCTGCATATCGTATCCAAGAACAAAAAAGACAAGAAGAAATTAACATTGCTACAACTAACGCTGAAATCTCTAAGAGAGAAAGAGAAGTTGAACTTGGTAATAAAGAAGTTGAACTTGCTGAAAAGAAATTAGCGGCAACCATTAACAAGAAAGCTGATGCAGAAAAATACGCGACAGAAAAAGCTGCCGAAGCCGAACTCTACAAGAGAAAAACAGTTGCTGAAGCCGAACTTGTTGAAGCTCAAAGAAAAGCTGAAATCAAGAAAGTGGCTGCTGAAGCTGAAAAGAGTGCTCGTGAACAAGCCGCAACAGCGGTTCGTATCGAAGCCGATGCTAATAAAGAAGCAGCCTTAATGGAAGCTCAAGGTATCGAAGCTAAAGGTAAAGCGGAAGCTGACGCCATCAAAGCTAAAGCCGAAGCTATGGAACACTACAATGATGCTGCTAAATTGAAATTAATCTTAGAGAGCAATGTCTTACCAGAAACAGTCAGAGCTTACAGTGAACCAATCGCTGCCGCTCTTGCCCAAATCGATGGCATTACAATGTACGGAGAAGGCAATGAAGCTAAATTAGTTTCTGAAATTCAACAACATGGTGATCAAATCTTTGCCGGTCTTAATAAGACATTAGGCATCGACCTTAAATCAGTCTTGCTCGGTTACTTTGGTCAAAAAGTAATTAGCGATAAGAAAGAGAGCAAGTAGTTTCTCCACTGGGTGCCTAAGCTCAAATCGAAAAGAGTAAAGGCACCCTTTCTTTACCATCTTGATAGTGAGAAAATAATTATATGAACGTAAAAATAATTATGATGGA
>JAGBLL010000010.1 GCA_017635465.1 Bacilli bacterium
GCGTCGTATTCCTGTAATTACTTTGACTTGGTGATTATCTCTACTACGAATTAATTGATTTAAATATTTATCTCTTTTAAACATGATAGACCTGCCGTTTCTCTCAGTACTGAGGTTTTTGTCAAGTCTATTATACACACATTATTAAAAAGTTTAAAAGGCAAAATCGACATTTTTGTCAGTGCTGAGGCTTTTGTCAATTATATCGTTACAAAATGTTTATGCTTTTTTGTCTACTGCTTAGTCTATTTTCTAGTCTACTTTTTTGTCTGTTTTCTAATTTTTGATTATCAAAACCATCATATGGTTCTTTATAAGATGATAAAGATGAACTATTAATATTGTTCTTATTTGAACAGTATCTTGGGAATAATAAGTAGCATTTAAATATTATAGGCTATCTTAAATAATCTTCATTTAGAAGGAACTCAACCGCCCCAATGGTTTCAATGCCTTTTTCATCTCTTCTTAATTTGATAGGATCTCTAACAACAAGGATTTTTTTATTAAAGTCATTAATTTTGCTTATTGACTCTTTTTCTCTAAAATATGTTTCTTGTGAAGTAAGCGAAAACGCTGATTGAATATAATATTTTTCGCTTCCTCTTGTTGCTATAAAATCAACTTCACGTTGTTTTCTAACATAATTCCCGTTTTTGTTTGGTTCGTTTGTTTCAACAACACCAACATCCACATTAAATCCGCGATATATTAGCTCATTATAAATAACATTTTCTAATGAAAAACCGTCATCGGAATGTAAAAAACTCAACAGCGCATTTCTTAAACCTAAATCAGAAAAATAATATTTGTATTGGGCTCCTATCTTTGCCTTGCCTTTAATGTCGTATCTTTCCGCTTTTTTAATCAAGAAACAGTCTATAAACGAATCAATGTAATTTTGGACTGTTTCATCATCTATTTTTTGTTTTTTCACACTTTCGAAATAATTAGATACATTGCTTGAATTAATTAATTGGCCGACGCAGCTTGAAAGAACATTAAGCACTTCTCTAACTGCCTCTTCATTTCTAAAACCTTTTCTTTCTATCACGTCTTTTATGTATGTTTTTTTAATCAGTCCTAATAAATACTCTTCTTTACCTGCATCAGTTTTTTCATATAATGAAAGTGGCATCCCGCCATGAAACATATATTCATTTAATGCTGTTTCCGGCTCCAAATTGGTGGCATCAAGAAACTCCTTGAAGGAAAGCGGTTCAACTTTAATCTCTGTTTCTTTATTTCTTAACTCTGTAGCAATATCACTTGATAGCATTTTTGAATTACTGCCAGTAACATAAACATCTAAATTATTCTTTTTTGATAAACCAAGCACTACATTAACAAATGAAATAACGTCTTCATCATTATTGTTCGCTTTAACATGTTCACCATTTGTCAAATTTGGATTAAGAATTTTATATACATGTTGTATTTCATCAATGAAGACATAAATAACACCATCTTTATCTTTCGAGACATTCAAAACATAGTCATACAAATACAAAGGATCCCAGTATTTATAATTCAAAGCATCTTCTAAATCTATATAGAGAATATTGTCTGGATTAACACCATTCTTTTCTAGATACTCCCTATAAATTGTATCTAGCAAATAAGACTTTCCACATCTACGTATTCCGGTAATGACCTTAGGAAATCCATTTTCTTTTGATTTTATTAATTGACTAAGATATTTATCTCTGTTGAACTTCATTACATATTCTCCTTTTTTGCAAGAACTTGCATTTTTTTCGATTACATTATACAAATTTTAAACCTATATATCAACGAAAGAACAAACAAAAATTGGCACATTTCTGTGACCTATTCAACTTTGTTTTAACGAATTGTTATATGAATAATAAACGTAAAGATAGTTTGCGTCTTTTAAGCATATCCTATTCCCTGATATGGAGTAGTAATATCTATCCCCATCATCATTACAGCTTTATTATTCTTATCGTTTACTATTTCTCTTTTTAAAATAGTTATTTGATTTCACAATATTCGCGGAATTTTTCTTTATTGTTAATAAATACTTCTAATAGTCTTGGATCAAAGTGTGTACCACTTTCTTTTTTCATTAATTCAATAGCCTCATCAAATGGAATTGGCTCTTTGTAACATCTTTTAGACACTAAGGCATCAAAGACATCAGCGATAGCCATAATACGTGCACATAATGGTATTTCTTCTTCTTTTAATCCCTTAGGATAACCACTGCCATTCCACCACTCATGATGGTAAGTAGCGATATCAGAAGCAAAGCTTAAATATTCTTCATCAGTGATGCCTGATAATATTTTTCTTACAACATTACCACCCTCACTAGCGTGTCTTTTCATTTCTTCATATTCTTCTTTAGTGAGTTTGCCTGGTTTTCTTAATATTTGATCAGAAACCACTATTTTGCCAACATCATGCATTGGAGCAAGGGTGTATAGCAAAGAAATAAAATGTTCATCAATATATTGCGCATAAAGACCTACCGCTAAAGAATCTTCAGCGATTATTTTAACAATATTACTGGTTCTCATAACGTGTTCACCAGTTTCTGTATCACGGCTTTCAATCAAAGATGCTAACCCAGAAATAATATGTTCTTGCATGCTAGTAATCTTTTCTTGATTAGTCACTAATTCAGTTTTAGTGTCTTGTTGTACTAAATCGTTATAGTAGATATAGCAGAAGCAAGAAGCAATCGCGATAGAGACATAGGCAACATGCAATTTAAAGAAAGTCATTGGAATAATTCCAGCGACCAAAACAACAAAAATCATAATGATTGTGGTTTTATCTCTGTGCCTAAATAATCTGCCGACAAAGATTAGAGAAACAATTAAATAGCCTAATGAAACAAAATAGAAAATCTCATAGATGATAAATGCATCACCACGAGAATAACCATCCGCTCCAAAGGAGAATATCCAACCAAATGGAGCGCATATAATCTCTGTAAGTAAACTAACGGCAAAGAATCCAATTGCCACTTTCCATTGATTCTTTAAGCCTAAAGCGCCGCAGAATAACATTGCTAGGACTGGAGATAGACTGAATTGAATAACAGTAATAATGGTTAATGGTATAGCAAATTTTTGATCATAATAGCCACAGTGGACAGCGAATTCCGCGCCAGCGCAAGCCGTAATTGAAATGAATGTAACAACGAACCATGTTTTTTTGCGTTTTGTTGAATCCAGAATAAGTTAAAACATGGACGGTCATTCCTACCATCAAAAGGGCAATTAAAATGGTCACACTAGCGTACATCGTCATAGTTCTTCACCTTTTAAGTGTATAGTCTTTTATTCGTGGAAACAACAAATGATAAGTCTTTTTCACTACCCGAAACAAAGTATGACATGCCTTTTCAGGTGATTGGAAACATATCCATTACCAATCTAATGAATCAATGTTTGTCAAAAAATCTAATAGACTTAATCTCAAGAAACCCTCACTAGTTCGATAGTGAAGCCCTTCATTTTTTACAATAATCACTTTTTTAAAAGAATCCGGAATATTTCTAAGAGATTCATATTCTCGATCTTTCTTTTCTAGAGTGTCTATCGTTAAAGCAACTTGAACGTAGTATGTTTTATCTCCCTTATTAGCAACAAAGTCACATTCGGTGTCCACATCTGCATATATCCAATTACCATTTTTATCTTTTCGATCCGTTTTCTTTTTAATTGTTACAATGCCGACATCAACATTGAAACCACGATATCTAAGTTCATTATAAACAATGTTTTCGATTATATCGGTCTCATCAATTTCTCTAAAATTTAATATAGCGTTTCTAATACCAACATCTTCAAAATAAACTTTATATGGCGTACCTATATAATGTCTGCCTTTAACGTTATATCGCAAAGCTTTATTTAACAAATATGCTTCTTCGAACCAGTTGATATAATTACCTATCACATTGTTGGATAGTTTGATGTTAAAGGCACTATTAAAAGTGTTTTCTATTTTTGTTGGATTAATTGGTGTTGAAATCATAGAAGCAATTACTTCAAGCGTTGTGTGAAGATTATTCTCTTCGACTTGAGGGTGGCGATTCTTTATATCCTTTAAATAAGTTTCTTTGTAAATACTGATTGCCATTTTAGCCTTTTCTTCATCGTTGGATTGAAGTTCAACAAGAGGAATCCCTCCATAACGAATGTATTCATCTAAGGCATCTCGCTTATAGAGATCTGTGCCAGTTAAATATTCTGAAAAAGAAAGCGGCAATAAATGGATTCTGTTACCTCTACCACTGAATTCTGTATCAACCTGGCTAGATAAAAAGCGGGAATTACTTCCTGTAACATAAATATCAAATCTATTCAAATAAAGATAACCATTTAGTACTCTAACGAAATCATCTAAATTTTGAATTTCATCCAATAATAAAATATAGTTACCTTCATCTTTAGTTTTGTCGTCAATAAAAAGCATGAATTTTCGATTGTTGATTATATTTTGGCCTTCAACGACTCGCACAATTGTTGATTCGGTTGGCAAGTATGAATCAAGTTTTCGAATAACTATTTCAGAATCAAAGGAAAACTTAATAATATGTGTGACACCAACACCATTCTCTACCAACCAATCGAAAAAGATTTCGTTAATCAAATACGATTTTCCAGCGCGTCGTATTCCTGTAATTACTTTGACTTGGTGATTATCTCTACTACGAATTAATTGATTTAAATATTTATCTCTTTTAAACATGATAGACCTGCCGTTTCTCTCAGTACTGAGGTTTTTGTCAAGTCTATTATACACACA
>JAGBLL010000011.1 GCA_017635465.1 Bacilli bacterium
GAAATACAAGGAAGCCCCTATCAATTAGTAGAACAGGCTCGTGAGTACCATCGTTTTGAGAATGATTCTTGGTGGAACCGTATTCAGCAGAACTGCCGCATCGCCTTTAATAGCCATCCCCAAATGTGTGAAAGAGCCTACGAGATAGACCGCTGGAAGCATTCATGGCAATACAGGAAATTATGTACTAACTAAAAAGTGACAGACAATGAAGAAATATGAACAGTTCAACGAGAAAGAATTGATGGAATCAGCAAAGATTGAGGCTACATATTATCGAGCCTTGATATTATGCGAGCAGTCTAATTACAAGGATGCCATGCAACTTCTCCGCGAAGCAGCAGCTTTCAATTATCCAATGTCAATTTACACCATTGGTGTTCTTTATGAGAATGGATATGGTGTTCGGAAGAATTATAAGCTGGCAGCTGATTATTATCAGCAAGCAGCAAAACTGGGTGCCGTTAGGGCAATTCATAACTTGGCAACTTTCTATCGAAAAGGACATGGGATTAAGCAGGATTTAACCGAAGCAGTTGTTCTCTACAAGAAAGCTATGGCGTTGGGAGAAATTGAATTGGCTCCTTATAATCTCGGAACTATGTACTTTAAGGGCATCGGTGTAAGAGAGAACACGGAAAAGGCATTGGAACTATATAAAATCTCAGCAGACACAGGTACAGCTGTTGCTAAATTCGCACTGGGTGTTTTATATTATTCTAATGGAATGCCAGATATCGGGAAACCTCTTATTAAGGAAGCAGCGGAAATCGGAAATCAACATGCTATATTATGGTCTGCTGTAGAAGAGTATTTTAATAATGGTGATCAAAGTTTAATAGAAGTCTTAAAGGAAATGATTAACTCTGAGGAAGTACCAACCGAAACTTATGTTTGGCTTGGAGCAGTATATCAGAATGGAATAGGTGTCAAAGTTGATATACAGAAGGCGAGGCAGTACTACCTCAAAGCCATCAAATTGGAAAAACTTGTAGGAAGTATAGAAGATCCAAGAGCTTATAAAATGCTTGCCAAGCAATTCTCAGGAGAAAAAGGAGTGTTTAAAAAGAACAAAGAGAGAGAGGACTTCTATTTGTGGTTGGCTTCAACATATGAAAATTCAAAGTTAAAGAGATTATTAGCAAAAACAAAAATATAAATTCAAACGGAAATGGAAAATCAGGCATTAAACAGCAAAGCCCTAAATCTTATAATGGAGGCTAGGCATGAATTTTTTCGCAAGGATGACCAGCGTAAGAACTTACACAATCCTTTATATCTATGGCAACATGGATATGTACCAGACACTCCACTTATGAGAGTCGTGGTCAAGGATATCATGTTTTGTGGTTATCAATATCAGCCAATCAACAGCGATAACTATCTGGTTAGCGATGGAACAGACTATGAGAAGTTGAAACGTATATTCAGCTATGACTATGGTATCGACATTGACGTTCAGCGATATTATGCAAGCCATCGTCTATTTCGTCTAATGCAATATATTGAGCAGAATGTTTCAGAAGAGTACCGAACGGCTGTATTGAACAGAGAGCAACAGGCAATGGAACTAGGCAAGCAACTGTTTCAGCTACTATGCGAATGTTGTGAGGGACGCTCTCCGCGTCTTGACAGTAATCCTGCTTTTCTCGACCTCGATTTCAAAAAGTTCGAAGAGAAACTATATAAGCAATACCACATGCTATTCTCACCATATGAACGGCGCCAACTGAATAGCATCTATGACATTCTTCGTCATCTAATTTTTCGCTTAAGAGACGGAGGAAGATTATAAAAAAGTAGTAGAAACCATTTAATCAGAAGAATTATGAAAAGAATTATAACAATCATCAGTGCTGCAACAACAGTGTTGGCATTTTATAACGAAGCCATTCGTTCTGGACTTATCGAACCTATTGATTTTAAACCCATCAGACTGCTTGAAAACAGGAAAAAACAATATAATAATGCGCAGAATGAATAATAATTGTTAAGCAGGTTACAAAAAATGAGCTTGAGAACTTCATTTATGGAATTATTTCGTATCTTTGTAGCAAATTATTAAGTTACGCATAATAAGCGGGCAAATCCTTTAACAAACTAAAACAAATACAGAAATGAAAGTCAAATTATTCTTGCTAACAATATTATTGCTCTCTATAATATTCTGCCTTTCTTTCGGGAAAGCAATTGTTCCAATATGGCTGTGTGCTGTAATTGTGGTAGTATCGGTTATCATACTTGTTTATTGGTTATTATATACAATAGACATCAGTAAAACATTTGCTGAAAAGAAGTTTGTAGAAATAGATGAAATGATTGCCAATAATGCAACAGCTATTACCGAAACATATTTAGAGTCCCAGGAAAAACAATTGGAAACAGTTCTGTCATACTATAGCAATTTGAATCAATTAATAGAGAAAAGTTCTAATTTGCTTAAAGAGACAATTTCTACAGAAACTAAAAACCTTCTCGGGAATATAGAATCCCAAGAAAACAATAATAACAATCGTTATGAAAAGCTATTGGAGGAGTTTAGTGTTCTCAAGAAAACCCTTGAATCAAATTATTCTCAATTGTCCAGCGCCCTTTCTAATAGTACTGAAAAAATATCAGAAATTGGTGAGAATATGCATACTGCTATTACTAAAGAAAGCGAACTCACAAGGGATTGCTTAAATAATACAACAAAGAGGGTTGAAGAAAACATTGTTGCCCATACAAATACTAACAAAAAGGATTCTGACGAAGCTGTCAGAGTTCTTATAACAAGTTTGCACAAATACCTTGAAACGATTTCCGCATTGTTATCTGGTAAATCGGATGATATCAATTCATCTCTTATTAAAGTGCAATCAGGACTTAGTGAACATGTAAGTCAAAGCGAGAGTAATCTGTTGGAAAATGTAAACAAAATAATTGTTGTTGCTGTAGAATCAATCCAAAAACAAATTGACTCTTTGGCCCAAGAGACTAATGCTAATCATGAATCAATAAAGTCTTCTGCTATCAATTTGGCGGAAAAGTCAGATGCCATTATTGGACAAGTCAATAAAGTATCAGATGAGATTGTGAAACAAGTAAAGTTGTTTAATGAGGATATTCAGAAAAAAACAGAAACGAAAATTGCCAGTTCGCAAACGTCTTTAGAGTCAAGTATAGAGAAGATTGAACAAGCATCTAAAGAATCATATGAACTGTTATTGAAATCTGCCCAAACTCAAGGGGAAACCATAAAGGATGCTATAGATTCAATAGAATTAAAGACAAACTCAATCGAAGAAACGATTACGAATTCTACAGGAAATCTATTGGCCAGAGTGGAATCTGTTAATGATAGAGTAAACTCAACAGAAGGAAAAATCGACGGAAGACTTATAGAGACTGAAAATACGATTAAGCAAAATATAGATAGTATTGTTAAAGAGGTAGAGTTGTCATTAACAGAAAAGATAGAATCGTCAGAAAAGCGCTCTAAAGAATTGGCAGATTTCTTAAATGAATCTAATACAGAACAATTTTGTTCTGTACAAAAATCTATTATAGCTATTCAAGAACAGGGCGCAGGCGTTTCTAACCTTATTAATAACAATATAAAAGAGTCAGATAAAGCCACAGAACTGTTCTTGCAAAAAATAGATGAGCAATATGATTCATTAAATAAAAATTTGGGGGCTGTTCAAATTAAAACACAGAATATAGAAGAGTCTGTTTCTGCTCTCGTGGAAAAAGGCAATAATAATTTGTTAATTAGCTCTGTCAAATCAGTCGTAGGAGAGATAAAATCGTTAATTAGTAATACGGTTTCCGACCTAAATAATCAATTCCTTGATTCACAAATATCTCAAGAAACAACGAATAACGAGTTGTCCAAGCTTCAAGCTCTTCTGCGAACCGTTCTTTTGTCATTAGAGAAAAGCCACGAAGAGGGCTCACGACGAAATGGGCAACCAAACAAAAGCATTGACAATCCAAATCGAATAGAAAAAATTACTGACAAAGAAACTGGTAATATAGTAATTAACCAGTTTAAAGACGACAAGTTAATCAAGTCGACAATGAGAGACAGTAGCGATACTATTATATACGAAATGGAATACGTAAATGATAAAATAGTGAGAAGTAGGAACTACGACAAAAAAGGTAAATTGAATTTAGAACAAACATATTACGATAACGGTCAAGTTCATTATAGAAATGAATTCACGTCATCGGGTAAGAGAACAACAGAGTTTGATATTAACGGAAAAAAGAAATAGGTATGTTTTTGTACATGTTAAATGATAATGAAGGTAAAGCCTTCATGGAGCTTGCGGTACTTGCCATGAAAGTTAATGGTCAAGAAAAGGAATGTGAAAAAGCAGAATTGGAAGTTTATTTGACAGAGTTGGGCTTAGCTGATTCTAGTTATAAGGTTAAAGGTCTTTCTTTCGAAGATGCTGTTTCGGCGTTTAAACATAGTTCTGTCCCTGTAAAAAGATGTGTTATATTAGAAATATGCGGTATATTATATGCAGATAAAGAAATTGATTCAGATGAACTAAAGTGGGTTAATAACCTTGCGAATTCTTTTAAAATAGACAAGTCAGAAACAGAAAGGCTTATTCGTTGGAGTAAGGACTTTTCCGATTTTTTAGAAGTGGGTTTAATGTATATTAATGCTAAATCATAGAATATGGGTATTTTTGGTTGGATAGGAATAAAAGCACGAGCTGTAGCTGCAGCAATCAGTCGTGGATATAAGTCTTTTTCTGGTCAAGCGACTTTTGAAGAAGCAGACAGAATGTATGAAGACATAAAAAAACGTTTCGAAGAACATAAAGCGTTTTTTGAGAAAGAAGTAGAAAATATAAGTTCTCAAATTGAAGAACATGTTCAGTCAATAAACAAATCAAAAGAAACAATAAAGACAGAATTGTTCCCTGCTTTTGCTGAAAAGATGCATATTTTAAAAGATATTCCTGTATCAGAATCATATTTAAAAGAATATTTCAATGGATCTAACCTAAAAGTAGATTCTATAAAAACCAAAGCAAATTTATATCTTATAGATTTTAAAAAGAATCCTTTTAAGAGTAATGCTTTAGCGATTATCTCGTTGGGATTTTACACCAGAAAAAAAGCGAAAGAAACTTTAGAAAAAGTAAGAGAGGAAAAGATACGTCTAGAAGAAGAAATGGTGCGAATGGATTCTGAGCTAATTAAACTAAAGAACATTAACGATGCACTTGAAATCATTGCCAGTTATTACACGTCAATGATTGATTTGTACAACGCCTTACTTAGCAGATTGGATAATTCCGTAAACTTCCTCATTATTAAGTGCTTGAGTTATGCCCATAGGATTGTTCATGAACAGATGAGCATAAAGTTACTTCCTAAGACGCAGCAAGCAGAAATTATGGCTATGGTGTCTATTTCCAAGATTATGAAAACAATGGTTGATAAAAATATAACTCTGGAAGGTAAAACCGATGTAATACAAAAGAGTATTAACTCGGCTAAAAATGACTTGCGTATTCAAAAGGAAGAAATCAACAAACTAAATGAAGCAGCATAGCTATGGATAAGGAAAAAATTCAAGAATTAGAGGATAGCATTAGGAATGCTTCTCCATTAGAATTAGCCTCAAAACTTCAAGAGGCAGAACTATATGACAAAAAAGAAACACGCGAAGTTGTTGACGAAGTTTATAAAGAATTTGAAAATCAAGGAAGTCTTATCGACGAGGTCGTAGTTCCTGTTTTCATGTCAATAGCAGACGGATTCCTTGAATCAACGGCTGCAACACGTAAGCTAAGGAAAAAAGGTTTAACTGCATCACGTATAATATCTCAATGTCAGTCATTCTCATATGACCAAGAGGAATTTGACACCATTATACCTGATGGCTATACTGAATGGAAAAATGTTGGAGATCAAACTAGAGAAGACTTTAAAAAATATGGTAAAGATACACGGCAGGCTTATTCGCGTGGAGTATATGAAGACAAAGATCGTCTTAATGCATACAAAGATAATATCTTCGCCAACAATGGCGGCAAGATAAATGCCACAGATGAATATACAAAAGAAAAGAATGTATATCAGTATAGAAGTAATCCTGATGCTCGCCGGAGTATAGAGAAATATAAACATGATCATCAAGCAGAAGTTGACCATATAGTTCCGCTCAAACAAATTCATGAACAGTTGAAGGGAAATTATGCATTAACTGATGCAGATATAAAAAACATAGCAAATCAAGACAGCAACTTTGCACTTACATCTGCAAGAATAAACAGAGGAGCAGGGGCGCCAGGTCAAGGGGGTAAGTTTGACATGACCAATTCTGAATTTGTGGAAGATCAAAGAAAAAGAGAGCAAGAGGGGCGTCCTAACCTTGGTATCTCAGAAGAAGCTAAAGAGAACATGCTTAAGATGGAAAAGGAGGCTCAAAAAAGTATTGATAAAGATGCAAACAAAGCAATCTTGAACAACATTACGGGACGTGGTACCGGTAATACTGGAGAAATTTGGAAGACTTCAGCAAAAAATGCAGCAAACCAATCAAAAGACTATGTTGTTGGTAACGTCATCTTGTTTATTATAAAGCCTCTTTATTATGAGATTTCCGACATCTTTGTCAATGGATTAAAAGAAGGAGTCAATGCGGATTCCACTATAAAAGCATTTAGAATTCGTTTTGGCCGAGTTAAGGATTACGTATTAAAAAATGCTTTGTCTTTCTTGGGTGACAATGTTTGGGAGTTTGTCAAAGGGTTGGTTTCTTCATTGATAGAGGGAATTATAAGTCTTTTTATAGGTATATTTAAGCAGGTTTTAAAAGTTATAAAAGAAGGAATTAAAATTTTTGTGCAAGCAGGTAAAGTCCTTTTTGGTAAACATTCTAATGAAATGACAGCTACGCAAAAGGGCGATGCAATTATTAAAATTTTAGGTGGAAGCATTATTGTTATCTGTGGAATAGGAATAGAGGCTCTTCTAAATAAAATTGGAATACCAGAACCTTGGTCTATTGTGCTATCAACAACATTGTCTGGTATTGCTTCTACGCTTTTCATGCTCTTGCTAGACAAAATAGATTTGTTCAGTGTTAAAGCAGAAAAACGTCGAATGAGAATAGAGGAAATATTTGATGAACGTATAAAAGACATTCAAGAGGCAGAGAAGACCTTTAACACTGCAGCAATAGAAACAATGCGTGAACAGAACTTACAATTTACAGCTATAAAAAAGAGTATCTGGGATGGTATTGAAACAGATAATATTAGTTCAATAAATACGGGCTTGTCCAGATTAGCCTCTTTTATGCATGTAGATTTAGGTTATAATAATCAAGCAGAATTTATAGAAAAATTTGATAGTGGAGAGTTGGAAATAGCATTATAATAAAATGTCAAATTAAAGAAATGCTTATATCCTATTAATCTGTTAGAACACATTGAAACATTACTAAGTAAATTCATTCTTTCATAATATTTTTCTTAGAGGCGGACAGTTTTTGTCCGCCTCTTTGCTTAATTTTGCGGAAAATTGTAATTAGTGAAAAAATATGGTTACTATTTATCAATGTGAAAGGATGTGGTCAGATAACACCTAAAGGAGGTGTTATATGCGAAGTAGTTCGCAAATGCCCTAATTGTGGTTCCCGATTTGTCGTGCCTTTACTGATTAGTCCTCGATTCTGGTACAATTATCTTAAGGTAAGCCATCAGTAAACCCCGTCTTGTGAGATTCTTCAAGAAACTCCGACAAAGTTGGAGAGATTCTTAGAGATGTCGGAGGAATCTCCAGGATTCTTGGAAAAAGTCTGAGAGTCTTGGAGGATTTTCAAAGGATGTC
>JAGBLL010000012.1 GCA_017635465.1 Bacilli bacterium
AAGTAATTAGCGATAAGAAAGAGAGCAAGTAGTTTCTCCACTGGGTGCCTAAGCTCAAATCGAAAAGAGTAAAGGCACCCTTTCTTTACCATCTTGATAGTGAGAAAATAATTATATGAACGTAAAAATAATTATGATGGAAATTACCAAGATTGGTAAAAAAGCGGATGCGATTGTTAACGCCGCTAATACGTCTTTATTAGGCGGTGGTGGTGTTGATGGTGCGATTCATAGAGCCGCGGGTCCAGAATTACTTAAAGAATGCATAGCTTTACATGGCTGTGCTCCTGGTGACGCTAAGGTTACTAAAGCCTATAATCTAGAAAACAAATACATCATTCATACTGTGGGACCGATTTATGATCTAGATCCAACTCCGGCAAAAGTACTAGAAAGCTGTTATAAGAAATGTCTAAAACTTGCTGATGAATTAGGATTAGAATCAATTGCGTTTCCATCAATAGCGACAGGAGTCTATGGTTATCCTGTTGAAGAAGCTAGTCAAATAGCAATAAAAACTATATCTCAATATCAACCAAAAAATCTCAAAATAGCCTATATGTGCATATATTATGATGAAGATGATTTGCACGCATACAATAACGCCCTTACAAAATGTAGTTAATAGTGATATATTACTTACATGCCTAAAAAACACTCTAAAAGAAAAGCCAAAATAGAAGAATTCTTTCAAAAACCAGCAATTAGAATCTTGTTCACATTTTTGAGCACGATTATTTCCACTGTCGTTTTAGCGCTATCTTCATTAACAATTATGGAGATCTATAGAAAGAGTTACGCTGACGCTCCTAAATATCTAGTTTGGATATTCATCTTTGTGGGATTAATGAGTATCATTGTCTTTCTTAAAAATCGAACAAAACTAAATCTCATTAGATGCTTAGTTTTACTAGGTATTAATATCGCTATCGGTATAACCACATTATTCGCTGTGGATAATACATTCTTATTCTCATTAACCGCGGGATTATATTGCTTAACTATTGTTCTATCACGTGTCTTTGACATTATTAGAAAACACACTCTGAGAAATATTATTCTAAACGCCTTAATTATTGCCTTTGCTATTTTCTTGGCCATTGGTTTATTTGGATCAACTGGTACAGAAACAGTTGAAGTAACTGCAGTAATAACTATTGAATGTGTTTTCATCGCTATTGTGTCATTTTGCGAAGCCGCACGTATTGCCTTATCGTCACTTAAAGTTAAAGTTTTAGCGAAAATTATTGTTTCAACATTCTCGCTTGAAATCATCTTTGGTTTGTTAACAATGATTGTTTGTTTCTCCATTGTCTTACATGCAGTGGAACCACCTGAAGCAGGATTTAATACATTTGGTGATGCATTATGGTATAGCTTCGCAGTTGTCACCACAATTGGCTTTGGTGATGTTGTCGCTACCACAGTTGTGGGTAGAATAATTACCGTTATCTTAGGCATATATGGCTTAATCGTCGTCGCGGTTATCACATCCATTATCGTTAATTTCTATAACGAAACCGCTGGTAAACGCGACTCTATTGAACTTAAACAAATTCATAAAGATGAAGAAAAGGAAAAATAAGTATGAAATACGAATATAAAGTCATAAAAACAAGTGTCAATAACGCTGAAAAAGAAATGAATGATCTTGCTAAAGATGGCTATAGAGTCATTACAGTCAGCCCAAATGTTGCCATGGGCATGGGCGTCATAATTACACTTGAAAAAGAAATTGAAGAATAAAAAAGAAAGCTGAATTAATAAGAGGAAAAAAAGTATGGCTATGATAAAATGCCCCGAATGTGGGAAAGAAATAAGTGATAAATCGCTGATGTGTATGAACTGTGGATGTCCTATAAAGAAAGATGATCAAGACAATAAAAAAACTTTGGAATCACATGTGATTGCCTATAGAAGTAGTCCTGGATCTGTTGTTGCAATCTATATTGTAGGCTTGATACTTAGTTTAATTATTATAATTGCCTATGTTAGTCTGGGCATTGCTTTTGGTGAAACTGTATGGTTAGGAATGGGCTTCTTTACTTTGATTGCAATATTCTTATTAGTGATATGTACATTCGGTTTCATAAGGGTAGGGGCTAATGCCGCGAATAAATCTGATTGCATTAGATATGATGCATCTAACTGTAAATTTGTCCTTTGCACTGTGTGGGGAAAAGAAATAATCATTGATCCAAGCGATTACGTTGAACTAAAAGATAATTTCTTTACCGACAATATGCTAATCTTCACATATAGACTTCCATCAGGAAGACTAAAGAAAGTCAATCTAGGTCCATGTTTAGATAGAGACTTGCTCAGAGCAAGAATTAGTAAAGTAATTGATAATCTAAAGAAGTAATTATAATTGTCGCTTTATACGAAAAAGAACAATCACCTGAGGGTGATTTTCTTTTATAAAAACATGATGAATGAACCATCGCCGTTAACGATTGATAAAACATTGATGATGGAAATAACAAATAATGATACTGCGGAGGTAATACCAGAAGCGGACATGACAGTGGCGAATATCGCACTGACCCTAGTGTTTCTATATCTAATATTTCTAATCGCGTTAATAAGCGACCAAACACAAACACCTAAACATATTAATAAAGCCGCCCAAAGAATAAAGAAGTATTGCCATGGTATACCTTTAGACATACCAACGTTAAACGCAGCATATAGAACATATTCAATGATAATAATTAAGAATGGTACAAGTGTCATAGGGAGCCTCTTTTATAAACCTTCCATATTATTTCATTATTTTTTGATGATTACAAAGAATAAACTACGCAAAGAACAAAGTTGTTCTTAAATCTTTTACTAAAGTGATAAAATGTATCCATACATAAGACACAGTAGTTATTTATGGTTGAAGAAATTAAAGCAAATGTTGAAACCCCTAATGAAGTTAAAGAAGAACCAACTTTAACCAAAAAAGAATTAGCGGCTTTACGTAAAAACGAAAGACGCGAAAAAAGACACGAGAAGATAAGACAGAAGTTTTTTAAGGATGATATTAAATACCAGGGTCCATTATCTTACCGTTATTTAAGGATATTAGGTTGGGTTGCTTTTGTGCTTGGTCAACTAGCCTTAATGAATTCTTTTACTTCTAATTATAACTGGGATCCATTAGGGCCAGTTGCGCAAACGATATTTAGTTTTGGTTCATCATTAATGACACCATTCTTTGTTATTGCTTCATTTGGTATGGTTTTAAGTGGCAATAGAGGATATCGTAATTTTATCTTGCTATATGGCGCAGCATTCCTTGCTATCGGAGTGGGTGTATTATTTGCCTATTACCGCTATATAAACGGCTTATTTGTCGCCTCTGATATGGTTGAAGTTAGTACTTTAATGGAAAACTTTATCGCCGATAGAATTCACATCAATGTTTTCGCTGATTTATTCGCCTTTACTCTGTTCCATTATTTTGTTAACTACACCCCTAAGAAATATTTCCAAGGTAAGAAGATATACATCTTCCGTTTATTCTCTTTGTTACCTATTATTTATGCTTTGCTATCTTATATTCTTAAAACATCATATGCTTTAGGTGCATTAGGCAATTTACCATTTGGCTTTTTCCCATTCATGACTACAAAATCACCATTAATGGTGATGATATTTGTCGTCATCTCTTTATGGATTAAAAATAGAGAAAAAATCTTCATTAAGATTGGTTCCACTAAAGAACAATATAATATCTATTTAAATAGTAAACGTAACTCATTATCATTCTCTATTGTTTTAAGTGTTGTTATCGCAATATTCGCATTAATTGATTTCATCTTAATGGTCATCTTAGCTATGATATTCGCCGCTAAGAATCAAGATTTAACTGGTGCGGAAGTGTTTGTTAATTCCTTTGGTGTTGGTCAAGTAATCCCATGTATTTTAGCGATACCATTCATCATGCTATATTCCTACACTAGAGATCATAAAAACACTCAAATCGATTTATTTATTCCTATCGCCGGTATTGGTGTAACTGCCTTAGTGTATGTTGAATTCTTCTTTAATTTTATTGTCTTCATGATGAAGAAATAAGCACATTATTAGCAAATAAAATTTATGAGTATATAATAAGAAACATGAATAAAAAAGAATCACGTGAAGATTATTTAGAAGCGATACTTCAACTAACGGAAGAAGATAGACTTCCTAAATCAATTGATGTCGCTAATAAGTTAGGTTTTTCTAAACCTAGTGTTTCTATTGCGATGAAGAAATTAAAACAAGAAGGTTTAATCATCGTAGAAGACGATGGTGGACTGCGTTTAACTGAACCAGGTAGAGCGATAGCGAGAAATACATTAGAGAAACATGAATATCTCACTAATTTCTTTATTAAGATTGGTGTTGATCCAATAAGCGCGGAAGACCAAGCTTGTGAAATCGAACATAGTATTAATGAAGAAACATTCCAAAAATTAAAAGAATATTTCTTAAAGAAATAAGACCACAGAAATGTGGTTTTTTATTCGCTAGCTTTAAATTCAAATTCGTAAATATTAAATGGGTTACCTAAAGAATACATCTTGCCGTCATAATTAATCGCGACATGTTCAAATTCTTCATAAACACCAAAGTCTTTACCAAGGTTTTGATAATCTTTAATAATTTTATGTTCTTTTAAATCCACAACACGCATCTTAGGCGTTTTTAATGGATCAGTTTCACTACCAAATGAGAATGTTTGATATAAGTGACTATGACTGATGAAACCACCTTGTGTCGCGGTTTCACTTGGTAATTCAAATGTATCAAGGCTTTCCGCAGTATCTAATGTGAAATATTCAAGACGATAATCAGGCAAATTAAACGTATAGAACTTTAATTTATTGCTATCTGATTTCATATAGCTCTTTTCTGTATAACCACCATAATAGATATATTCTTCATCGTAGTCATAATAAGCATTAGGGAAATAGATAGTATCTTGTTCATCTTCAAAATATAGTTCTAATTGTTGTACTTCTTTCGCGTAATACGCATCCCCTAATTTCATTAATCTAAAGACCATGATGGAATGTACTGTTTCATGTTCCATAGAAACATATAGAAGTGGGAATTTATCTCTTGAAGAATAGAAGTCTTTACCAAAGAAGATTTGGTTACAGTGCCAGGTAGGCATATTATAGCCCGTGTTAACTGTATTAACTAATTTCATGTTCGTTGTGTCATAGATTAAAATGCTTTCAAAAGCGTCACAGCAGACAACGTAATAATTTTGATAGCACGCTCCACCTTGATAGGAGAAGTTAGAAGATAATTGCGTGACATTACCAACTTTCTTAATACCAGTTAATTCAAATGTTTCATCATCAATATCTAATGATTCACCTTCATATAAATAGTTGTAATGGAAATCAAAAGCACCAGACATTGCACTGAAGAATGAAGCAGTCGTTGGAATCAAAAGCACTAAAGAAATAATGACAGGATATTTTGTAAAGAAAGAAAGGAACTTATTTGGCTTCTTCATGATTTAAAGCCTCCTTTCTTCTTTTATTTAATCTAATAAATATAATCGTGGAAATAACCACTAAATAAGTATAAATAACAAAGTTAATAATCATTTGTCCGAATGTCATAATTCTATTAGCGACGATATTAGCCTTAATGCCATCAAAGAACATTAAGAAGACTGTTAATCTTTCTAAAATGAATAAACTGACAAATATAATCGCTGCGATTTTAGATTTTTTACCAATTTCAGTGTGGCCTAAAGAAACAAAATATTTATAACAGCCATAGAAGAAATAGAAATAGAACAAGCATTTAAATGCTTGATTACTCCATTCTAATCCTTTAGACCAGTTAACATAGAAATCATCTGTGGATGTGACGCATACTGATTGAAGAACAGAGACCGCGACAAATATCAAACATGTCACAAGTGAATAATAAAAGTTTTTATTAATACCTCTACTGATAGCAATACCTATAAACATTACAACGAAGCCAATAAAGGCAAACAAATCTAAGAAGATTAACCAGTTAGGTAAGAATTTAAAACGTCCATCAAAAGTAAAAAGAGACAAAAGGAAGCATATTTGTCCAATCCAAAAAAGTGTGAATGATATTTTGAATCTCTTAAACTGACGTTCGTCCATAAGATAATCTTACTACCTTCTTTTTGTTTAGAAAAAAGATTTTTTGTTCCGTTATTGACCGTATCTTTCTTTTAATTCTTTATTTCTCAAGAGTGAATCAAACAAATTTATTATGAAAGTCATAAACATCAAAGAGGCCACAAAGATAGAGGAAGGAGTAACAGCTTTACTATCAGCTTGTATCAAGGGAGTTAAGATACTAATCAAACCACCCACAAACGCTAAAACAGTGGACAGGGTCATTAATTTATATGGTTTTACTTCCCTAAAAATCATAATACCAACCATTGCGATAGTGATAACCGCTGATAATAGAGGTGTGAAATAAGCATAACCAATAGGAGTCAAACTGAAGAAGTTATAACCAACATATGTTTTACCAATTTCTCCTGTTTCACTAACTACACTAAATCCCATGATGATGGAATTTGGTAAGAGTTCTAGTATTAAACAAATAACCATGAACGCTAATGACATGGAAATAGCGACTCGACGATTTTTCAATGAATTATTCATGCTTTTATTGTAATGGTTCATTTATTATTTTGCATTAATAATTGTAAAATTATTCCTATAGCGGTCTATTACTAATTTATTGTATAATAAATACATAGATATTTTCATATAGGGAGCAATTATGAGATCTGAACTTTATAAGAACATAATGACTTTATATTTTGTCGGCGAATTAAATTCCTATAATGCTGATGATATTGATAAAGAAATTGATGAAGCCTTTGCAGGCAAAACATTTGATACCGTTAATCTAGACTTCAGTGGATTGAAATACATCTCTAGTGCGGGTTTACGTGTCATCTTAAAAATTAAACAAAAATATCCTGAAACTCACATTATTGAAGCGTCATTAGAAGTTTATGATGTTTTAAATATGACAGGTTTTACAAACATCATGGATGTAAAGAAAGCTCTAAAAGTTATTGATGTCAGTAACGCACAAGTGATTGGTGAAGGTTTCTTCTCCACAGTTTACCGCATTAATAAAGATACAATTGTTAAAGTCTTTAAGCGTACATCTGATGCTGGTCAAATTGAAAGAGAATTAAGATTAGCGAAACAAGCATTTGTCTTAGGTATACCTACCGCAATTTCTTTTGATATTGTTAAAGCGGATGGTAAATTAGGTGTTCGTTTTGAAATGCTGGATTGTATTTCTTTAAAGAATGACTTCAAGCAAAACCCAGATCAATATCCCGTTCTATTAGAAAAATACGTGCAATTGTTAAAGAAGATTAATACAACAGATTGCATGGATTCTATCGTTCCTAATATCAAACAATTCTATTTAGAAAAATTAGAAGTTTGTAAACAAGCTCTTGAAGATAAATATTATCAAAAGTGCTTAAAACTCATTAATTCTATTCCTGATAGAAATACATTCGTCCATGGTGATTGCCATTTCAAAAACATCATGGTTCAAGGGGAAGATTTCCTCTTAATTGATATGGATACATTATCACGTGGTCACCCAATTTTCGAATTAGCGGCTTTAAGAAGCCCATATGTTGCTTTTGAAGAAGATGAACCAGGTAACTCCGAAAAATTCTTAGATATGCCAGCGGAATTCTGCGCTAAGTTATATAATGATTTAGTGGATGGCTATTTTGGTAAAGATGATCCCGCTGCTAAGGATAAGATTGCAATTATTTGTTATATCCACATGGTGTGGTGGACATTAACTAACCAAAAAGATAACGCTAAGAGACTTAATGGTTGTAAAGGTAGATTAATCGCCCTCTTAGATCGTTATGATGATGTGGACATTGGTATTTAATTATGACTGAATTTGAACGCAATAAATATTTAGAAGCTTATTACGATAACGAAGCCGACGCTAATAAGCAGATGTCGATTGCTAATGCTGCAGCGGCGATCTATATGCTAGTCATTTGGATCTTTTATCTTACTGGCTTCTTTAAAACTCATAGTAACGTTACCGTTATTTTGATTAACATCTTCTTCCCACTTGGGATTCTTACTTTACTCACTCCTCTTCTTTATGTTTTTAAAATTAAATCAAAACTTAGAAAACCAAATTATAAATTCTATGTTTTATTCTCATTCGTTTTTGTTATTGCCGTATTAAATGTCATTTTGCCTAAACATTCTGCGATTGCATGGGCATTATGTATTTTAATGAGTAACCATTATTACAATCCTAAGGTTGGTAAGGCAGTATTTATTTCTGTTTTAATCGCTTCTTTAGCGGCGATGTTTGGTGGCATGTTTGTCGGTGAATTCGACGCTAACTTGTTGTTTGGTAACGAAGTCATGGAGAACATTAACACTCAAGAAATATTCGCTAATGGTCCAGCGGGTAGATTTGAGATGCTTAATAAACTATATGCCATGGGCAATGGTTTCTTTGATTTAGACTATAACCGTTATTTAGGTAGTGTCGTGTTCTATTTCCTACCACGTGCAGTCATTCTTGCCTTAGTTTATTTAGTTTCTAATGGCTTAAATAAACGTACACATAAATTATTAGTTAGTGAAATTAATGTTAACAGTGAACAACAAAAAACTGCGACTGAATTAGATGTTGCTAAAGATATCCAATTAGCGACATTACCAACTGAAACAGTTTCTTCTAAAGAAATTGAAATCCAAGCTGAACTAAAAGCGGCTAAACAAGTCGGTGGTGACTTCTATGATTATTTTACTTTAGATGACACACATGTTGGTTTATTAATCGCTGACGTCTCCGGTAAAGGTATTCCAGCGGCGATGTTTATGATGAAAACAATTACATGTTTTAGAAATATCGCTAATATCAATAAATCTCCTGCTGAAACTTTAAGAGAGGTCAATAGACTTATTAATAAAGGCAATGATAACAATATGTTTGTTACTGTCTTCTTCGCTATTGTGGACACTAAGAATGGTTTAATGACATTCGCTAATGCTGGTCATAACCCTCCAATTATTGGTCAACATCAACGTTATCAATTCTTAAAAACTAAGCCAGGATTCGTTTTAGGACCAATGCCTGAAGCATTTGTAAGTGATGAACAATATCAATTACAAAATGGTGACACAATTACTTTATATACAGATGGCATTACTGAAGCGAGAAACGATAAGGGCGAATTCTATGGTGAAGACCGTTTGAAACTCTTATTTAATAAGAAAGAATATTCCTGTTTAGTGGAACTCCATCATTCATTAAAAGATGATATTGAACGCTTCGTTAATGGTGCGGATCAAGCGGACGATATGACATACCTCACTTTGAAATATCATGGTGATAATTATCTATATGAAGAAAAGAGATTCAAAGGCACTAAAGAAAACCTCGCTCCAATGATTCAACTTATTTCTGATTTTGGTAAAAAGATGAATCTCGCAGATGCCTTTGTTAATAATCTCTGCGTTGTCGCGGATGAAATGCTATCTAACATTGTTAAATATGGTTATGCCGAATACGTCGATGATATCTTCATTCGATTATTATTCAATATTGATAAAAATGAATTTGTCTTAACTTTAATCGACCGTGGTGTGAAATTTAACCCATTTGAAGTTGATAATAAACCAGTCAGTGGCGATGTCACACAAATCAGAGAAGGTGGATTAGGTATTCTCATTGTTAAACGCTTAATGACCGAATATGCTTATGACTACATCAATCGTAAGAATATCGTCATCCTTAAGAAAAAATTCTAAATAATCGGACAAAAAAGCATAAAGCCTCCTACTAAACATATAGGAGGTTTTTATTATATGCATATATTGAAAAATATTAGAAATGTGTTTATAATGGTATCAATCGATACCTGTGATAGCTATTATGAGTAATCGCAGATATTCTATCGAAGAAGTTTTGAAATTCTGCAAATCTAACGATATCTATATAGTCAATCGTAAAGATCGAAAGAACCAGCTATTCAAAGAAATGATGGGCCTAACTGAAGAAGATCTAATTAAAGAAATACGCGATTTGAGAAAAGAACATCTGTATAACGGGCCATTTCTTGATAGAGATGTTCCAAATAACTATCTTTACGAATTTCATAAGATGGTTCATAACAAATGGTGCTATATCAAAATTACAATTGACGATAAAAAAACGATAGTAGTGAGGGTTATCAGTTTTCATGAAAGTGAGGGAGTTGCCTATGCTTGATAAAAACAAAAAATATGTTGGTTATTGCCCTGAAGAACAAGATTTTGTCCAAGGAACACTAGTGGATGGTCTTTTAAAGCACAATGTTTTAGGAAAAGAAGTTACCGCTACAACATATGATCTTGTTTGTGAAAACTGTGGTGCTTTTTTATCTTCACATGAGGTTGAACGGGAGAATGAAATAATTGTCTATGATTCATATAAAAAAATAGTGGGTTTATTGACTTCTACTGAAATAAAAAATATTCGAAACAAAAGAAAATGGAGTCAAAGACAATTAGCTAAGTTTCTTGATATTGGTGAAAAAGATATTACCCGTTACGAAAATGGCGCTATTCAAACTAGAAGCATTGATAACATGATACGTTTAGTAGGGGATGATGCTGTGTTTGAAAGAATGTGTGTTTGCTTAAACAAAAACGTATAAAAATAAAGGGGCAAATCAATGCCCCTTTATGATTGTTTGTTTACTAGAAATTATTCTTCTTTGAACATATCAGTGGAGAGATATCTTTCACCTGTATCTGGAAGTAGAACAACAATTGTTTTACCAGCGTTCTCTTTTCTTTGGGCGATAACAGTTGCCGCTTTAACGGCAGCGCCACTAGAGATACCGACTAATAAGCCTTCTTTTCTTGCTAATGTCTTACCAGTTTTGAAGGCATCTTCATTAGAAACGGTAATAATCTCATCATAGATACTTGTATCAAGAGTTTGAGGAACAAATCCCGCGCCGATACCTTGGATCTTATGTGGACCAGGTGTGCCTTTAGAAAGTACTGGAGAAGATTCTGGTTCAACGGCGATAATTTTAATATCTGGATTTTGTTCTTTTAAATATTTACCAACACCAGAGATAGTGCCACCTGTGCCAACACCCGCTACGAAGATATCAACTCTACCACTTAATTGTTCAAAGATTTCTGGACCTGTTGTTAAGTAGTGGGCATTTGGATTAGCGGGATTAGTGAATTGACTTGGAATAACACTATTTGGATATTGTTTATGCAATTCTTCCGCTTTAGCGATTGCGCCTTTCATACCTAACTTACCATCTGTTAAGACGAGCTCTGCACCATAGGCTTTTAAAAGATTTCTTCTTTCAATAGACATGGTTTCAGGCATGGTAATTATTAAGCGATAACCACGTGAAGCGGCCACCATAGATAAGCCAATACCAGTATTACCACTTGTTGGTTCAATTAAGATTGTATTCTTATTGATTAAGCCATCTTTTTCCGCTTTATCAATCATTGCTTTAGCGATTCTATCTTTGACAGAACCACCTGGATTGAAGGATTCCACTTTAGCGAGAATTCTTGCGTCCAATTTTAAATCATTTTCATAGTTTGTGAGCTCCACTAATGGAGTTCTGCCGACTGTTTCGTCGATGTGTTTATAAATCATTTTCTTATGTATCCTTTCGCTTTCATTTAACTTGTTAACAAAACCATTTAATAATGGTTCGAATTTTGCACCATACCAGTGATTCTTATCACTTTGGGTGTAGTTAATACATCGATAGACATAATCCGCTGCTAATTTAACGGATAAATATAAATCATGATTCTTCATGTATGAAGCAAGGAAAGAAGATGTGAAGATATCGCCTGTACCATGGATACCTTCGCCAATTTTATGGTGTTTATAATATTGGAAACGAATTCCATCATAGAAATAAACACCAGTTTGATTAGCTTTAAAACTCACATCAGTTAAGATGATTTTTGCTTTGGTGTATTTATGTAATTCTTTTAATAATCTTTCAATATATTCTTTATCAAATTTATCAACATATCCGATGCCTGTCATATAGCAAGCTTCTGTAATGTTAGGTAAGATGATGTCTGCTTCTTTAATGAGTTCTCTCATCTTTAAAGCATAACTTTCATTGAAGACGGGATATAGTTTGCCTTTATCGCCCATTGCAGGATCAACAACAATAAGGGTATTTTCTTTTTTGCATTGACGGATGGCTTTAATAGTGAAATCAATTAAAGATCCGCTACCTAAATAACCTGTATAAATAGCGTCGAATTTTAATTGTTCATTAAGCCAATGCTTTAAAAATCTATCAAGTTCATCATCCATGTCTTTAATTTGGAAATTTTTAAATCCAGATGTATGAGTGGATAAGATAGATGTTGGCAAAATCGCGGTTTCATAACCACAGGCACTTAAGATAGGTAAAGCGACAGTAATAGAGCATTGACCAAAGCAAGAAATATCTTGAATAGTTAAAATCTTTTCATCTCTATTATCTAAACTTGGATGATCATTTGGTTCGAAGAATAATTCGTTAACATTTAAAGCGTATTTTTCCGCGAATAAAACGATCCTATCGTAGCTCATTTCTGATTCGCCTTTTTCAATTTTGCTAATCATTGATTTGTGCGTATAGCCTAATGAGTCTGCGAGTTCTGATTGTGTGAGACCGTGTTTTAATCTAATTTTTTTAACTAGTGAACCGAACTTCATGACTGCATTATAATACAAAAGTTGAATGACACTCAACTAAAATGCTTAGAAGTTTTAATAATATATTTTTAATTCGAGAATTAAGTTGTTATTATGTTTATTGATGATTAAAAAGGTTACTGAGTCTTATAAACATAACTCCCTAACAATCGTGTTAGGTCCTTTCATTAAGATTATCGAAGCGATATTTGATTTATTGATACCTTTATTTATGAAAGCGATTATTGACTTAAATCAATATAGCGATCCATCAAATATTCCAAATAAGATTTCTTCTAGTGTCGCTAGTTTTATAAGAGTGTTTAATCCATCTGGTAATAATTTAGGTGATGCTTTAATGGGTGGATTAATTATTTTAGTGATGGGTATTTTAGGCTATGTCATCACGATGGTTAGCCAATATTTAGCCGCTTGTAGTGCGGTTAATGTTGGAACAGAAGTAAGAAGCGCATTGTACACAAAATTATTATCATTATCGAAAAAAGAAAGAGAAGAAATTGGTCCTGCTAAATTATTAACAGCTATTAATTCTGATACATATCAATTACAACATGGTGTTTTACTAGTTACGCGTTTAATCGTTAGAGCGCCTTTCATTCTTTTAGGATCATTAATATTCTCATTTATTTTAGATTGGCGAGTGGGTTTAGCCTTCACCGCGATTGTTCCAATTCTTTTCTTAGTTAATTATTTAGTTCTTAGAAAATCATCAAAAGGCTATGTTGAGATTCAAAATGATTTAGATGATTTATCAAATAAGACTAATGAAACAAGTGATGGTAGTAGAGTCATAAGAGCGGCTAATCAAGAACAATATGAAAATAATGTCTTCGCTAATAAGACTAATGCATATCAAGATAAGGCAATTAAAGTTAATAAGATCAATTCATTAATCAATCCTTTAACATTCGCAGTTACTTCTATCGTCTTAATTGTTATTATTCTTTTATTACAAAAATCATTATTCAGTGCGGATAACACACAAATTGCTTCAACGATTATTGCTGAGATGGCTTATCTATCTCAAATCTTCTTTGTGGTCGTCCAGTTCTCACAAGTCATTATCGAGGTCGTTAAAGCTCATGTTTCTAGAAAAAGAATCGATAGTGTTCTTTTAACTGAACCACATATTGTCAGTGGTAATCAAATATCATCTAATAAAGACGTTCCGTTAATCAAATTCAATCACGTGTCATTTGGTTTTGATGAAAATAAGTTATTTTTAAAAGATTTAGATTTCCAAATTAGAAAAGGTGAAACATTCGGTATTATCGGTGGTACCGGTAGTGGTAAGTCTACCTTAATTAATCTAATTGAAAGATTTTATGACACTAATGAAGGAGAGATTCTTTATAAGGGTATTCCTATTAAACAATATGATTTAAATGCTTTAAGAGATGATATTGGTTTAGTTAATCAAAAATCATCATTATTTAAGGGCACAATTAAATCAAATTATTTAATGAGTAAGCCTACATCCACTGATGAAGATATTATCAATGCTTTAAAAGCCGCGGAAGCTTATGAATTTGTTAGTAAATATGATGATGATATTAATCATGTAGTCAATGAAGGTGGCACTAATTTTTCTGGTGGTCAAAGACAAAGATTATGTATTGGTCGCGCCATTATTAGAAAACCAGAATTATTAATCTTAGATGACGCTACTAGTGCTTTAGATTTGTTAACCGATAAAAGAGTAAGAGAAACAATTAATTCTTATAAAGATATGACTAAAGTAATAGTCTCTCAACGAGTGGCCACCATTCAAAATGCTGATTATATTTTGGTTTTAGAAGGTGGACAAGTCGTGGGCCAAGGTAAACACCAAGACTTATTGAATAACTGTCCAATCTATAAAGAGATTTATGAAACACAAATAAGAAAGGAAGAGCATGAAAACTAAGGAAAGACTTTTTGCTTATTTAAAATGTGAAAGAAAATCATTAGTGATTGCTATTTTCTTTGCGCTTTTATTCGTGCTCGCTCAAATCTCTCAACCATTTTTATTAGGTAAAGCTCTTGATGCTAGTAAGGAAAGTAATGAACAAGCATTTAATGTCTTTGTTTATGTTGCTTTAGGATTAATTCTTATTGGTGTTATCTGTGGTTATCTATTTGAAGTAATAGTGATGAACGTCTCTCAAAGGATCATTAAAAAAGCAAGAGATGAAGTCTATCAAAAGATTAACGCCATATCTTTAAAAGATTTTGATAATAAGAGACACGGAGATATCGTCTTACTTGAAATAAGAGACATGGAAAATTTTGCGAGTGGCTTATTCGCCATATTTAAGACATTATTACAAGGTATATTTACCGTTATCATTACCATTATCATGATGGTGATGGTTAACTGGATTTTAGCCATTGGTGTTATTATCCTTACTCCGTTAAGCATGATTATGGCTAGAATCGTTTCAAAATTCTCCTATAAGCATTATCGTAAACAAAGCGAACTACAAGCGGGTTTATCAACGTTATCCTTAGAAGCTTTAAATAACATTGATATTGTTCAATCTCTTAATTATGAACAACAATCAATTAATCAATTTGAAAACATTAATAAATCACTTCAAAAAGAAGGACGTGTCGCCTTATTTAGTGCGTCATGGGTTAATCCAAGTACTAGATTAGTTAATAACATTATCTATGTCATCATCGGTGTAGCGGGCATTATTATGCTGATGAACCATGATGCATTAGTGAGCCTATTCGCAGTCATGTCTATTGGGCGATTATCGTCATTTTTAAGCTACACAAATCAATATAGCAAACCATTTAATGAAATCAGTAATGTCACTAGTGAATATGAAAACGCGAAAGCATCATTTAGAAGAATTAATGATTTCTTAAATATTGATAATGATATTGATAATGGAAATAAAGAGATCAACGACATTCAAACAATTGAATTTAAAGATATGTCATTTAGCTATGATCCTAATAGAAAATTAATCGAACACTTTAATTTAAAAATAAACAAAGGACAAAAAGTCGCGATTGTTGGTCCTACAGGCGCAGGTAAAACGACATTAATTAATCTATTAATGAGATTTTATGATCCAATATCTGGAGACATTCTAATTAACAATCAATCATATTTAGATATCAAAAAATCATCGTTAAGAAATAATGTTGGTATGGTCCTTCAAGATACATGGATCTATAGTGGTACTATCTTAGATAATATCCGTTATTACAAAAGAGAGGCTAGTGAAGAAGAAGTTAAAGAAGCCGCGAAGAAGGCTCACGCTGATATATTTATTAATAATTTGCCTAAAGGCTATGTGACTAAAGTCAGCAATAAACACGGCCTATCTGAAGGTCAAAGACAAATGATAGCCATTGCTAGAGTAATGTTAACTAATCCAGAATTAGTGATATTAGATGAAGCCACAAGTAACATCGATACAAGAAGTGAAATGTTAATTAATAATGCTTTTGATTTAATGATGAATGAAAAAACTTCAATCATCATCGCGCACCGTTTATCAACTATACAAAAAGCTGATGTCATCATTGTCATGAAAGATGGTGCCATCGTGGAAACTGGCAACCATCATGAATTAATGAATAAAAAAGGTTTCTATTACTCTTTATATTCTTCACAATATAAATAATTAGGAAAATATATGGCTAAAGAGAAAAAGAAGAAAAAGAACAAAGTCATCGAGATTAAAGACAAATTAACTACGCCAAAAAAGATGGCTTTTTTCTCTATGATTGTTACTTTGATATCTTTCTTATATAAAATTGGTTTAGGTATTTACTCTTTATCAATCATCTTAATGGTGGCCTCTATTTCCACATTTTTAGTTTTAGTTTGTAAATTTGTTTTTTATAAAAGAATGACGGGAGATAGAAAGCAAAAGAAGTTTGCTTATCTTATTATGATGGTCTCCGCTTTAGCGTTTTCTGTTTTATTCTTGTTATTCTCGGTTTTAAAGGTTGGAGATATCGATATTCATAAAGAAAACAACTACACGGGTTGGCTAAGTTATGTCTTTATGGGCTTTATCATCGTGATGTTTGTTTTATCGGTTATTAAGTTAAGAGGCGCTCTTCAAAAGAGTGACATTATGGTTATTGGTTTAAAAGAAATGATCTTCTTATCCGTTTTAACTGATGCAGTCATTATTGAAGAATTCTTATATAAAACAGTTATTATTCCATTACATTTAGATGCCTTGGATTTACCATTTTTTCCAGTATTAAAATACACAAATGCTTATTTTCCACTTATAACTGCTGTTATAATGTTAATTATTCCGTTAGTAATGTTTAATCGTTATCGTAAATATGAAGCATAAAAAGGGAGGCTTTGATTTATGAAGAAATTTTGGCGAAACATGTTATCTGGATATTTCCTAGTTTTATTAATTCTTTTAATTGAAGTAGGTGTCCTCATATTCATTCAATTCTTTTTAGATGATGTCATTCTTCTCATCATCGGTTCACAAAAGAAAGAAGAAGTCCAGATGATTATTACTCTTATCTATTTTGGACTAAGAGCCATCGTTTTCATTATCGCTTTCTTCATCTTCTTTAGAATTGTTAATAAGCCAGAAGATCCAGAATTCAAGATTCCTTGGATTGTTGGCATGCTCCTATTACCGTTATTTACTTCTATTATTTTCTTAATCTTTGGTAATCATGGTTTAAGAAAGAAAGATAGTTTGGTTATGGAAGCGACAGTAGCAGCATATAACGCTCACTTCTTAATGGCCCAAGATCAAAGAGAACAAGTTAGTGATGAATTAGGTAGAGCGTATGGCGCTTTTAAATACATTAATAACATCACTAAATTAGGTGTTCATTCACATAATAGATATACATATTACAAAACAGGTGAAGAATTCTTCCCTGAATTTGTTGGATCGCTTAAATTAGCTAAAGAATTTATCTTTATGGAATTCTTTATCATCACTGATGGTAAATGGTGGAGCGCAGTTCAAGAAGTTTTAAAAGAAAAAGCCGCTGAAGGTGTTGATGTCCGTATTGTTTATGATGATATGGGTTGTGGTGGCACTATTAGCGCTAAAACTCCTAAGATCTTAGCCAAATACGGCATTAAGTGTTATAAGTTCCATCCATTTAGACCAATTCTTTCTGGTGTTTATAATAACCGTGATCATAGAAAGATTGTTGTTATCGACCATCAAATGGCCTTTACTGGTGGTATGAACTTAGCGGATGAATACGCTAATGATATTAAGAGATTTGGTTATTGGAAAGATACAATGATTAAGATTGAAGGTAGTGCGATTAATAACCTTATCACTGTCTTCTTACAAAACTTAAACTTAGCGGTTGGTCATATTTCTGACTACAATAAATGGCTCAACTATAAATACGAACAATATGATGATGAAGGATATTGTATGCCATTTGGTGATGGTCCAGGTGACTATGATAGCGCTCTTATTGGTGAACAAACATATATCAATATTTTGAATTACGCTAAACGTAGAGTGGATATTTCCACTCCATACTTAGTGCCAACATATTCATTATTGGATGCTTTAAGAAATGCTGCCCTTAGAGGTGTGGAAGTCAATCTTATTCTTCCAGGTATTCCAGATAAACCAATAGTGTATTGGATGGCGAAATCTAACTTCAAATATTTATTGGATGCGGGTGTTAATATCTATTTATACACTCCTGGCTTTAACCATATGAAATCCGCGATTGCTGATAACGAATTAGGCTTCGTGGGCACAATTAATTTTGACTTTAGAAGCTTAGTCCATCACTTTGAATGTGGTGTCCTTCTTTATAAATGTAAATGTATGGATCAAATTACTGAAGACTTTGAAGAAATGCTTAAAGTCAGTGAAAAAGTGCCAAAGACATATCGCTTTAGAGGTATTAAAAAGAGCATTTGCTCTGTTCTAAAGATTATCTCTGCTTTATTCTAAATTTAAGGTCTATTAGACCGTTTAAGGTTCGTTTAAGGGATTGTTATTTATCTTATAGATATGAAATTGTTATTAGTCGAAGATTCAATCCAATTAAATAAAGCATTATCCACAGTGCTTAAAAGAAACTCATTTGTCGTTGACAGTGCTTTTGATGGTGAAGAAGCAGAACTATTCTTAAAACAATATCAATATGATTGTGTCATCCTTGATATCATGCTTCCTAGAATCAATGGTTTAGATGTTTTAAAGTGGGCAAGGCTCAATAAGATTGATACACCTATTATCATGTTAACAGCGAAGTCCACAACAGAAGATAAAATTGCTGGTTTAGATTTAGGCGCTGATGACTATTTACCAAAACCATTCGTTGTGGATGAACTTTTAGCGAGAATTCGCGCTTTATTACGTAGAAAACCATCTTACGAAACTAAAGATAATTTATCTTTTGGTGATTTAACATTAGACGTTAATTCACTAGTGCTTTCCACTAAAGAAGATAAAGTTACTTTAATGAATAAAGAAATGCAAATCATGACTTTATTAATGAAGGCTAATGGTAATGTTGTTTCTTCAGATATGATTACTAGAACTGCTTGGGATAGCGATGCTTATTCTACAAGTGAAAACGTTTGGGTATTCATTTGTTATATTAGAAAGAAGATCGAAAAGGTCCATTCTAAAGTAAAGATTAAATCAATTCGTTATCAAGGCTATTATTTGGAGTATAAAGAATGATTAAAAAGCTCAGATTACGTTTTATTATTGCCGCTTTATTATCAATTCTTTTTGTTTTATCCGCGACAATCGCGGCGATTAATATTAATAACTATATAAAAACTGAAAACGAGAATACTTCCGCGATAAGAGAAATCATTGACCGTGAGCATTATAAAACTGAAAGCATGTTTACTGGTGGTTATATGGGTGGCATAGGTGGTAACCCAATGCAACCAGGTCAACCTCAACAACCAAATGATTATTCTAATAATGTTACTAATAGAGAGCACTATTTCATCGTTGTTTATAACGAAGATGCGACAGTCAGATATTCTAATTTTGGACATATCTTTACCATTAATGAAGAAGATGGTACAGCAATGGCCCAGAAGTTCTTTGAAAGTGGTAAATCATCCAAAAAAGAAGGTAATCTTAGATATCATCAAGAAGTCAAAGTGGTGTACGCTCCTGGAAGCGCTATCTATACTTTCCCTCCAATTGTATCAACTTATGTTGTTTGTTTAGATGCACAAGATAGAATGCATTCTTTTGATAATTTTTTAATTAGCTCATTAGTGATTGCTGCAATCGCTTATACCGCTCTAGCGGGATTAATTATCATTTCTTCGCATTTTATTTTTAAAACAAGTGAAGAATCATATCGTAAACAAAAAGCATTTGTCACTAATGCTTCTCATGAATTAAAGACACCTTTAACGATTATTTCTACTGACTTAGAGCTTATTAAGATGGATCATGGGGATAATGAATGGATCGATTCGATTGATGATCAAGTCAGAAGATTAACTATTATGACTAAACAATTAGTGACTCTTTCTAAATTAGATGAAAGTGATTTAAAAAACTTCCCATTCACTAATTTATCATTAAGCAAAATCGCTAATGAAAGTGTTTCTTCGTTCTTACCTTTATATGAAAAGAATGATTATAAATTTAATAGTGATATCGATGAAGATATTGAAATCAAAGGTAATAATAATTTAATTAATGAATTATTTTATATCTTTATGGATAATGCGAATAAATATGCTACCCCAAAAGGTGAAATAGGTTTAAGTATTAAAAAAGACAATAAGAATAAAATAAAAGTGACTTTCTATAACGATATTGAAGATTATGAAATCGATGTTAATCAGATGTTTGAAAGATTTTATAGAAGCCCTAATTCTAATAAAAAGGAAGGCTCTGGTATTGGTTTAAGCATCGCTAAAGAGATTATTGACTTACATAAAGGTAAAGTAAAAACATCATTAAAAGATAATAAAATCTATTTCGAAATTACTTTCTAATTTTTAAGTTTGTTTTAAGTTTTTATTTTTAGACTAGAGGCAGAAGATGGCTCTAGTTTTATTTTATTAACCATCGATTAATCTAAGGAGGGAAACAATATGGAAGCGATCACAGTAATGAAACGTTATGAGATGAAATTCATCTTAAATAAAGCGCAACTCATCGCCTTTAAAAACGCCTTAGATGGTCATATGGTCGTAGATGAATACGGTAAAACTTCTATTGCCTCTATCTACTATGACACACCTAATTATCAATTAATTAGGACATCATTAGAAAAACCAGCTTATAAAGAAAAGATTAGATTAAGAGGATATGGCTTATTAAATGAAGATGATGATTCCTTCTTAGAACTTAAAAGAAAAGTAGAAGGTGTTGTCTATAAACGCAGAATCAAAATCAAAGAAGAAAACGCAATTAATTTCTTAAAAGGAAAAACTGATCGTTTAGAAAGTTCTAATCAAATCGCTAAAGAATTAGTCTATTTCCGTAATTATTATCAGAAATTAGAACCTAAAATCATGGTCATTTATGACCGCACTAGCTATAAGGAACTTGATGGTGATATCAGATTAACAATTGATGAATGTCCAAGATATCGTACTTATGATTTAAATCTTCATACATCAATGGATGGAGAATTATTATTACCACCAGGTAATGCTATTTTAGAAATCAAGGTTCAACAAGATATGCCTTTATGGTTAGTTAATATTCTTTCAGAAAACAAGATTTATAAATCTAGTTTCTCTAAAGTCGGAATGGCTTATCAATTAATAAGCAAAAAACAATTATTACATTTAGAAAGGGGAAATCATTATGAAGTCACTATTTGATTTATTGACAAATGTTGAAAGCGTTTATGTCGCTTTAATGATTATTGGTATTACTTTCGTCATTAGTGTTCTATTCACTTACGCGATATCGTTCAAAGTCAGAGCGAGCAAAAGCTTCTTTCTAACTTCTGCAATTATGCCAATGATCGTCGCTGCAGTAATATCAATGGTTTCTATCTTCCTTGATAATACTACTTCAGGCGCGGTTAGAATCGCGACTATCGCCGTGGCATTAGGCTTAATTAGATTTAGAAGCAATAACGCTAAAGCAGAAGAATTACTGCTCTTATTCGCTGGTATCGCTATTGGCTTAATAAGCGGCTTAGGATATGTGGTATTTGCGCTTATATTCGCTACCGTTGTCGCTACTTTCTATCTCTTATTAAGTAACACTAAATTATTCACTAACAAGAAATTCGCACAAGAAAAGACACTTAAAATCACTATTCCAGAATCACTTGAATATAGTGAAGTATTCGATGACACATTCCTCCGTTATTTAAAAGATAACGAATTAATGGAAGTTAAAACAACAGGCATGGGATCATTATTCAAATTAACATATCGTGTTGTTTTAAAAGATAACAAAAACGAAAAGGAATTCATCGATGAATTAAGAACTAAAAATGGAAACTTAGAAATCTCTATCCTTCCATTTGTGGTACAAGATAAAGGTTTATAGATTTGTAAAAAAGGGAGACAAAGCTATGAAAAACAATTTAAAAAAATCATTATCGTTATGTTCAGTCTTACTATTATTCGCTTTAGTGGGCTGTTCATCTAATAATCAAAGTCCAAATAATCCAACAGGTAATACATCAAATGAACAACAAGCTTCATCCGTTATTACTGGTGATGATCCAGTTGATGGTGTTTATCTAAATTATGAATCATTAACAATGTATGTTGGTAAAAGCGCGACATTAACTGCGACTGTATCTCCAGAAACAGCGAGAAATAAAAATGTTTCTTGGGCTTCTAGTAATACGACAGTGGCAACGGTCACTAATGGGACAATTAAAGCTTTAAAAGAAGGTACATCCATTATTACTGTAACCACTAGTGAAGGTAACTATACCGCAACATGTGCATTAACAGTCATCGCGGAAGAAGATGCCACTCCATATGTACCAGATGATACTGATTCATCTATTTATCAAATTACTGAATCAACATTATCTAAAGGAACATATGATTCCACGAATGATGAATATACATTTGCCATTAGCCAAAACTATAAGCAAATCTATGTTAACGCTCCAGAAAAAACTATTGTCCTAGAGCTTAATGGTGTGACTTTAGAAAACAATGCTAATTCACCAATCTATGTTGAAGATTGTGATGGTATTGAAATTTCCGCTAAAAAGGGTACAACTAATAACATAAAGGATACCCGTTCCGCTTATATTACTGATGAAGAAGGTCAAGGTAAAGGTGCTATCTTCGTTAATAATGGTGATCTAAAACTCAAAGGAACAGGGACATTAAATATCACCGCTAATTATCTAAATGGTATCCACGCTAAAGATGATGTTAAGATTCAAAAACAAACATTAAATATCACCGCGGTTAACCATGGTGTAAGAGGTAACGATAGTGTCACTATTGTCTCTGGCGATATCAATATCTCCTGTGGTGGTGATGGTTTACATACTGAAAATAGTGATATCTCATCTAAAGGTAATCAAAGAGGCGATGTGACTGTTCAAGGTGGTAAATTAACAATCAATTCTTGGGGTGACGCTATTCAAGCAGCGCATGATGCGGTTATTGAAGAAGCAGATGCTAGTGGACCTACTACATATGTTGCTAAAACAAATAAATATTCATCCTATAGTGGTACTACACCAACAACTAGTACATCTAACTTCTATCTCAAGATGAATTCATCTACCTATTCACAAGGTAATTATAGTTATGCTGCATTAATTGATGGAAATTGGTATCCCGCCACATATAAAGGAACGCAGTCCGGTGGTGGTCAAGGTGGCTTCCCAGGTGGAGGCGGTGGCCCTGGTGGTAGTTCCACATATTATATCTATCAATTAGAAAAACCAGCTGGTGCATCAAGTTTCACTTTATATCGTTATCAAGGTAAGAGTGTGACTTCTTATTCCACTGAAACATATAACGCTAAGAGTGACGCTAAAGCATTCAACAGTGCTTATGATATGGTACAAATCTCTGTTAGTAGTTCTAAGATCAATTTCTCTAGTTGGAGTAATTATTCTTCAGGTAACACTAATGGAGCAGATGTTTCCGCTAAAGGTATCAAAGCGGAAAACGAAATCTACGTTAAAGCGGGTACCGTTAATATCAAAGCTTATGATGACGCTATCCACGCTAATAATGATGGCACATTAGAAAATGGTAGTTCCCCACTTGGCAATATCGTTATCAGTGGTGGTAATCTTACTCTTGAAGCTAGTGATGATGCAATTCACGCTGATAATCAATTAACAATCTCTGGTGGTAAAACAAATATCACTACATCTTATGAAGGTTTAGAAGGCAATGTCATCAACATCAGTGGTGGTGAAACATATGTCTATGGTACTGATGATGGTGTTAACGCTACATCAGGTAAAGCAAGTCCTGCAATTAATGTCAGTGGTGGCTTCTTAGATGTTGAAGTTCCTTCTAGTGGCGATACAGATGGTATCGATAGCAATGGTAACTATACCCAAACTGGTGGTGTGGTCATTGTTAAAGGCCCAGGTAGTGCTTCTGGAGGTGGTGGCGGTGCCGCAGCTTTAGATACTGATGGTAGTGTCTCCTTAAAGAACTGCACATTAATTGTCTATGGTGGTATTGAAAGAACACCAAGTGCATCTGATCTAACCAAGACTATATGCTCATCTAATACGGTTAGTACTGGTTCACACACTGTTTCCTTCTCAGGTGGTACCAGTTATACAACAACACTAAAATCATCAACAAGAGGATGCCTAGTCTATAGTGCACTAGGAAATGCCACTCTTAAGTAATGATCGTGTAAACAAATTCCTTTCTTCGGAAGAGGCTGAATTGTCAGCCTTTTCTTTTGTATGGATATACTATGTATATATTTTAACAAACTTTTTAAATATCTTGTTGTTAAAGTAGATTTTTAAGCGCTTTGTATCTTAAATAAATCGCTTCCGCTAAATCAGTGGTGTTTTTCATCTTGATGGGTACATCATCAATGCACTTTTGAATCTCTTCTTTAGTAATATCTTTAAAGTTAATTTCATTAAACATTTGGTATGCAATCTTATTGTCGTGCATGAATTTGATAAACTGCTGAGCAAATCCATCTTGTTTTATATCCTTCTTAATAGTGTCTACTGTGGCCAATAGAGCTAAATTATTATCAAAGTTAGGCGCTAATGAAACAATCCGTCCTGTATCTTTATTTCTTAGTAACCCTGTATTTTCATTATGGCGATCAACATTATGAACGACAGCATCAAAGAAGATTAACTTAATATACTCTTTAGCAATTGCTTTGTTCAAATTAAACAAAATAGTGAATACGTGACTGTAATTATCATTTGAATCCGCTAAAGAAGCCATTGGTTCAAAGTTATATTTTTCTGCAAAATTTTTACTACGGATATAGCCATTATCATATTCATATATTGCGGTTTTTAGTCCGATAAGTTTTGCAAAGTTAAAACAAAATAATTCTGAAAAGATGTTCTTATCTTCTCCTGATTTATAAAGCCACCAGTGCTTTTTAATTATTCTCCACCCTTTTTCAAAGCTTCCGGTTGTGGTAAGTTCTGGTGTTAGGCTACTTCTATGTTTGAAATAAATAGTGGTTCCTTTTAAGGATGTATCAAAAAAATTATCGTTATTGAATTTGATATCTTCGTATTTTATTTTTGATTGTTTTGGCTTGAACCAGTAGTTATCCCCTATAGTTAAGGCGTATGAATATAAAGGAATTTTATGCTCGTCATCAATGTTGATATTTAATGATCTCGCTAATAATCTAGCGTTAGTCCTATCTACATCAATAACCCTTAACGCTAAAAACTTTCTTATGGAGTGTGTTCTTTGAATAACTAATGGTGCTAGTTTTTCGTGATAGCTAATCATTACTCCATTTTCAAAACTAGCTACTGGAATATCTCCACACATGATTTGTCCAGTTAACTGATTAGCGTGATTAGATATAGTGATATTCTTTTCAAAACTCCTTAGTTGCCTAATTTGTTCTTGAATATCTTTTTTTCTTTTAAATAATTCAAGAGTCTCTACTAATTTATCGTTAGGGACAGTTTTTGTAATTCTTTTTCCAAATTCAAAATATTGATGATAGTAGTATGTGGTACCATTAATAGATTTCTTATAAATGTTTCCTGGGGGTAAAGTATCTAATTCCCTTAATAATTCACTAATAGTTTTCATACTTTTATTATAATAACTTTTAACAAACTAGACAAACATCTTGTTGTTAAAATGATACAAAACATGATACTCAAAAATTCCTAATATATAAGAAAGAAGCGCACGTCTGGGCGCACACACCCGCTCCTATGCACCCATATATGCATTTCTAATATTATTAATTGATAATAAATGATAAAAATACCTATTAAAAAGATCATAAAAACATATTAATAATAAATATTTTAAAATCTACAAATATAAATATTTGTAAAAAAATAATTAAAAAATTTTTAAAAAAGTATTGCAATAAAAATTAAATAAGCGCATACTATAATAACCCACCCGGGAAACCGAGTGAGTGAGATAATAAGAATTGATAGATTCTTATATCTCAAGACCAGGTAAATCAGTCAACGCAGGCAGATAAGTTGATAACGCGTTTCTGAGATTAAAGAAAAAGCTCAGATTAATGATTGTACTGGCAGATTGGTACTTGTATCAATCAAGGGCAATTCCTCCCTGCTACAGTGGATGCTGAATTAGAGTTTGACAGCGTAAAGCCACCGCCCGACACGATCGAAGAGGAAGATGAAGGACAATAACCCATCAAACACCCCACATTCAGGCTAAAGCAACTCAAAACCTGAAATAAGTTAACTGGTCAGTAATGGCACGGATAATGAATGGGCGAAAACTTAGCCTTAAAAATAAGACGATCACCACTAAAACGACGTTGATAGTAAGGTTCCAGGATTAAAGATTCTGGTTAATGATCGCAAAAGGCTGGAAATCCATAAGGAAATCCAAACGGCAAACCTCACTGGTAACAGTGGTCGCTGAGTTAGAGCTTAACAGCGTAAAACCACCGCCGGACACAAAGACGAAGAGGGAAAAACAAAGCGAGTTAAAGAAAACTTAACCGCGAAGCCTAAATCGCATTACTCAACCTAACGTGCGATGATAACGGAGAGAACCCAGCAAGGAAATCCCGTGAAGAAAAGGCCTAGAGAGCTTAAGACTAGATAAGTCAACCATCTCCATTAACTGATTATGGAGTATCGAAGGATTAAAGAGCCATCGTTAACTGGTTGCACTAGCAAAGAATCATCAGGAATGGTGATTATCGGTACGTCCCCACCTGACTAGCAATAGTCATCGGCATCTGTGTTAAAGCTTGACAGAGTAAACCCGACACCGGACAAGACGAAGAGGGAAACAGTCCTAAAGCTAATTACTTAGGAAAGCTGGCCATCAGTGCGCTACTCAGTTCAAAACGCATTGCTAACAAGAAGCATCACCAGCGAACGCAGCTTAACTTGTGTGTCTATCGGACACAACGGTTCAAAAGAAGGAAGCGGAATTGTCCGCTTCTTTCTTTTGTCTCTCTACATATTTGTGTGGTGTTTGTGGGGTTTCAAGTAATTTGACCCCTTTTTCTATGGTTATGACACCCCATAAAAAATAACGGTATAAGAAAAGTCCTCTATAATGAAATTGCTACATACATTAAGGAGGACCTGTCTATGAAAGACATTAGTATTTTAGCATGTTTTGGCATTAACACAGATGAACTTGAAAACTATTCGATAGAAGACGATGATCAGACATCAATAACTCTCTCTGTATCGAAAAGAAAAATACCTCATCCTTGTCCAGAATGTGGAACCCTAACTTCAAGAGTCAAAGATCTTTTTGCGCATCCTATATAGATCTATGTTGCGCAAATCAAAATGCGCAAGTATAATAATTACGTGAGTAAAAAAACTATACATATTTGACGTGTACACGTAAAAGAGGTATATTATAAATGATTATTGATTTTGCAGACAAAGAAACAGAAAGAATATTTAACCAAGAGTTTTCTAAAGTTCTCCCTAATTCCATTCAAAAAATAGCACTTAGAAAATTAATTATGTTAAATAATGCTACTGGAATTGATGATGTCCGCATTCCACCTTCTAATCATTTGGAAAAATTACTTGGCAGATTGTCTGGAAAGTGGAGCATTAGAATCAATGATCAATGGAGAATATGCTTTGTTCCGTCAGATGATTGGAAAGATTATAAAAGCGTAGAAATTATTGATTATCATTAAGAGAGGTAATTGACTATGAAGATAGAGACACCTACCATAAGTGAGATTTTACTTGAAGAGTTTATGAAACCTCTTTCTATTTCCGCTTATAAGCTCGCTAATGCGATTAATGTTCCTGTTTCTCGCATTCAAGACATTTTACATAATCGCCGAAAAATAACTGTTGATACATCAATTAGATTAGGCATTTATTTTGGTGTATCTGATTTGTTTTTCCTTAATATCCAAAATGATATCGATTTAAGAAACGAAAAAGTTAAAAATAATAAAGAATTTATGAAAATTATACCTTTTGATAAGGTAGCAACGAATTAATATGGATGATCTGAAAAACAAGAGAAAAGAACTTGGGATAACTCAAATTCAAGCCGCAAAAGCATGTGGTATTTCTCGTCGTACTTATCAAACATATGAAGAAACCGCAATTAGAAATGCTACTTATGATGAATTGATAAGAAGACTTGATGAAATGGGTATCTTAGATGGCAGCAACTACATATCTAATGTCAGGTATATCAAATATGTATGCAGAACATTGTTTAAAGAAAAATATCCAGAAATAGAATGTGCTTATCTTTTTGGCAGTTATGCTAGGGGAGAAGCTACTGGTAAAAGCGATATTGATATATTAATTGTTTGTCCGCCTCTAGGGATTAAACTCTACGGTATTGCCACTGAATTAGAGGAGCAACTTCATAAGAAGATAGATTTGCATACTCATAGGCAGTTGTTAAAAAACGAAACACTCCTTACAGAAATATTAAAAGAAAGTATAAAAATATATGGATAGTAAAAAACTGTTCATAAAGAAATCTATTTAGCAATTAGTTGATAATACATATCATTCAGTATAGAATACCCGAGGTATGAATTACTGGATGATCACACTTTGTATATTAATTCCATTATTGGGCACAACCCTTGGTAGTGCGATGGTTTTCTTTTTGAAAAAGGAAATCAATCCAAGATTACAAAAGGTTCTATTAGGTTTTGCTAGTGGTGTGATGATTGCCGCTTCTATATGGTCACTTCTTCAACCAGCAATTAATTCGTTTGAAAAAGGTGATTTTAGGATGTGGTTATATCCCGCGATTGGTTTTATCTTCGGTGTGGGATTTATGCTTCTTCTCGACTATTTGGTGCCACATATGCACATGAATAACGAAGAAGAAGGTGTAAGGAAGAATAAGCTAAGTAAAACATTTAAATGCTATTAGCGGTTACTCTTCATAATATTCCTGAAGGTTTAGCGGTTGGTGTCGTTATTGCTTCATTTATCGTTGCTCAAAAGAATGGTACACCTATTAATCAAAATGCCATGCTAACCTTATCAATTGGTATGGCAATACAAAACTTTCCAGAAGGAGCAATTGTCTCTATGCCACTTAAAGAAGAAGGCTTGTCTAAAGGAAGGGCGTTCTTATATGGTTTTATATCAGGTGTAGTTGAACCAATTGCCGCGGTATTAGCGATATTGGTAACCGTATTTGTTAATATGATTCTTCCATTTGTTTTAGCCTTTGCGGCAGGCGTCATGATTTACGTAGTCGTGGAAGAACTAATACCAGAAGCTAACCATGGTGATCACTCTAATTTAGCCACGATTGGCTTAGCAGTGGGCTTTGTGCTTATGATGGTATTAGATATTGCATTAGGTTAGACATAATAAAAGGCCACTTTCTAGCAAGTAAGTGGCCATTATTTTTTTAGAAGAGAATTAGTTATTATGCTCTACTAATTCTGAAGCGATTATCGTAGTCGTAGATGTAGGCGATATCATGCTTGTTGTCATTGACGAAATATTCTTCGTTGACTTTAAGATCAAGCAATTGATGACGGCTATAGTAGTTGAAGATGTAATCAATGGCTTTGGTTCTAGTTTTGAACTTCTTTCCGAATCTGATGTATCTTCCTTCTACGACGGCTTCTAATGAATACTTTTTCATCTACAAGAATACCTCTTTTCTATAGCCTTTTTACGTCTTGCTTAGGACGAGGTATCCTCAAGTGAATACTATATCTTAGTCCTTTTTTTATTCTTGTCAATATAATTGGCCATATTTTAAATAGTAATTACTAATACATTATTGCGATTATTATCGCTAATATCATCTTGTAATATTCATACTCCTCTTCTCCAAACCTTTTTATGTGGTGAATGAATTGAAAAAAGCAACAATATATCTAATAAAAATTAATGTTTTAGTATTAATTGTGCTTAAAGTATGATATACTAAATATGTAAGAGAGATATTAATAAATTAATATCTAATTACTATATTGATTGTATGAACGTTATTAAAAGAACTTATCGTTTTCGCCTATACCCTGATAATTATCAAAAAGAATTAATTGAGAAAACTTTAGGTTGCTCAAGACAAATTTATAATGCATTTCTTTCTCTTTGCAAAAGTGAATATGAAAAAGATAGCAAATATAGTGTTAAGAAATTCGATTTGATTAAACTTCTTCCAAAATATAAAGAAGAATATCCTTACCTTAAAGAAGTTGATTCTATCGCTTTGCAACAAACGGTTATTCATCTTTTTGACGCGTATCTTAACTTCTTTAGGGGAAAAACAAAATTTCCAGTATTTAAAAAGAAAAAGAATGATTATGGTTATACGACCATGAATGTAAATAACTCAGTTCGAATTATTAGAAATGAAATCCAAATTCCTAAAATCGGCAGAGTAAAATTTGTTTATCATCGTCCTCTACCAGAATCATTTGTCTACTCGATGGTAAGCGTTTCTAGAATTGGGAAATATTATTTTGTTTCTCTTCTTGGTGAAGAAGAATATCAAGAATATCAGAAACATAGTAAAGATCATCTAGATTTAGCTAATTCCATCGGATTAGATTTTTCTTTAGCAAATCTATATGTTAGTGATTCTAAAACTAAGTCTAATATGCCTAAGTATTATGAATCGTCTTTAACTAAATTAGCGAAAGAACAAAGAAAGCTGTCTCATATGGTAAAGGGTAGTAGTAACTATAAAAGTCAACTCCTTAGAATTACTAATCTACATGAAAGAATTACTAATCAAAGAAAGGACTATCTACATAAAACTAGTCGATATTTAGCTAACACATATGATTATGTTTTCGTGGAAAGCCTTGTTTTAAAAGAGATGGCTAAAAGAAATAACAATTTAAAACTAGGTATTTTTATCAACGATTTAAGCTATGGTGCCTTTTTAAACCAATTAAAATACAAGCTTGAGTGGCTAAATAAGAAGCTGGTCAAAGTGGATAGATATTTCCCATCAAGCCAGTTATGTTTTAAATGCGGTTACCGAAAAAGAGATTTATCGCTGAATGAAAGAAATTGGACTTGCCCAGAATGTGGAACAAGACATAATCGTGATTTAAATGCAGCAATTAACATTAGAAACGAAGGTATTAGACTGGTCACTAATTCTAATTAAAACAAACAAGTTGGATATCTTGCTATAAAATATCCTCAACCGAGGGACTCTCGGAGATAGACAATATGAAGTGACCCTCACGTATTCGCAAGTATCGTGAATTCGTGTAGAGTTAATGTGTTAATAAAACTTTTACATTTAGCACATTGCGAAATAGGAGGATCACATGAAAAGTTTAGTTTACGTGGGCATGGAT
>JAGBLL010000013.1 GCA_017635465.1 Bacilli bacterium
ACGCTTGGGGATTCACAGAATCCGCAGTATTCGAACTCGCCGCTGGCGATCACACCTTGAAATTACAAACTCCAGGTGGTTGTGTCGTTTCTTGGAACTACTTCGAATTAATCATCGTTGAATAGTCTTAACAAGCTTAATCAATTAGGGGCGCGTAAGCGCTCCTTTTTGTTTGCTTGATAATTTATACCAAATTATATCTTTGATTTGTTAGGCTGGCTTTTTTTAGCTATTAGCGCCCACTATTAACAATAAAAAAAGGGGGCTGTTCGAAAACTCATGAAATAAAATGAGCAAAAGGGACACCCCTTTTATTGTAATTTCTTGTTGTGAGTTAACGAACAATCTTAGATTGTTCGAAAACCTATTTGTCTATGTTTTCTTTCATTTTGATATTTAGTTTTTGCCCCTTTTTAGCGAGTCGTTTCCAGCTAGGCTTTTTAAATACCTCTGGTTCTAGATTATCTGGTGCGGCCCAAAACTTATTTAGTTTCCCTGTTTCGTAATAACGAAATAATTTAGCGATATTTAATCCTAGAAAATTAAGCATTGACTCAGTAGATACTTTTTCTAACCCTCTTCTTCTAAATCTCACATAACCATAGTCTTGTTTTTCTATTCCAAATACTCCTTCTACTTGTATAGAACGGTTAACTCTCATCTCTATACCTTTAGGAGAACAAAGATTATTTTGTGATTGATACTTATATCTTTCTAAATCTTTAACAACTTCAAATATTTTAAAGTCTTCATCTTGTCTCATCATGAATCGTTTACAAAAAGGCATCCAGTTGCAGGAGTTGCAGCCGTTAACTTTATAGAAAACAGCTTCTGCTTTTCTAGGGTGCCTATATGGGATTTTAACTTCATAACCAATATACCCATTTAAACATTTAATCGTGTTATCTTCATTAAGATGATAACAATCTGGATTCCTGGCAGTTTTATTGCCTTCCCATGATTGATGCTTAACATAGTTTTCAATATTGTGATTATCTAAATATCGGTAATTATCTAATGATCCATATCCTGCATCAGCGCATATTCTTTTAGGCCAGAACCCATAAAACTTGGCAAATATATCGATTACATCAATAAAATCATTAATATCTGTTCGAGACTGGGAAACATAATATGAAAAAACTAAACCTTTAATAACAAGAATCTGTACATTATAAGCGGCATGCATGTTGCTGCCTAAACCAGAATAATAATCGGCCTTAAGAGCCATTGCAGTCGCATCTTTATCTGTTTTGTAATACGACTTTCTATTCGAACCAATAATTTCTTCTTTTTCTTCATATTCAAGTGTTTTTTCTAATAGACCAATAAGTGCTTTTTCAACATTTCGATATGTTATTTCATCGAATAGATTTCTTTTTAATTTGAGATTAGTTATTGCATTAGCAAGAGTGTTACTCCTTATAAATTCTTCTTCTCGATAATTATCAAATAACCGATGCTTTTTAATAATTTCACCTGCTTTAATAGTTAATCTTTTATGGTGTTTGGTAGGTTTCCAAACAAATTTATATTTATTAGCGTTGGCTTCAAACTTAGTTCCATCAATAAAAGCATCATCCATTTCAATATTCATCTCTTTAGCGATTTCCATCGATACCAAAGAGAAGATTTCTTCTTCATTTGGAACAATTACTTTATTTATAAAATCACAGAATTTTGTATAAGTTGGTTTCTCTTGCTCCATTAAAGAAATAAACCTAAGATCATATTTACAAGCATCAGCAAGTTCTCTTAATGTACACCTAGTAAAAGCGAATCCATATATTATCGTGGCGAATAAGTGATAGTAGTTATATCCTGGCCGTCCACCTTTCGAGGTGTTGTTTTTAATATATTTATCGATTATCTTGCTAACTCCAGAATTATCTAAAAGAGTAAGAAATTTTCCTATTTTCTCCTGTTCCTTAACCTCAAGGTCGAAGGAAGGAACCAAAAACATTTTTCCTATGTTAAAATAAGGCATACAATACCTCCGTCGAACAGTTGTATTGTAGCAAAAGTGGCGATTTCTGACGATTTCGTCACTTTTTCATAATAAAAGGAGCTATCTACTCACCTATAGGTTTTCGAACAGCCCCCTTGAATCTAAATATGTTGAGTATTAGTCAACCCAGGTCACTAAGACGACAGGTGCGTTATCACCACGGCGGTTTTCTAACTTATATTGTTTTGTATAACCACCATTGCGATCCTTCATCTTTGGACCGATTTCGGCAAATAATTTATCTAAAGCGTTAGCGCCGGTTTTTTCATCAGCAACGATGTTA
>JAGBLL010000014.1 GCA_017635465.1 Bacilli bacterium
ATTCTAATGGCGAAAAAGAAGGTGTCCCATTAAACGAAGTCACATTCTCTGGCTACAACATGAATCAAACTGGTAATCAAACAGTGACAGCGACTTGGAATGAATTATCTACAACCTTCCAAATCCTAGTCAAAGAAGCACCAGTTGATCCAGAAAAGACATTAGTTTCTATCTCATTGTCTGGTAATCAAAAAACCGAATTCACAGTGGGAGATACATTCTCCGCTGAAGGATTAGTGGTCACAGCTCATTATTCTGATGATAGCAGTGAAGCAATCGATTTAAATAACGTCGAAATCTCTGGCTATAACATGAATCAAGAAGGTAAGCAAACCATCACGGTTTCTTATCAAGGCAAGACTGCGACTTATGAAATAACAGTCAAAGCCAAAGACACACCTGTCACCCCTGATGATCCAGTTACTCCAGATGAACCAAGGCTGAAGAAAGTAAAAAGAGTATCAAAAGATAGTGTTCGAATCCCGTCGTGGGCTCGAATTTACATAGTAATGTATCAAAATTGTATTACTCCCCCTTACATTTAAGGCTTTTTGCATCAATATTGTTGTACTCACACAAACTAGATTTAAAGCCTTGATACACAAATCAGGGCTTTTCTTATAAAAATCTATGTATTTTATACAGAGCGTGGGGTTTCGTGTGATTTTTTGAGTTCAAACGGTAACTCGCGACAAATTACGACAAATAACTTACGACAAAACGAAATTTTGTACATAAATATTAATGAATCATCGATGTTCAAACTACATTCTTTATTAAAACTTGTAAAAAAAGTAGATATACACTTGTTCTAATAAATATTATGAGGTACAATTTAACTACAGAAAAAGCAAATTCTTGCAAAAAAAGTAGGTGAAATAATGGAAATAAAAAGAGAAAAGTATTTAACCGAGATTATTGAAAGGAAGAATAATAAACTAATTAAAGTTATTACAGGTTTAAGAAGATCTGGTAAATCATATTTACTTAACAAACTTTATAAATCATATTTACTAGAACATAATATTTTGGATTCACAAATTATTACTTTTGCTTTTGACAATTTAGAAGATGTTATGAAATTAGACAAATATATGCCTAATGAGCCAACTCTTATTTATGATTCTAAAAATAATTATGTTGTTAATTCTAAAAAGTTTATTCTTTATATTAGTGATTTAACAAAAGAAAATAAAGATTATTATTTATTGCTTGATGAAATACAGCTTTTAGATAATTTTGTACTTGTTTTAAATGGCTTATTAAGCCATGACAATTTTGATATTTATGTCACTGGAAGTAATTCAAAAATGCTTTCTAAGGATATTATTACCGAATTTAGAGGTAGAGGAGACCAAATTCATATCTATCCATTATCATTTAAAGAGTATTATGAATCTTCTAATTTATCATTTGAAGAAGCATACTTAGAATATCAATATTATGGCGGAATGCCTTATTTAATTAATTTAGTCAGTGATGAAAGAAAACAAGAATATTTAAAACAACTATTCTCTGAAATTTATATCAAGGATATTACTGAAAGAAATAGAATTAAAGATATTGAGTCATTTGAAAAACTATTATGTGTATTATCTAGTTCAATTGGCTCTTATACTAATCCTACCAATTTAGAAAAAACGTTCAAAAGCGTTGAAAATGTTGTTTATGGTCATGTAGCAATTAAAAATCATATAGAATACATAAAGAATGCATTTTTAATATCAGAAGCTAAAAGATATGATATAAAGGGAAGAAAATATATCGGATCTAATTCAAAGTATTATTTTACAGACATCGGCCTTAGAAATGCTTTAACTAATTTTAGACAAAATGAACCGACACATATAATGGAAAATATTATCTATAATGAATTAATTATTAGAGGATATAGTGTTGATGTTGGAATTGTTGAAATCAATATTAAAAATGAAAATGGCAATTATGTTTCAAAGCAACTTGAAACTGATTTTATTTGTAATAAATTAAATGAAAAAATATATATTCAATCTGCTTATTCAATGGAATCACTAGACAAACAAAATCAAGAAAAAAGATCTTTGCTTAATATAAAGGATAATTTTAGAAAGATGATTATTGTAAAAGATAACTTTAAAAAATATATTACTGAAGAAGGTATTGAAGTTATAAGTTTAAAAGAGTGGTTATTGGGTGGTGAATGATTAATGCATAGAATGAATTTATGGAATGACTCGTTTGAGGCGATTAAAGATGGTCGGAAAACCATTGAAATGATGCTTAATGACGAAAAGAGAAGCTACTTTTAAAAGAAAGAAAGAAGAACATGCACCCTTCAACAAACGCATTTTGTATGATATAAGGCATCTGTATGAAACAAGAAAAATCATGTGGTGTTATTACATATATTGTGATTGATAATGAAATCAATTATTTACTAGTGGAACAAAATAATGGTTTTACTTGTTTTCCAAAAGGCCATGTGGAAAATAACGAAACTGAAGAAGAAACCGCTTTACGTGAATGCTATGAAGAAACAGGCTTAAAACCAAAACTAGTAAAAGGTTTTAGAGAATCAATCGATTATTACATGCCTGATTTTGATGCGATGAAAGAAGTAGTGTTCTTCATCGGTAAAATCGACAAATTAGATTATCATAGACAAGAAAAAGAAATAAAAGACATTAAGTTATGTAAATATGAGAAAGCATATAACTACTTAATGTTCGATAATTGGCAAGAATTGCTCTTTAAAGCAAATGAATTTATAAAAAAGTTATAAAGTCTTAAGCACGAGATTCATGATTTCTTCAAAAGATCCGTGCTTATATTTATTTATGTCTTCGTTATCTGGATTTAATAAACAATCAGTAATGAGATAAGAATCAATTCCTAATTTGTTAACGACCATATCTTCTCTGACATCGTTACCAATCATAATGACTTCATCAGGTTTAAGATTATTTCTATTTAATATCATTTCGTAGTATTTAAGATTTGGTTTACAAAATGATGAATTGTTATAGGCAGTAATATCGATAAAATCATCAGGATTTAAACCCGCCCAGATCATTCTAGCTTTAGTCGCGACGATAGGAAAAATAGGATTAGAAGCAATAATTACTTTGTAACCTTTATCTTTTAACGCTTTAACAAACTCTTTAGCAAGTGGTTGAATAGGCATAGCGCAGGCAAAGGCTAATTTTGGAAAATCATTGTTATAAAAGTCATTAAAATAAGCTTCATCTCTTTTTCTACTTTCTGGATAAATAGTGGAAAAAGCTTCCCAAAATCTTTCTTCGTTTAAAACTGTGCCATCGTTTTTATACATGGCTTTTGTGCCATACCAAATGGCGTTAACTAATTCTTCAGGTTTATAGCCAAAATGTTTAACTTTGTTATAGACCGCTCCAAAATAGACTTTCTTAAATTCGTCTTCATTCATTGGTAGTAATGTACCATCTAAATCAAATAATACTGCTTTTATCATGTTTAAAATTCTCCCATTTATTTATCGTTTTGACAACACATTTTTTAAATGTGTGATATAATCACTCCCATATGACGTGGGAATTATTTTTAGAGATATTATTAGATGCACTTAAAGACAGCCTTATTGTCTTTGCTTTCGTCTTTTTATTTCACGTTATTTTATCGTTTATTGAAACACCAATATCTAATTTCTTAGTCAAAAGAAAGAAGTCTTCTCCAATCTTTGGTGCTTTATTTGGTTTAGTTCCTCAATGTGGCACTAGTGTTGTCGCTGCGGATTTATATATTAAGAAATTCATTACTATTGGTACAGTTATCGCTGTCTTCCTTAGCTGTAGTGACGAAGCAATGATTGTTTTATTAAGTTCATGGAATGAAAAGACATTAATGATTTTCCCATTAATTGGTTTAAAACTAATAACGGGCACTGTTGTTGGTCTTCTTGTTGATTTAATTGTTAGAAAACAAAAAATCATTGAAGTTGATCATATTGAAGAAGAAAAAGAATGTCATACACATCATCATGAAAATACTCCCGCTCACGCGCATTTAATTCATCCATTAATTCATTCTCTTCAAATATTTGCTTATGTCTTAATTATCAATTTAGCAATAGGCACAATTATTGGCTTTGTTGGTGAAGATAATTTCACTAACTTTATGCTAACAAACCGCTATTCAGCGCCTTTATTTGCCTCAATCGTGGGGTTAATTCCTAACTGTGCTTCTAGTATTTTAATTACGGAATTATTTGTTAATGGTTCATTATCGTTTGGTGCTTTATTCGCTGGCTTATTAGTTAATTCTGGCTTAGGTGTGATGGTGCTTTTAAAAGAAAAGACCATCTTTAAAAAAGCTTTAATTATTATTGCTATATGTTTTGTTGTCGCTAATGCATTAGGCTACTTAACATGCCTCATCTCAGGATTTTAATAAAAGGACTCTCTTATGAAAAATAAAAAATTGCTCCCTTTACTTACCGCCCTTATTGCTTTTTGCGTGAGCGCGTGTAACCAAACTGCTATTAGTAGTCAAACTCCTAGTAGTGAAGTCTCTACTTCATCATTATCTTCTAGTAGTCTAGATAGCAAAACATCTAGCTTTTCTAATAAGGTAACTAGTTCATCAAAGGCTACTTCTAGTAGCAGTAGTTCTTCTCAAAAAACTAGTAGCAGTGTTCCTACTTCTAGTTCATCTAGTGCTCCTTCTAGTTCAAGTACAAGCAGTAGTTCAAGCTTAAGCAGTGGTAAACCAGATAACGTTACTTTAGATATCTTTGCCTTTAACGATACACATGGCAATGTCAAAGACACACAAGGTAAAGGCATCGGTATCGCTAAAACCACAACATTAATTAAAGAAAAGACTGCGAATAAGAATGCAATTCTTATCTCACAAGGCGATATGTGGCAAGGATCTGTTGAAAGTAACTACACTAGAGGTAATCTAATTACCGAATGGATGAACCAATTAGGATTTGTTTCTATGACCGTTGGTAACCATGAATATGACTGGGGTAAAGACTACATCATTCAAAACCAAGAATTAGCTAATTTCCCAACATTAGGTATTAACGTTTTAAATAGAAGTAATCATCAACGTGTCGATTATCTTTCACCTTCTATTACATTTGAAAAAGGTGGCGCGAAGATTGGTGTTATCGGTGCTATTGGTAACTGTTTAAGTTCTATTTCTAGTAGCAAGGTTAAAGACGTTTATTTTGCCACTGGTGATTCTTTAACAGCTCTAGTTAAAAACGAATCAAAAAGATTAAGAGAAACTGAAAAATGTGACTTTATCATTTATTCAGTACATGGCGATGGTTTAAATGATGAAAAAGATTCATATGATATATCTTTAAGCCGCGATAAATATGTTGATATCGTTTTTGAAGGTCACACTCATAGAGCTTATGACTATCAAGATGACGCTGGTATTTATCATATTCAAAATAATGGTTATAACGAATCAATCTATCAAGTGACAGTGGATTTAGATTTAAAACAAAAATCATTTAATGTGACACCTAAATTTTATGATACTTCCTATTACTCTAGTTATAGGAACTTACAAGAAGATGTCACCACACAAGGCATCATTAATAAGTATTACGATAATTATAGTTTTGCCTATGAAGAATTAGGCATTATTGATGGCTTTAAAGATCCTAACACTATTAGAAATAAAGTCGCGGAATTATATTTAGAAGAAGGCATTAAAAGATGGGGCACGCAATATAACATCATTCTTGGTGGTGGTTATATGTCTTGTCGAGGAAACGGCTTACAAGCTGGCAGTGTCCGTTATAGCGATATTAGTAACTTATTACCATTTGATAATGAAATAGTTTTATGCTCCGTTAAAGGTAGTGATTTAGTTACCACTCAATATATTACAGGCGCGGATACATATTTCGTATGTTGGTCAGATTATGGTAATACCATAAAAGACAATTTAAATTATAACGAAACATATTATTTAATCGCTGATACATATGGTAGTGACTACGCACCAAATCATTTAACAGTAGTCGATACTTATGATCCAGGAGTTTACGCTAGAGACTTATTAGCGTTATATATCCAACATGGTGGTTGGGCATATATCCCACCTGTTTCTTCTCACGCTGGTACAATTGCGGATCCAAAAACAATTAAAGAAGCCATTGATTACGCTAAGCATCATGAAGGATCAAGTGCTTCTCAAGCTGGTGCCGAAGGCTTCTTCTATAAAGGTATTGTCACAAGGCCAGCCGCGCAACTTAGCCAATTAAGTGGCGACTTAAATGCTGTCTATGTCGCTGACGCAATTGGAGACGAAGATATGCAAATCTATTACCTTAAATACAATCAATATCGAAACCCAAAATGGTCAAGTGTTGATGATCTAAAAGTCGGAGATGAAATCTTGTTCTGGGGCGAAGCATTCTATTACAATAGTCGCAGTCTAGAATTTGGTAGCGGCGCTTATTGTGTTGAAATCAATGGTGTTTCCACAAACTAATGAATCACAAAAAGGGTGCTTATAAAGCATCCTTTTATTATGCCCAAAAATATAAATATGAACGATTATTCATTTTTTAATTGAAAATATGAACAAACATTCATATAATAATCGCGGTGATAAATTATGAAAGATGTAAAAACTACAACAATTAAGAAAATGGAAAGCCTCCTAAGTACAGCATCAGATGCAACAAGATTAAAAATCATGTTCGCGCTTCTAGATGATGATGAATGCTGCTGTGGAGAGGAGTGCGAATGCGGTTCATGTGAAAAGATGAGCTGCATGATTGAAAAATGCGTTAACGATATCGCTAATGAAATTGGTGCTTCTCAATCCTTAGTGTCTCATCAATTAAAAGTGTTAAAAGATGCAGACTTAGTAAGAACACGTAAAGAAAAGACAAAAGTTTATTATTCATTAAGTGATAAGCATGTGCGCTTACTCTTAGGAGTGGCCTATGAACACGTGATGGAGGAGGAAAACGGTAATGATTAAGAAAACATATCATATCTCTGGCTTTGACTGCCCAAACTGCGCTCATAAATCAGAGACACATTTAAATAAACACGAGAGTATTGAAAGTTGTCATATTGATTTCTCCACGAACAAAATGTTTGTTACATATAAAGATAAAGAATTAGAAGTGGAAGAAATTAAAAAAGTCATCGCTCAAGTGGAAAGTGATCCATTAGATATCTATGACTTAGATAAAAAAGAAGTTAAAAAGATTTATCACATTTCTGGTTTTGATTGCCCAAACTGCGCTCATAAATCAGAATTACATCTTGCAAAGCAAGAAGGTATTAAAGATGCTCATATTGACTTCTCCACAAATAAGATGTTCATCACTTATAGTGATAAACCATTCACTGTGGAACAAATCGCTAAAATAATTGCGCAAGTGGAAAGTGATCCGTTAGATATCAAAGAATTGCAAAGCAAAAAAGAAGAACACAAAGAAAAACTATTTACTAAATCAATGTGGTTCTTATTAGCAAGAGTCATTGTTGGTGTCGTTGTGATACTTCTTAATCTATTAGTCTTTGAAAAATTCGATCCAAGTGGTTGGATTAGATTCGCTATTTATAGCGCTACATCAGTTTTATTGGCCTATGATGTCTTCTGGCGTGTTATTCTTCATATTAAAAACGGTCGTAATATCATTGATCATAATTTACTAATTACTATCGCCATTTTAGGCGCTACTGCGTTAGCTATCATTGATTTACTCAATCCAGAAAATATTGAACACGGTGTGCACTTTGCGATGGAAGGCATGATGGTTGTGGGCTTATTCCAAGTTGGTCAAATCGTTGAAAAAGTAGCCACTAATAAGAGTAAATTAGCCGTCATGAATGCTGTTCAATTAAGAGTGGAATACGCTAATTTATTAAAAGACGAACAAATCGTTAAAGTCGATCCTGAACAATTAAATATCGGAGATAACGTTGTTGTCAGTGCTGGTGAAATGATTCCGGTTGATGGTGAAGTTGTTTCTGGTTCCGCCTATATTGATAAATCATCATTAACTGGTGAATTTGTCCCAGTCTTAGCAGATACAAATGAAAGTGAAGTTTTAGCGGGTTGCCTTGTTAAAACAGGTTCAATCACTATTAAAGTTAATAAGAAATATGAAGATAGCGCTGTCGCTAAGATTGTAGAATTAATCTCCAATAGTGGTGAAAAGAAATCCAAAGCTGATGAATTCATCGCTAAATTTGCTAAATGGTATACTCCTGCCATCGTTTTATTAGCGGTTTTAGTCTTCGTTATCGGTGGTCTCATTAGTAAAGATTGGATGAACTACCTCGTTAGAGGATTAGAAATCCTCGTTACTGGTTGCCCATGTGCAATTGTTATCTCTGTCCCACTTGCTTATTTTGCGGCTATTGGTTTAGCGAGCAAACGTGGTGTGGTTATCAAAGGCACTAACTATTTAGATCAATTAAATAATGTTAATAAGATTGTTACTGATAAAACAGGAACATTAACACATGGTGTCTTCACCATTCAAAAAGTGGCAACACAAGATGGTGTGAGCGAACAAGAATTATTAAATGCTTTATATGCCGCTGAAAGTTTATCAACTCATCCAATTGCTAAGGCAATCTGTCACGAAGTAGATGTTAAAGCTCTTGCGGCTAAACAAGTTGATTATCAAGAAATCGCTGGATATGGCGTTAAAACAACTTATGAAGGTGAAGTCATTATCGCTGGTAACGCACAGTTTATGAAAAATAATGGTGTTAAATCGATTAGTGAAGACGCTATTGGCACAATCGTTCACTGCAAAAAAGGTGACAAATATTTAGGCTACATCGTTTTATATGATGAAGTGAAAAAAGAAGCCTATGATATGGTCAAACTTTTGCACAAAGAAAAGAAAGAAGTCGTTCTTCTTACAGGTGATAAGAAAGACAATGCTGAATATATCAAAAACGAATTAGGCCTTGACCGTGTTTATAGTGAATTAACACCTGATCAAAAAACAGAAATATTAGAAAAAGAAATGTCTTTAACTAATAAGGCCGTAGCCTTCGTTGGTGATGGAATTAACGACGCTCCAAGCATTATGCGTGCGGATGTTGGTATGGCGATGGGCGCCATCGGTAGCGATATTGCTGTGGAAAATGCTGATGTCGTTATCATGAATGATAATCCTGCTAAAGTTTATGAAGCAGTGAAGATTGCTAGGATCGCTAGAAGAACCGCTATCTTCAATATTGTATTCGCGTTATTAGTCAAACTTATTGTTGCTATCTTAGTGGTTATCCCAGCTTTAAATATCCCAATGGTTATTCCTGTTATCGCTGATACTGGATTAACAGTTGTATTAGTTATCAATTCATTATTAATCCTTTACCGCAAATTATAAAAATAAGCGACAAGGTATATAAAAAAGCACGCATCCCTTCTAGCATAGAGATGCGTACCATAGTGTGATAGTTAATTAATCTTATTCAGATTCTTTAGCGAATTTCTCACCGGTTTCAATGCCGATTTCAATCATTCTTAATAAGCCATTTTGTCTTTGTTCTGGTGTGAGTTCTTCTCTAATTAAGAAAGAGTCACTAACAGTTAATAGGCAAAGGGCTTTTTTCTTTAATTTAGCAGCGTTGCAGTATAAGGAGAAAGCTTCCATTTCAACCGCTAAAATGTTCATATCAGCCCATTTCTTCCAGCCTTCTTTATCAGCGTTATAGAAGATATCACTAGAAAGAACGTTACCAACGTGAACAGGAATTTTTTTCTTTCTCGCGGAATTAACCGCAGCTTCAACTAAGTCAAAGTCCGCACCTGCGGAATAATGACCATTTAATCCATATTGATGGATCCAGTTACTATCTGTTGAAGCAGTGCTTCCAACGATAATATCGAATAAGTTAATGTTTTCTTGATAAGCGCCACAAGTTCCTACGCGGATGATGACATCAACGTCGTAACGTGAATACAATTCGTAAGAATAAATACCGATGGATGGCATACCCATACCAGAAGCCATGACACTAATCTTCTTTCCATTTTTGGTATAACCTGTATAACCATAAATGTTTCTTACACTTGTGACTAATTTCACATCGTGAAGATATGTATCAGCAATCAATTTAGCTCTTAATGGATCGCCAGGCATTAAAACAACGTTAGCAAAATCGCCAGGATTGGCACTATTATGTGGTGTTGGCATATTTATAAATCTCCGTTTCCGTTAACATTCTACATAAAATTATTGTTTTAAACAATAGAGAATATCTTTGACCTTAAGAAGATAAATGACTAGAATATCACCATGAAAGAATTCAAATTAAATCAAACTTATTTTAAAGCGCTTGTCACAATAAAAGCGTTGAATGACTTGCATTATTATCCATTAAACGAAGGTATTTATAAAATCCTCGTTGGTATCGTGGACGAAGATACCAAACAATTCGTGGACTTAGATAGTTTTGGTACGCTTATTTCTTTTACCAGCAAGAAAGTGTGCCGTTTAACAATGATGCTTTATCGTTATGGTTATATCGGTAGAGTGTTCGATACTAAGACAAAAGAACTATATTTTTCATTAACCGACAAAGGTTATAAAGTCACAGAACAATTTCTAAAAAAACACAAAAAACCATTTGCTAGAAGAAGCAAAAACAGTTCTCCTACAATTGTCAAAATAGACTAAATAACCTATTTTTTTAGTATTTTTGCTATCTATTGTTGAAAATATATTTAGAAATATATTATGATATTTTTGCACTCATTTTGGAGGTAAAGGGCATGAAATTTGCATGGGAAAACGATGTAATGCCTCTTGGCAATTTTATCGCTTCATTGGTTTTGATTGTTGTTATATTTGGTGGATTATTTTTCATTTTGTACAAAGTTGCAAAAAGACGCGCCACATTTATTTTATTATCATTGGCTTTCGTTTTCTTCCTTGCCGCCTTCCTTCTCAACCTTCCAATTGTCTGCACATTAATTGCCTTTATTTCCGCTGCTGGTTTAGCAGGTTGCTTCTTTGCTAACCTTGGCGATGTGAGAAAATTCATTGCCAATCCATTCTCAAGAGCTACCGCTAAAGCGGCTAACTTCGGTATTGAAAAGATCTATGATACCCAACTTCTTTATAAGAACATTGAATCTGCAGTTATTTCATTAAGTAATGCTCGTATCGGTGCCATTATGACATTTGAAAAGAACACAGATTTAAAAGATATCATGAAAAATGGTGTCCCAATTCACGCACCTGTCACCCCAGAAATCTTACTTACAATCTTCTATCCGGGTACACGTTTGCACGATGGTGCGGTTGTCATTCATGGTAATGAAATTATTGCCGCTAGTGTCTTCTTTACACCAACCACAAAACCATTCGCTGGTAAATATGGTTCAAGACATAGAGCAGCCATTGGTATTTCTGAAGTATCAGATGCTGTGACTGTTGTTGTTTCTGAAGAAACAGGACGTATCTCATTTGCCGTTAATGGTGATTTAGAATCTGTTAACCAAGCAAACTTCCTCCGCGCATTTGAAAATTATATGGCGGATCATTCAGCAGAAGAATAATGGACACTAAAGAACTTTACGACTATATATTGAAAATCCAATCCATCGCTAAAATAGGATTGGTTTTTTCAAAAGATCCATACGCTATTACTAACTATCAACAGATTAATGATCTCACTTTAGAAATGCTCGCAAAGCTAGTGGATATGGAGTTCCATAGACCTAATTATTTCTCAAGAGATATTTATCCTACTCCAAGCGTATCCGTTAGAGCGGTTATTCTTAACGAAAATCGCGATAAAGTATTGATGGTTAGAGAAGCTAATTCTGGGACATATTCATTCCCAGGAGGTTGGGCGGATTTATATGATTCCGCTGGTCAAACTGCAATCAACGAATCATCGCAAGAAGCTGGAGCGGATATTGAAGTAGTGCGTCTAGTGGGCGTACTCAATCGCACTCCATTTAAAACAAACGTTTCTTCTCCAGAATATCTCGTTGTCTTTGAAGGAAAATTAAAAGGTGAACTTCATGAGCATGAATACGAAACTGATGATGTTAATTGGTTCCCTATTGATGAGCTTCCTCCAATATCAAGAAAAGTGATGAAAGAAGAAATTGATCGCATTATAGAAGCGATAAAAGCTAACAAAACCATATTTGACTAATAAATAATTCAAAATGACCTTAATTTTTAAGGTCTTTTTTGTTAGTATATTATATATGTATGATTTAAGGCTTCTTACATCGTTAACACAAATACAACTAGCGTTTGTCATCATCGTGCCAATCGTTGTCGTTTTATTTTTAGCGCTCATCTTATATTTTCCAATTTCAGCGCATTATAAACGCTCGCATTTCCAAGTGCGTTTTTATAAGCGTGTATATAAGGTCGCGTTAGAAAACGATTATTATCTAATCAATCAATTTTATTTCAAAGTTGACTCAAATAAATTAGCTAAAGTCGATCACATCATCTTCGGTGAGAAATATATTTACGTTATTTTATGTAAATATTATGAAGGCGATCTTGTCGGTAAATCCTCTGATAAGTCATTAATCTTCATTTCTCATAAAGGTAAGAAATGCTATACCGATAATCCAATTAATCAATCTAAACAATTAGCGAGTAAATTATCTTCATCTACTGGATTAGATGCTTCTTTACTTATCGGCATTACTTTGATTAATGATGACTGTAAAGTTGAAGTCCATAGTGACTCCAAACAGTTCTATATTATTCAAAGAAGAAAATTCCCTGCTCTTATTAGAGCAATCGAATCTCGTCCAGTGCAAAATATTAATGAAGCGCAGCTTGCAAAAGCAGTGCAATCAATCGCTAAAGAAAACAAAAGGAAGAAATAATGAAAGATTCATTAAGATCATCTTCGTTTAATAGATTTAAAACTAACCCATCTTCATATATCGCTATCGGTATCATGGGTGGTTTGTTTTTAATCATCTCAATGCTAATCGCTTTTATTTATCCTTCTTTACTTTTAGTAACTGTTCCGTTAATTGGCTTACCATTTTTATTTGCTAGTCACATCGCTTCATATTATTTACAAATAAATCAACCAGTGACTTTCTCAGCGTTTTTAAGATATTATTACGGTTTTTTCCGCACACAATTTAGAAGCTCATTTAGAGGCATTATTTCGTTTTTAAAATCCCTGATCTTTTATTTCATCAGTGTTTTAATTGCCTCTTTAGTGTTTGTGATTATCTTCACAAATCAATATGGTTCTCTCTTTACTGATACATTAAAAGATTTCGCTTATAGTTATTTATATTCAATGGACGCAACATATGAAGATCTCATTGCAATTATGAACGCAAATGATGGTATGCTATTAACCTTCATCTTCTATGTCTCAGCATTTGGAATTCCACTTGCTATGCTAGCGTTTATTTACTTTATTTCATTCTCATCAATATCAATTTACTACCGCACAAATGTCGCCTTTGCGGCCCCTCCATTATTAAGGATGAGCATTAGCAATACTTATGCCACTCATAGAAGAAACATGAGAAAAGACTGGTTCTCTCTTAACTGGCCTATTTTAGCCTTATCCTTTCTTGGTATGGCGGGCTTTGCTATTTTAGATATTTTAGTTATTAAAAGAATTGATTTATTACCAGCCTTTGTGATGGTTGGTGGTGTTGCTACCTTAGTGTTCTATCTTCCATTCTATTTCACCAATATGGAAGTTATATATAAGAAATACGAGATGAACTTTAGAGAAGGAAATCAAAAAGCCATTGAAGATGTCTTAAAGAAAATTCAAAACAGCATTGATTTAAGCGAAGAAGAAAAAAGAAGTTTAGAACAATCATTACAAGGACAAAGTGATGATAATGAGGAATAAAAAACCCAGATTTGCATCTGGGTAATGAGCTGTCTGGAGCAAGTGACGGGAATCGAACCCGCATATTAACCTTGGCAAGGTTACGTTCTACCACTGAACTACACCTGCATTTGGGATTTCCAAATCGCGCTCAATTATTATAAACACAGAAAAAAAATCTTGCAACATTAAATTGAAAGAGGCAGAAAAAATGATTACAAACAAACAACTAGCAGACTTAATTTTTCCAGATGTTACCGAGACAATCGATGATTTAGAAAAAAGATATCCACTTAGAGATTTACCAGAGGGTGCACAAGTAACAAGATTTGCACCAAGCCCTACGGGCTTCCTCCATACTGGTTCTTTATTTACTTCTTTAGTGTGTCGTAAAGTCGCATCACAATCAAAAGGTGTTTTTTATGTCAGATTAGAAGATACTGATACAAAAAGAGAAATTGCTGGTAGTGGTGAACAACTTTTAGAACAATTACATGTTTTTGGTATCGATCCTGATGAAGGCTACTTAGGCAATCATGAAAAAGGTAATTATGGTCCATATGTCCAATCTAAGCGTGCGCATATTTATAAAATTGTTATTAAGCACTTATTAGAAGAAGGCAAAGCTTATCCATGTTTCTGCACTTCTAACGATTTAGAAGAACTTCGTAAAGAACAAGAAGCAAAGAAATTAAACCCAGGTTATTATGGTGAATTTGCTAAATGCAGAAATCTCTCTAATGAAGAAAAATATGAAAAAATTAAAAACGGTGAACATTTTGTTATCCGTTTCAAAAGTGATGGAAATCACGAAAATAAGATTAAAGTCTCAGATTTAGTCAGAGGCGAATTTGAAATCGCTGAAAACGATCAAGACATCGTTATCTATAAGAGTGATGGTTTACCAACATATCACTTTGCCCACGCTGTCGATGATCACTTCATGAGAACAACTACAGTTATCCGTGGGGAAGAATGGGTTGCCTCTTTACCAATTCACGTTCAACTCTTTAGAGCGTTAGGCTGGAAAGCCCCTAAATACGCTCATTTACCAGTCATTATGAAAGTGGATGAAGAAACAGGTAATAAACGTAAACTTTCTAAAAGAAAAGACCGTGAAGCGGCTTGCTCTTACTTCATCGAAGATGGCTATTTACCACAATCACTCATCATGTATTTAATGACCATTGCTAATAGTAATTTTGAAGAATGGATTCTCGCCAATAAATTCGAACACATGGAAGACTTCACCTTCTCATTTAAGAAGATGTCATTAGAAGGCGCTTTATTCGATATGGGCAAACTCAACTTCTTTGCGCGTGAATTATTAGTCAAATATAACAAAGATGAATTTACTTCTTTAGCCTATGAATACGCTAAAAAATACAATCCAGAATTACAAAAAGCGATTGAATTTGATAAAGAACTTTTCGCTAATATCATGAACATTGATAGAGAAAAGGCCAACCCAAGAAAAGACTATGAAAAATTTGGTAATATCTTGGATATTATTGGTTTCTTCTATAAAGATAGATATAACGAAGTTATCAAAGAACCATTACCATTTAATGAAAAATTCTCTAAAGAAGACTTAATTGAAGCATTGACCGCTATTAAAAACGAACTCAAAACCAATACTGATGAACAAGTCTGGTTCAATGATTTAAAAGAAATCGGTACAAAACTCAACTATGCTGCTAATAACAAGGACTATAAAGCTAATCCAGAAGCTTATAAAGGTAACATTGGCGATTTAGCGGAAATTCTTCGTATCACATTAACAGGTAGAAAGAACGCTCCAAATCTCTGCATGGTCATGTACCTATTAGGAATAGAGGAAACTCATAGACGTATTGACGCTGTTATTTCTTTACTTAAATAAAAACTCGGGAGTATAATTACTCCTGCTGGTCCTATGGAGAAGTGGCTTAACTCATCGCCCTCTCAAGGCGACATTCACGGGTTCGAATCCCGTTGGGATCACCAATGTATTAATATAATGAACACTTTACACTTAGATGATTTCGAGTTTGAGTTGTATCGTATTCAGCGTAAATAAGCTCTTGAAATGAGGGCTTTTTTCAAACTCCATAATTTTATAAAATAGTCTTATGTGGTGGATCACCAAATGAGACTGTATACGCACCCTTCTATATTGATGATGTGTGCTTCGGATTCACATTCGACCTCACTCCTTATCTTAAGAAAGGCGATGCAATAAGAAGAGAGTTGCTAAAAAATAGCAACTTTTTTCGTAAAATGATACTATATACTCATGAAGAAATTGTTAAGCATTGTTTTCACGTCACTTTTTGTATTGTGTGGTTGCACTCGCAAAACTGATTCATCGATATCTGAATCGCTGAGTGATAGTGCATCTTCTAACAGCAAGGTTGAAAACAAATATGTCAAAGGCCAAAGAATTTATGATATAGCTTATGAACCTGATGGCTATAGAGATGAAACATTATCTCTTGAAGAGTTTCCTGACTTGAGTTTTGTAAGAAGTAACAACAAGCACGAATTGTATATTGAAGGTAGAGATAAACTTATTTCCGATTCACAAAAAAATGGTGCTAAAGGCATCTATTTAGCGGACATTAATAATGATGGTTACACCGATCTAGCCTACTATCAAGATAGAAGGAAAGCTTCTTCGAATACCAGTTATCTTGTAAGAATTTATGATTACCATAACGACACTTTCTTATTCAATGACGACAACGGGAAGAGATCGATACTCGATTTAGATGATGAAGGTACGTTATTAATCGAAGAACTTGGTAACGCCCATAGTAGTAGTTTTGATGAATTAGAGCGCGCTGGAAGATTTTTAAAAGGCAAATCAATATCTTTTGAATGGTTCACGTTTGAATCCAAATTAAAAAGCATATACATCCAAGAAAGCGCTCCATTTACTCATGAAATGAATGCCACTATTAGTAAAACAAAAATGATGTCTTTATATCTTGTTGGTATTGGTGATGAAAAACTTGAAAAGGCTGTTCCTTTTGAATCAATTAGTGTTACACAAAATAATGATTATTATTCTTTCGAAAAAGGGAACTCTGTTGTTGCATCTATTTTCTATATCTATTTTTCTTTTCTTAAAGTTGGCAAAGTAACAATCGATTTTTCGATTGGTGATGTTAATACAAATGTAGTAGTCAATATAACTGAATAAATAATTATTGAGATTTTTGTTTCGGATTCACATTCGATCTCACTCCTTATCTTAAGAAGGCGCGATGCAATAAAAAGAGAGTTGCTAGAAAATAGCAACCTTTTTCATATATAATGTTGGTATGGAAAATAATGCTAGAAAAAGGGTAATTCATGGACAAATCAGAATTGGCATATCATTTATTGTTATTGGCGGTTTTATATCAACTCCCTGCATCATTGTGGCTGTTTTGCTGGAATGGACGGTAATATTTTTCACATTGATTGGAATAGGCATGTCTCTCTTTTCCTTATTTTTCTTTGGTCTTGATATCATTGAGTATGATGATGAAACAATTGTTTATAAAAAGTCAAAGAATAGCAAAGAAATCGTTATACGTAAAGATGACATAAAGCAGGTTTTTAAAAGCAGATTCGAAAATAACAATTTTGTTGTAATAAACATGGATGGTTACTTAGATAAGTCATATTCTTTAAGGTCTTACCTTTCTGAATGTGAAGAAAAAAGAATGAAAAACATAGTCTTTATAACTATAACTCGGAAAAAGGACTTCTTAGATTTATTTACATCTCATAAGAAACTTATTGAAGATTATCTTAACTAGTATGCTTAACACGAAACTATCTGGAGAATTATCTAAATAATATGAATATGGTTTCTTTACCTTGGCTTTTTTTGCTTCTTTGGTATTTTGGGCCAATGTTTAAAGCAAATAGTTTTAATGATATTTCAGACGAAACGCTTGAAAAGCAAACTATCAAACCCGGCTCATTTTTGGATAAACTATATATTTTTAGAAATACCACTCCAAAACTGAAGCTGGTGGCAATAATGTTTGTGGTTTTTTTCTTGCTTACATTAATATGTACTGTTGTAGCATTAATTTTATATTTTTTATTTAATATAACAAATTCGTCAATGACTTATCATGTGATATTTGGTTGCAATCTTGGCATAGAAATGTTTTTAGGTGGTGGAACAATCATATATTTGAATTGCAAGGGCAATTACGTTATAAAGAGATTTTTTTCAAAAAATATCTATAAAAAGATTCAAGCAGATTTCTCTTTTCTTGAAGAGCTTGGTTATAAATATGATTCAATTTTTGAATCTAATGTTGTGCCTTCAATTCTTTTTTGTTCGGCGAATCGAAAAATACAAATCGGTGTGAATTTTGAAAATGATAAAATCTTTATTCTTTATTATGAGCGTTTTGATTTTCTTAATGCGATTGATGTATTAGGCGGTTGCGAATTTGAATCAAGAAGGTATAAAAAACAGGTTGAAACAGCAAAATCTGTATTGAAGAGTTTTTTAGAAAAGAACAGTAAGCAATGAAAAAGAGATTTGTTTGTAGAAAAATGTTAAAAATGGGTGTTGGCGCAATCGTTGTTGATGTAATTGCTAATTTTTTATTGACTATGCTATTGATTATTTTGGCTAAAAACATAAACATAGTTGTCTCGATTGCTATCCCCTGTAGCATGGCTTTGATTTTGTTGGTTTTAATCGTTTTTTCGATGATTCCTTATTTTGGACGAATTAGTTATGAAGACGGCGTTGTAACACTGTGGAAATTTAAAAAGAAATACGAAATAACATCTAATAAAAAAGTTGTTTTTATATTTCGAGATCCATGGACGCCACGCTTTACCGGACATCGAATTTA
>JAGBLL010000015.1 GCA_017635465.1 Bacilli bacterium
CTCTTTTTAGGAGATATAGTATAAGAAGAATAACAATCGCTAAAAGGGTATAGAGGACAATAATAATTCAATTATTGTCTTTTTATTATTTAATAATATATAATCATTAAGCACGCGGATATGGTGGAACTGGTAGACACGCAAGACTTAGAATCTTGTGAGGAGACTCGTGCAGGTTCAATTCCTGTTATCCGCACCAGCAAATATGAAAATGCTCCCAATTATTTGGACTGTAAACGTCGTTAATTAACACTCTACCGCTATTTAAAGAATAAATGTATGCTCCAATCATGATGAAAGGAGCTTTTATTTATGGGAAAACATTATACAGATGCCGAAAGAATTGGCTTTGTTAAAAAATGGAGAATATCAGGTCTGCCGATGAAAACATTTGCTAGAGAGAACGGATTAAATAGAGAAACATTTAGAGAATGGGCAAATGCATATAGAGATTTAGAAGGCAGTTTTATTAAAGTTAATTTTGATGATAATAATCCACATCAACTAGTAAAAACTGATGAAGTAAATATGAATGTTTTAGATGAGGAACAAATTATTAAAAAGTCCCATCACTTTTCAAGGTTCGATCATTCTATTGTTTTGGTCGAAATAAAGGGGATAAAAATAACTACATCGTTAGAACAAGCCCTTGTTATATTGGATAAGGTTTTATGATTAGATTCGACTGCATTAACCAAATCCACCTTTATTCTGGACCAACAAGTATGAAGATGGGGATATATAAGATACAACAACTAGTTGCTTTTAATTTCTCACCCGCGGAAATAATAAACTCTGTATTTATATTTTGCTCAAGGAGTAAGAAAATCATCAAAATCTATTACGAAAACGAATGGGGATTTTGGCTTCTTCAAAATCGATTAACCGCTGGAAACTTTAAATGGCCAGAGATAGGTGAACAGGTAAAAATTGATCGCCGTCAACTTGATTGGTTGCTTAAGGGCCTTGACGTTATTGAATATAAGCCAAAACCTCAACTAGATGTGAAATATTATTAAGGGACTGATAAGTCTCTTTTTATTATAATTATCTTATTAATTTGTTACTAATTAAAATTACTTTGTAATTTTAAAAGTATTTTGATACACTATTGATATGAATCTAGAAGAAGCTTTAAAACGCATTAAAGAATTAGAAGAAGAAAATAATAAATTAAAAGCTGAACTATTTAATGAACGTAAAGAAAAGGAAAAAGCTCTTCTTGCTTTAATGCACCAAAAAGAAAAGAAGACTATTGCTTATGTTAGACAATTTGTTCCTAAAACCGAAAAGACTAATAAAGTAATAATTAACGAAGTTGAAGAGATTATTAAAGAAGATAAAAAAGCTTCTCCTAGAAAGAAGAAATTTGAAGATATTGATTTTGAAAAATATGTAACTGATGTAATCGTTCTTAAGTCAAATACTTTAGTTTGCCCAACATGCGGAAAGGATTTAGTTAAAATTGGAGAAAAAGTCAGATATCAAATTGATGCTGATCCAATAAATGTTAAAATCACTAAGATTATTAAAGAAACATATAAATGTCCTGATTGTAATAAGATAGATAATAAAGTTTACTATCCTTTAGTTAATGAAGTATTTGATGGAAGTATCTTGACTCCAGGATTCGCCGCTTATCTCGCCTATCATAAATATGAACTTGGAATCCCATTTAATCACTTAGAAAAGCATTTCTCTAATACGTTAGGCTTACCAATTTCTAAATCTAATATGGCTGATTATATGGCTAAGACTGCAGAAGTGTTAACTCCAATATACGAAAGAATGAAGGAAGATTTGTTAAAAACAAGCACTAAAGTGATACACGCGGATGAAACAACACTAACGTTATCAAAACAAGTTAATCCTGATAGAAAAAAGAGTTATGTCTTCGTCTATGCATCAAGCTTCTATGATGACAAGCAAATCCATATTTATGAATTTAATGAAACTAGAGCCATTGATCCTGAATCTAACTATTTAAAAGATTTCGATGGATATGTGGTATGTGATGATTATCATGGTTACGATAAATTAAGAAAGAATAAAGATAATATCAAACTGCAACGATGTTGGGCTCATGCGAGAAGAAAATATATGGATATTCTTAAAGCTATGCCTACAAAAAATAGAAAAGAATCTATCGCTTTTAATATTGTTTCTAGAATGGATAAATTATTTAAAATTGAAGAAAAAGCCCATAAAGATAAGATATTTGGAATAGATTTGACTACTTTAAGACACGAACAAGAACTTCCAATCATTAATGATATTCATAATCTAGTATTTAACTATACTCCTAAACAAGGAAGTGCTTTTGAAACTGCGATTAACTACACAAAGAAAGTATGGGATGATTTGCTCCCTTATTTAGACGAGCCATATTTAGAGTTAAGCAATAATCTCGCTGAAAGATGTGTTAAACCATTTGTTATAAATAGAAAAGTATTTCAAACTTCGGGAAGTGAAGCAGGTGCTATTTATACAGTTAAGTTATTTTCAATCATTAGAACTGCGATTATTAATGGACTAGATCCTTATCGCTATATCAAATATGTTTTAGAGAATATTAAAAGCAAATCGATTGATGACTTGTTGCCTTATTCAAAAGAGATATTAAAAGCACTATAATCCTGTCTTTTGCTGTCCTTGGGAAATGAACCTGCCTCCTATTTAGGTGGCTGTTTTCATACATGGGTGTTAATTAACGACGTTTACGATATAGCAAAAAGTTTTAAATTGTGCATTTGGGTAAATTGGTTTTATTTCTTTTTCCATAACAATATGATAACAAAAAATAAAAGGACTGACACTTTGTATCAATCCTATTTAACTAATTGGTGACCTGTATGGGATTCGAACCCATGAATGCCACCGTGAAAGGGTGGTGAGTTAAGCCGCTTCTCCAACAGGCCAGAAGTGTGGCGCCTACCGAGGGACTCGAACCCACGACCGATCGGTTAACAGCCGATAGCTCTACCGACTGAGCTAGGTAGGCATACACTTGCGCTTTAGCTTAAAAACGCATGAATGATAATATCATATTCGATTTTATAAAATCAATGCTTATTTAATTTTTGACTCAATTAATTTTAGAACATCACCTAAAGTGGCGACTTGAGATATTTCATCAGAGTCAAATTCAATGCCTAATTCTTCTTCGATTTCGAGCATTACTTCAACCAAATCTAGTGAGTCAAGACCAAGTCCTGAAAGTGAATCGGTCTCTTTTAAATTAGAGATATCCACTCTTTTGGATAATAAATCAGATACTGTTTTTTTAACATCCATGATAATTTTCTCCTAACAATTATTTTACTATTGTAAAGAAAAAAGAAAAGCAGGGATTTTCCCCGCTTTGCTTCTTATTTTGTTTTGCGTGGCAACATTGATTTAGTCTCTATAGCTTAAAAGAGATGATGGCATGGAAACATCTGAAAATACTTCAGTAGCATCCGACCCTA
>JAGBLL010000016.1 GCA_017635465.1 Bacilli bacterium
AATAACAATCCACCCGTTCAACGGGTGGTTTTTAGGCTCCCCTATAAGGGCCTAGTACTTCACAAGCCCCTCAAGGGGCATGTGAAAATCTGACAACCGTGTCTTACACTATCATAGTCGCCTTGGGGCGACTTTTACTTTTGGGCTTTTTTGAATGGGTCTTGATACTCTTTCAAATTTATTCTATCTTCCATCATATCTTCATTCTCTTGATTTCTGATGTACTCTTTCACCACCTCATCATTCAACCCTACTGTTGATACGAAATATCCTTTCGCCCAAAAGTTTCTATTTCCATATTTATATTTCAAATTTGCATGTCTCTCAAATATTTGAAGACTACTTTTTCCTTTCAAATATCCCATGAATGTTGATACTGCCAACTTTGGCGGTATTGCTACCAACATATGAATGTGATCACTCATGGCATGTGCTTCTATTATTTCTACTTCTTTATACTGACATAATTGTCTTAGTATTTGTCCTATATCAGAACGTAACTGACCATATATTTCTTTTCTCCTATATTTGGGTATGAATACAATATGGTACTTACAATTCCATCTAGGTCGAGTAGGAAAAGGAGTTTCACCTTTTCCTCTCACGGAACCGTACGTGATAGTCTCCCATCATACGGCTCTTGTTGTTATTACCAATTCTTAATAGGGGTATATCCCAGTTTCCAATGATAAAACAATTTATTACTTTTTGATATGTAATAAAGTTTCTTGTAAGCTTTCTTAATACTTCTCCTACAAGATTTAAAATACTTCTTAACCCAATTAGATATTGCATTATTAATGTAGTTTATCCCGCTACGAAACGCTATATGTTTGGAGAAAACACAAAAATAGTTATACCATCCCATAATTATGGGATTTATTAATTCAGCTATTTTTACAATATCACTTGTTTTTGCCATGTTAATTGTATCTTTAATTGATTTTCTAAACTTTTTAGCTGCCTCTTTGCTTACCCTCGGAACATATCCTAATATTAATCTTCCTTCCATATTCTTGACTATACTGGGCTTAAACGTATAACCTAGAAATGTGAATTCATAATTAACATAATTCATTGTATTCTTATAGCTTTTACAATATATGATTTTGGTCTTGCTAGGATGTATCTCTAATCCGCACTCTTTTATTCTTTCTTTTAATCTATTTAGAATATATTCAGCTTGTCTTAATGTTTTGCAATGAATAATACCATCATCCGCATATCTTTCAAAGCTTATGTCATTAAAGGTTCTTTTTATCCATAAATCAAAAGCGTAATGTAAGAATAAATTTGCTAATACTGGACTAATAACTCCACCTTGTGGTGTACCTTTATTTCTGCTATTAATTTCACCATTTGGCATAAGAATAGAAGATTTTAGCCACCTATCAATATATAGTATTTCCCATTTTTCATTTAAGAATAACTTAACAGCTTTCATCAATAAATCATGGTCTATATTATCAAACAACCCAACTATATCAAACTCTATCAACCACGGATATTTAAAACAATTCATTCTCGCTGATGTTATTGCACCTATCGCCGATTTATTAGGTCTATATCCATATGATTCATTAACAAATATAGGTTCAACTTTTTCTTCAAGTCTTTCTCTAACCACCATTTGCGCAATTCTATCTTCGATTGTAGGAATTCCTAATAAACGCATTTTACCATTTTTCTTCGGTATTTCTACGCCTCTTACTTCTCTTGGATAGTAGCTACCAGAAGACATTCTATTCCATAACTTATATAAATTGTCTTTAAGATTGATTTCGTATCTATCTAAACTTATGTTATCGACGCCTCCAGCTCCTTTATTCTTCTTTACCTTTTTGAATGCCTCATAGATTTCCATCTTCCCTATTTTAAATGGTTTTTCTTTCAATATGATAATCCTCCTAATTGTTTCAGTTGTTATCATTTAAAAGTAACACAACTAAACCCCTTTGCTCAAACATCATTACAATGTTCTCATCACTACTACAGGTTTATCCGCACCTACATAATACTTTGGTACTATCACATTCGCATATATGTTAGCTTATGTTTTCCCTTAACATCATTATATAGGACTCTCCTGTTCCCATTCAAAGCCTATGTTATACTCTTGTAACCTCAACACCGGTAGATATTCAATCAATAATTAGGCTCCCATTGAACTAATCCTAGATTTCACACAATAACCTAGTTTCATCTACATTTATAGTCTTTTCGATGCTTCATCAGTTCTTCACTCACGTTCAACTTTATAACATTCACCTGACATCATATTTACATGCCTTTTCAAGTATTGCTCAGCACCAATACTTTTGATATTAATACTTACTTGCGGTTTATAACCTTTACCTAAATAACGATTATGGATGGCCCTCATCCATCTTTGAATGAGCATTGCTCTTTCTTAGCCCTAGAAATTGCATTCAGGACACACTATGTGATAAACTAGAATCGTCATTTGGTTTCGTTGCCATTTGATTGCCTCCTTATAATGTTTTCGGTTGCCAGACCAATTTCATTATATGCGAGGTTTTTATTTTGTGCAACGCTACCGCTTTTCAATTCTCCCCTGCATAGCAGGAGGTTTTTATGTGAGGCATTCGCCTAACATAATAAAAACAGCTAAGCGTGATTAGCTGTTTTCTTTATTTTCATTTAATTCTTTTTGAGCATTAATCTTAGCTAATTCTTCTGCTAAAATTTCTTTTTTAAGTTCTTCTAGCATTTGTTCTCTTGATTCTTCATTTTGCTTCTTAGCTTCATCAGTCTTCTTTTTAAGAAGAACTTGAGCAGTTTGCATACCAATCATGATAACAAATATACCTATTAAAATGAAATATATTATACCATTATTAATTCCACCAGAAAAAATATTCATAAAATTCAACCCTGTTATATATTTTCCATAAACAATATTTTTAGTTACGGCAATAGAATCTGTTGTATTATTGTTATTATCACCCATTAATACTAAATAATTTGTTTCAGAAGTACTAACTAAATTAACAGTCTTTTCATTATAATACTTACTTGATGTTTGCATCACACCATCAACGACTTTCGCAACTACTCTATG
>JAGBLL010000017.1 GCA_017635465.1 Bacilli bacterium
CGTTCATCCTGAGCCAGGATCAAACTCTCAAAGTTTTATTCTAGTTCAAAATAATTATCTGGTTTTGTATTTTTGTTTTTTAAACAAATTGACGTTGTGATGTTTGTACATCTGTTTAGTTTTCAAAGATCAGTTGCACGCTATTACTACGTAATATCTCATTGGGTCTCCCCGACGCGTGCTTTGATATCATATCACTTATTATTTATTGCTGTCAATGGCTTTTTAATATTTTTTTTAACCATTTTTTTAAGTGATATTTCGCGGCCTTTTTTCTGGGCGCGCTTTATCTATTATACATATGTATATAATGTGTGCAAGTACTTTTTTATATTTTTTATAAAAATATGTGCATGTGTGCCTGTATAACGTGCGCGCGTACGCGTATTTAATATAAAGAGAAAAGGCCGCGTATTACTCGCGACCTATTAAAAATATAGACAATTTTGCTAAGAATTATTTTGCTGGTTCCAACATAATATTTCTAATATTATCAATTGTGGCTTGAGAAATATTGCATTTATTTTTTAAATATTCTTCAATTCCTTGCTTAATTGTTTTCTTAGTATCACCCTTTTCCCAACCAAGAGTGTCTTTTAAATATGTTACCATGCCTGGCCATTCGTTCCATGGGCCATTACGAAGATGGCTACGATAATTTCTTGATGGATTGCTACTATAACTTGTTAATTCAAAATCAATAACTAAATCTGTATAGCTCATACCAAGAAGCGCGCCAAGCATAAAGCCCACAACACCAGTACGGTCAGCACCACCATAACAGTGGAAATAAACTGGGTGTTGATCGGCTTGCGCAAAAGCTTCAAATAATTGTTTGATTTGTGAGGTATTTTGTTGCATACCTTTGTGATAACTACTAATGCTTAGCATTTTATAAGAAATATCGTTATTTTCTGCAAAATCACAATATCCACTTTTGCTTGGATAACCATTTGTTTCACCACCGCTTCTAAGATCAATTTCTAAACCATTGATCATGCCCATATCTTCTCTGAAGGCTTTTTTAGAAGCATCTGTTTCAGAAACGATATGTCCGTCTCTAGCTTGTGTATTACCAGTATCATCGGTATAGCGTTGACTACCATACCAACCAGTTTTCTTATTAATTTCTCCACCTCTATAAACTAAGCCTTGTTTAATTCTTTGACCTGATGAAGTCATATAGCCACCCAAATCACGAACATTAAACATTGGTCTAGCATCAATCCAACGTGGATAATCACCTGTGGTGAAATTAATAGTTTGTGAATCTTTACCATCCGCGGATACTTTCACATAATATTTTTGGTTAACTAATAAATTCTTAAGATAAACTTTTGTGAGATTAGATGTGATTGTTTTAGCACCACTAAAATCTTCACTAGCACTATAAGTAATTGTGTATTCTTTATTTTCTAAATTTTTAGCGGGCCTAAATTCGATTTCGATGCCTTTATTTTCATCGCTTTTTTCACCTTTAGTGTAATCCGCACCAATAGGATCTAAATAATCATTTTGTGTTGTACCATCACGATAACCACCGGTGTTATCTTGATAATTGCCTGAACTTGGAGTCACACCCTTGGTGAGGTCAACACCAGAAGTACCATATAAATCGTTTAAATAATAATCAGCATCATTACCTTTTTCTTTGATGAGTTTTTGTTGTTGAGCGCGCATGTCATCAACATATTTTTTACAGTTTTTGCTCATTGAAGATAAATCGTTTGGTTTTAAAAGAGTGAAATTATCATTTATCACTTCTTCTTTACTTTCATAAGAAATTGGAATACTTGATGATGCAGATTTGTCTTCTGGAGCGCTTGATTGATCTCCACTAGGAACACTTGATTGTTCTTCTTTAGAAGTATCTGCTGGTTGTTTGTTATTGTTACAGCCCACTAAAAGTAAAGCGGCAATCATAGAAATTAAAAGAACAGGCTTTTTCATATTTTTCCTTCTTTCGTTAAAAATTTATTATCGTTTTTATTATCCGCCAAAAATAATGCGATTAAAAGATAAAAAAATGAGGACATCAATTAAGACGTCCTCATTGATATTTTGTTGTTGTTATCTTCTTCTAGAGAATATTGCTACGTAGTAGATAACTCTAATCAAGATAGAGATAAAGTCTGTAAAGAGGATATATGAACAATAATAGACCAAATTATTGTCATTAGTCGCACCAGTTTCAGCAATTCTTTTAATGCGGTTAACATCATAGAATGTGATGAGCATTAAGAAGGCAAATACCGCTAATGAGACAATCCAAGAAAGGGCAACATTTTGTGGTTGTACACCACCTATGAGAATCATCACCCAATTAACGAGTGATAGCATAGCGGCACCACCGATCAAACCTAATAAGATAAATCCAATGCCCGTTAAGCGGCCCTTACTAATGTATCCTAGTAAAGCCATAATACCAAATATTATTGCGGTAATACCGAATGATTCCACTAAGATGACCCAGTCAAACAAGAATGTAAATGTGGATAATAGGATACCCATTATGACCACATAAATCATGAGTGGAACTAGGATATTATGTCTTCCTCTAATGAATGTGATTGGTAAAACAAACGACATTACTAATAAGGCGATGGAACAAACAATTAATGTACCAACTAAGCCATATAGTAAACTACTATTTAACACTATCTTGTCGCCATCAATAGTAGCAGTAGCTTTTAACAAGTATTGGAATCCATAGCCGAAGCCCGCTGCTATCACAGTTGTGATAAGCAAGCAAAGGAACATCATGCCGAATACTTTCGTTAGGAAAGCACCTTTGGACTCTTTATTTGTAAAATCGTAAACTACTTGGTTTAACGAAGTGTTATATGACATTAAAGAATGTTATTAAGTAAAGCTTCGTAAGAATCAATCTTTAAGGAAGCACCACCGACTAAGCCACCATCGACATCTGGGCAAGATAAATACGCTTTGATGTTTTCTGGTTTGACGGAGCCACCATAGAGCACTCTAATATCATCAGCAACATTACCGAACATTTCTCTTAAAACATCACGGATGAATTTGCAGACATCTTGAGCGATTTCTGTAGAAGCGTTTTTGCCTGTACCAATGGACCAAACTGGTTCATAGGCAACGACAAGGTTTTTCACTTGATCAGCATTTAATTCTTTTAAGCCAACACGAACTTGTTCACCAACGACTTCTTTTGTTTGGTTAGCTTCAAATTGTGCTAATGTTTCACCAACACAATAGACAGGAACCATATCGTTAGCGATTAAGGCTTTAATTTTAGCGTTACATTTTTCGTTTGTTTCGTTATCGTATGTTCTTCTTTCGCTATGACCGATTAAGCACCAGTCGATACCGAATTCTTTGAGCATAGGGATGGAAACTTCACCAGTGAAAGCACCATGGTCATTGAAGTGGACGTTTTGAGCACCGACAATCATGTCTTTAGAAGCGTTTTCTTTAACAGCGGCTAAAGATAAATATGTTGGAGTAACACCTAAATCAATGTTATTTTTCTTTGCTTTTTCAGCAAGTGGTCTTGAGGCAATGGCAAACTCTTTAGCTTCGCTAGCGAGTTTATTCATTTTCCAGTTGCCTAATAATAATTTTCTTCTCATATTATCTCACCACATCGATGCCTGGTAAGTGGCCATCGTTTTCAATCATTTCTAAGGAAGCACCGCCGCCTGTAGAAACGTGTGAGAATTTGTCTTTATAACCGAATTGCTTGACAGCAGCAGCGGAGTCACCACCACCACAGACAGTGAAGGCTTTATCGTTTTTAGCAATAGCTTCACAAACGGCTAATGTACCTTTTTGGAACTCTTCTTGTTCAAAGACACCACTTGGGCCGTTCCAGAAGATCATTTTTGCTTTAGCAATTTCTTCGGCAAAGAGTTCTCTGGTCTTTGGACCGATATCTAAACCTTGGAAACCATCTGGGATTTCACCCTTTTCAACAGTTTCAATGGTTGTTCTTTCTGCTGGGTCGAAAGCATCAGCGATGACAGAGTCAACTGGTAAGACGATTTTGCCATTAGCTTTGACATAGCAGTTTTTAGCGTAATCTAATTGATCTTCTTCAACTGGGGAATTACCAGTCTTGTGACCTAAGGCTCTTAAGAATGTGAATGCCATAGCGCCACCGATTAAGATCTTGTCGCATTTCTTTAATAAGGATTCGATAACTTTGATTTTATCGGAAACTTTTAAACCACCTAAAATAGCAACATATGGACGGTCTTCATCTTTGACGTCAACGCATCTTGTTAAGTTGGCAACTTCTTTTTCAACGAGGTAACCAACTGCGACTGGTTTGCCTTCGCCTTTTAAGATTTCTGGAATGCCATATGTGGAAGCATGGGCTCTATGAGCGGAACCGAAAGCATCCATCACGAAGGCATCGCCTAAAGCAGCCCAGATCTTGGCTAATTCAGGATCGTTCTTTTCTTCACCTTTTTCATAACGTGTGTTTTGCATTAAGAGAACTTCACCGTTCTTTAAAGCGTTGACAGCGTTAGTTAAGGTTTCACCACGTGTTTCTTTAACGAACACGACTGGTTGATTTAATAATTCGCTTAAACGTTTGGCAACTGGTTCTAAGTTACCATCTTTGATTTGTTTGGCAAATTTTTCTGGATCTTCTGTCGCTAATTTGTGTTTGACTTTGCCTAAATGGGACATTAAGACAACTCTTGCACCCTTAGCGAGTAATTCTTTAATGGTTGGTAAGGCGGCAACAATACGGTTATCGTCACGGATTGCACCATCTTTTAGAGGGACGTTGAAGTCAACACGAACGATGACTCTTTTACCTTCTAAATTGGTCATTTCTTTAACTGTTAACATAGTTAAATATCTCCTTTATTTCAATAATAACGGCACCCATAGTACACAGGTGCCGTATATTTTTCTATGGGTTAATTAGACTCTAGTGAGTTAATTAGCACTTTTCCGCAAAGTATTTGATGGTGCGGACCATTTGTGATGTATAGGAGTTTTCGTTGTCATACCAAGAGACGACTTGGACTTCATATAAATCATCAGCGATTTTGCTAACCATTGTTTGGGTGGCATCGAATAAGGAACCGAATCTCATACCGATAACATCGGAGGAAACGATTTGATCTTCGTTGTAACCGAAGGATTGGTTGGCAGCAGCCTTCATAGCAGCATTGATGCCTTCAGCTGTGACATCTTTACCTTTAACGACGGCTGTTAAGATTGTTGTGGAACCAGTAGCAACTGGGACACGTTGAGCGGAACCAATGAGTTTACCATTGAGTTCTGGAATAACTAAACCGATGGCTTTAGCAGCACCTGTGCTGTTTGGAACGATGTTCGCGGCACCGGCACGAGCTCTTCTTAAGTCACCTTTTCTGTGTGGACCATCTAAGATCATTTGGTCACCAGTGTAGGCGTGGATTGTGCTCATGATACCAGATTGGATTGGAGCATAATCGTTTAAGGCTTTGGCCATTGGGGCTAAGCAGTTTGTTGTACAAGAAGCAGCGGAGATAACGTTGTCTTCTTTTGTTAATGTCTTTTCGTTAACACCGAAGACGATTGTTGGCAAGTCTTTACCAGCTGGAGCGGAGATAACGACTTTACGAGCACCGGCTTCAATGTGAGCCATGGATTTTTCTTTGGAGCAGTAGAAGCCTGTGCATTCTAAGACGACATCGACTTTTAATTCTTTCCAAGGAAGATCTTGAGCTTTTGGACGAGCATAGATGGTGATTTCTTTACCATCAACTGTAATGGAACCTTCTTTGACGATGGTTTTGCCATCTTCAGCATATTCTGGTTCTTTGCTGGAAACGGTGTGTAAGTTTTCACCGATACGACCAGCGTAACCGCCTTGAGCGGTATCATATTTTAATAAGTTAGCGAGCATCTTTGGGGAAGTTAAGTCGTTAATAGCGACGATTTCGTAACCTTCTGCACCAAACATTTGTCTGAACGCTAAACGGCCAATACGACCGAATCCGTTAATTGCAACTCTGACATTTGACATGTAATTTATGCCTCCTTTATTTGTCACTGCGGTTATATATTACTTATATTTAATATAAGTTGCAAGAAAAAAGCACATAAACTTTTTACGTGCTTATATTTATATTACTTATAAATAGAAGATTATATCTCCACTATTCCTTCGAATAGCACTGATAAAGTGACATCTAACGCTACTGAAATACGATTGAGAATATCAACTGTCGGATTACGAGTTCCTCTTTCTAAGTCACCTAAATAATTGCGATTAATACCTGCCTCTAAAGCTAGGTCTTCAATCGTCATATTCTTTTGCTGTCTTAAATATCTTATACGAGCGCCTAATTGTTTATTGATTGTCATTGTTTAGCCTCTCGTATAAAGCGTGAATAGAACGGAATAAGTGATTAACATTACTTTTAGTAATTGGCTTTTTGAATTTCTCAGTAAGAAGGTCCGCTAATTCTTGAAGAGATGCTGCTTCATTAGCAAGTCTTAATTTGCATAGTTCTCTTTCTTTTAAATTGCTCATATTATCGATACCCAAAAGTTGATCAATCATCGCAATTTCTTCCGCTTGTCTTGAACCTGTTTCGATTGTTCTTTTCATATTAGCGGTATCCATATTAGTGAGCCTATTGGCGTTATTCATTAAGTCTCTATTCGCACGTATATCTTCAAATTCTAAGCATGAAGAAACTGCCCCTACCATGATAAGGAAATTAGATATTTGATCACTCTTTTTGAAATAGATAACATATTCATCTCTTCGATGAGTGATTTTTGGTTCAATATTACTGTTTTTATATTTAGCAAATAGCTTCGCTAACCATTTAGCGTAGTTCTCACTATTTAAAGCGATTTCTAAATGATAATTAGATGTGACTGGTGAGTTCACACTTCCTGCGGCTAAAAAAGCACCAGCTAAATAGCCAGAGATTGTATCATCGTTTTTAACGATGTTTTTACTAATCTTGCCTTCTAAAAATGAGATTTCTAAATCATCCATGATGGCTTCAGAAGCATCAGAGATTTCAATCATATAAGATTTACTTTTATCTAGATTTCTTTTTTCTTTAACAATTAGCTCCGCGTTAGCGTGATATATCTCATTAATTGTTTCATAGATAAAGCGCCCAATCTTCGCGTTTTCTGTATTGAGCTGTAATAATGTCTTTTTATGTCTAAAAACTAAAGAACCATTAATTCTAATATAAGCAGAAAGAAGCGCTCTTAAACGGTCATCAGAAGGATAAGAGTTTGACGCTAGTTCTTCCTTAACTTGTGAAGTGAATGAGTTCTTATTACGCATACTAGTGTCATTTTATCATCTTTATTTGTAAATAAGGAAGATTCTTTGACTTACTACTCCCCTAGGAGTATCAAAAAAGCCTAGGCGAACTAATCCTAGGCTTTATCTTGTTAAGATTATTACTTCTTTAAATATTCAATAATCGCTTTACAAGCGGCTTTTCCATCAACTTCAGATAAATAGATTTGTCTAATATCTCTTGGAAGGATATCACCACCAGCGTAAAGACCTTCAACACTAGTTTGTTTTGTTTTTTGATCAACTGGGATTGTGCCCCATTCATTAGTGACACCATCGATTTTGATGAATTTGGAATTTGGAATTTGACCAACAAGTGGGAAGATACCTTGTAATTCAAGTGTCTTTTCTTCACCAGTTTCAACGTTTTTAATAACCGCGCCTGTGACTTTATCATCACCTAAAATAGAGACAGGAACATATGGAGTTAAGATTGTTGTGTTGTCTAAAGCATTTAATTCATCAACAAGGTATTTATTGCCTCTGAATTCATTTCTTCTATGGATTAAATAAACGTGATGGGCGAGGTCCGCCATATAGATGGCTTCTTTAAGCGCGGTATTACCACCACCGATGATCAGGACATCTTGGCCTTTGAAGAAGTGACCATCACAAACAGCGCAGTAAGAAACACCATGACCAAATAACTCTTTTTCTTTTGGTAAGCCTAATTCTCTTTCTTTTGTGCCAGTCGCGATTAATACTGTTTTAGCTTCATATTCTCCTTCTGGAGTTTGAATCTTAAACATATTACCTTCTTTAGTTAAAGAGGTGACTTCTTCAGGAATCATTTCTACTTCCGATTGATTGAGCCAGTTAAAAAATTCCACCGCTAAATCTGGACCAGGAATTTTAGTGAAACCTGGATAGTTATCAACACGAGGTGCGATGTTAATTTTGCCACCTGGTGTGCTGTATTCAAAGATAGCGACATTTAAGCCTGCTTCTTTAAGAATGATTGCGGAACGGATACCACATGGACCCGCACCGATAATTAATGTGTCAAATGTTCTCATAATAGAATCTCTCCCAGTTCATTATATGATTTAACAGCGTATTTAGCGTCCTTGATGCATTTAATAATTCTTGGACCCCATGTTACTAGCATCGAATCAAGACCAGCATTCTTCGCGGTGACATAGTCAATATCATTATCACCAACATAAAGGACGTCTTTTTTATTTATAATATCGAGTTTTTCTATGGCTTTAAAGATACCTAACGGTTCGGGTTTAGGTGAAGCAACATCATCCGCGGAAATAACCACATCAAACATCTCTTCAATATGACATATTTCTAAAGAATATTTTGTTAAAGGTGCGCCTTTATTAGTAACTACCCCTAAAAGGTATCCAGCTTGTTTTAATTTAGTTAATATTTCAATTTCATCTTTATATTCTTTCACATAAGGAAGATAAAGCGCTTTTGAGACTCTTTTAAAAGCGTCATACATTTCTTCAAAAGGATAATCAGGAAATTCTTTTTTTAATGTGTCTTTAATTGGAGGTCCAGAAAAGTAATATAGTTCTTCTCTAGTTCTTACTTTAATGGGTTTATAAGTTTTATATAATTCAAAGAAAGACTGCACGACCATTTCATCAGTGTCGCACAGCGTTCCATCTAGATCGAATAATATTGCTTTATATTTAGGCATGCTTATCTTTCCCCGCGAAAGCTTCGGCAAATGTTGGTAAAGTGATAGCTAAACCAACAAAGAATAACGAAAAACCAATAACTAATAGCATTGTGCCGACGTTAAAGGCGTTATACGCCACAACTGCGACAAATGGGTTATTGCTAATAAGGATACCACCGACGAGAATTATCGCAAATGAAGCGACTGCAATACAAATAAGGCCAATAAAGCCATTTCTTAGATCGTGCTTCTTAACGACATATTTACCTTGTTTCTTTCTAATTCTATATCTTATCAAGTGGTTAAAACCGATTAGGAGTGAACCAGCAGCGACAAAGATTAAACTCCAAATCCATGACCAATAGCCTTTTTCACCCATTTGGAAAGATGTGTCTCTAAGAGGTTCCATAAAAACTCTAGTTAAGCCATACCAAATGATATAGCCAAAACCAACATCGCCTAATTCAGTATATTTTCTTAAAGCTTTGCCAAAGACATGGGCTAAAACAAAATAACCAAGTAAGTTCACTACCGCTTCAATAAAGAATAATGGTACATACATTTGATCTGTTAAACGTAAGTCTGGAGAAGTTGAACTATATTGAGCGTTTCTCCAAATGATTTCTGGTAACCATTTCCAATTATTGACATCTGTGGCTAAACCATGTACTTCACAGTTGAAGAAGTTACCCCATCTACCAATTGCTTGAGCAATTAAGATAGTTGGTAAAACGATATCAAAGACAATCCAAATTGATTTACCTTTATTTCTCCATAAATACCAAAGAACACCGATGACAATGCCGCCTACCGCACCACCAAGGATGGTAATACCGCCTTCCCAAATAGCTAAAGGCGCCCAAATCTTGAAGCCGTTAATTTCAGTCATGGCACGACCATAATCAAATTCTTTAGCCCAGTTACCAATAACATAGGCAATACGTGCACCAATAATGCCCGCAGGGAATGCCACAAAGAACGTGGATTCTAAGATACCATGTTCACCATATTCCTTATACATGTAGTGGTCGCATATAAAATAAACAAGAATAGCACCACTTAAGATGCATATCGCATAGAAAGCAATATTTGGATGACCTGTTTCTGGTGTTACCAAACCTTGAGAGAAACTAATACCATTTACTAATGGATAAGTTAGGTATGGCGCTAAGCCGTTTGTCCAAATAAAGAAGAAGAAAGTAGCCACAACAAAACTCACTAATTGAATTCTAAATAGCCATTTATCTAACTTCTCTGGAACGTTCTTTTTATAGTAATGAAGGATGAAACAATTAATAGCAATTAATAATGGTCCAATAAATAAAATGGCGCCAATTACTAATTGAACAACATGCAACGCATCTGGTTTAGCATTAAGCCACATATAAAAACCAAAAGAAGCCACTAAGAACGAGATAGTCGCGCCGATAGCGAATAATGCAGGCTTAACTAATTCTTTTTTATAATTAATCTCAACGATTGGTGATTTCACTAAACTAATAGTGAAGAAAATAGATAAGCCAGTGCATGTCGCAAAGAGAACTAAAAAGATAATTGCTAATATCATATTTATTCGTAATGCTCCTTCTTTAATACTTTTTTAAGATAATAGCCAGTATAAGAAGCTTTGTTATTCGCCACTTCTTCAGGTGTACCAGTAGCGATAATCTTACCACCAGCGTCTCCACCTTCTGGACCTAAATCGATAATATAATCAGCGACTTTGATAACATCAAGATTGTGTTCAATAACTAAAACAGTGTCTCCATGATCAACGATACGCTGTAAAACTTTAATTAAACGTTTGACGTCATCAGTGTGTAAGCCAGTTGTTGGTTCATCAAGAATATATAATGTTTTACCTGTTGGACGTTTTTGTAGTTCACTAGCAAGTTTAACACGTTGTGCTTCACCACCACTTAATGTCGTCGCAGGTTGGCCTAATTTAATATAGCCTAAGCCAACATCATATAATGTTTGGATTCTTTTCACTAATGACGGTCTATTAGCGAAGAAATGTAATGCATCTTCGACAGTCATTTCTAAAACATCATAAATGCTCTTACCTTTATAAGTGACTTGTAATGTTTCTTCGTTATAGCGTTTACCGTTACAGGCATCACATTTAACATAAACATCTGGTAAGAAATTCATTGGGATACGAGTGACACCCGCTCCACCACATTTTTCACATCTTCCACCTTCAACGTTAAAGGAGAATCTACCTTTATCGTAGCCTCTTGCTTTAGCTTCAACAGTTTCAGCGAATAATGTTCTAATATCATCAAATAGTTTGACGTATGTGGCTGGGTTACTTCTTGGTGTTCGACCAATTGGTTCTTGTGTAATATCAATAACTTTATCTATATTTTCAAAACCAGTGATTGATTTCACTTCGCCAGCGAAAGCAGGTTCACCAGTAAAATGTTCTGTTAAATGATTATATAGTGTTTGATTGATAAGAGAAGACTTACCACTTCCAGAAACACCAGTAACCGCGACAAATTTACCTAAAGGTATATCAACGTTAACTTTCTTTAAGTTATTGCAGTTAGCGCCTTTAATGGATATGAACTTACCATTACCTTCTCTTCTATTTTTAGGAATAGCGATATATTCTCTTCCAGATAAGTAGGCTCCAGTAATGCTATTTTTATTTTGTTCGATTTCTTTTGGTGTGCCTGCGGCCACTACTTCACCACCGTGTACTCCAGCGCCTGGGCCGATATCAATGACATAGTCAGCGCTTCTAATCATTTCTTCATCGTGTTCAACGACGATTAATGTATTACCGATATCTCTCATCTCTTTCATTGTTTTGATGAGTTTTTCACTGTCTCTAGAATGTAAACCAATTGATGGTTCATCCATGACATATAAAACACCAGTTAATTTGCTACCAATTTGAGTGGCTAATCTAATACGCTGTGATTCACCACCACTTAATGTCATAGCAAGACGTGATAATGTTAGATATTCTAAACCGACATCACATAAGAAAGATGCACGATTACTTACTTCTTTTAAAACTAAATCCGCGATCTTATTTTCAGATTCGCTTAATTTGTTTGGCAACGCTTCTACCCACGCTTTTAAATCTTTGAGCTGTAAGGCTGAAACATCATAAATGTTCTTATTATCAATCTTCACACTTAAAGCAGCGTCATTTAATCTTCGACCATGACATGTCGTACATTCATGATCACCCATAAATGTTTCATAGTAGTCTCTCATCCAATCAGAAGTTGTTTCGTTATATAATCTTTCGATTTTAGATTTGATACCTTCAATGACTTGATTTCTATGCATGGTATTACCACTGCTAGATTTAAGAGTGTATTGATGGGCAACTGGAGAACCATATAAAACGATGTTTTGTTGTTCCATAGTTAAATCATTCCAAGGCTTATCCATTGGAACTTTATATAAATTACAAAGTAAAACAAATTCAGTCCATTCTAAGTTTTGACTACCTACGATATGGGCTAAATATTTAATACATCCTTCATTAATTGATACTTTTGGATTAGGAATGAGCTTACGAATCTCCACTTCTCTTTTCATACCTAAGCCACGGCAATCAGGACAGAAGCCTAATGGTGAGTTAAAAGAGAATAAACGTGGTTCCACTCTTGGAACAGAGAAACCACATTTAGGACATGTATGTTTATCAGATAATAATCTTTCTTCATTATTAGCGAGAATTATCAATAAGCCTTTAGAGAAATTAAGACATGTTTCAATAGATTCAAATACACGACTTCTAATTTCTGGCTTAATAATTAATCTATCAACAACGATATCGATGCTGTGCTTTTTATTCTTTTCTAATGCTGGTACTTCTTCAAGTGTCATGATGTTTCCATCAACACGGACACGATTAAAACCATCTTTTCTAATCTTATCTAAAACATCTTTTTGTGTACCTTTTTCAGCGTGGACAATTGGTGATAATAATTGAATTTTAGTGCCTTCAGGATAGGCCATCACGACATCAGTCATCATCGTGACAGAAAAAGAAATAATAGGTTCATTATGATTTGGACAATATGGAATACCAATACGACCAAATAATAATCTTAAATAGTCATATATTTCAGTGACTGTACCAACTGTACTTCTTGGGTTATGAGAAACTGATTTTTGATCAATAGCGATACTTGGTGATAAACCTTCAATCGCGTCAACATCTGGCTTATCGAAGTTACCTAAAAACTGTCTAGCATAACTAGATAATGATTCCATATATCTTCTTTGACCTTCAGCGAAGATTGTATCGAACGCTAAAGTGGATTTACCAGAACCTGATAAACCAGAAAAAACAATTAATGAATCTTTTGGTAAAGAGACATCAATGTTCTTTAAGTTGTTTTCTCTAGCGCCTTTAATAATAATTTTCTTTTCCATAAGTGCAATCTTTGATATTTTATCAAATATTCGAAAATATAACTATATAAAAGCAATTTTTTGAGTTCCCCGTTTTTTGAAAGGAGTTGATATAGGAAGCGATAAAATCGCTATAAATGCCACTAAAACCTATAAATATTGGCTAATTTCGGTTATTTTTCATATCAAGAAGTGATGTTTGAAAATATCGAAGGTACGAA
>JAGBLL010000018.1 GCA_017635465.1 Bacilli bacterium
GAATCGATGGCAACTATTGCGTCAGGAAAATAAATGGAAGCAATATCTAAATAAGGTTCCCACATATCAATGACAACATATTTAACATTCAATCGTTCTTCTCTAGATATTTTACTTAAGTAACGTCCTAGATTAACTTTGGCAATAAGAACACATAAAAGAAAGAATTACAAATTATGCAAAATATTTAGCTCTATTTCTCTTAATCCATTTTCTATTATGGGCGCTAATATGGGTTTAAATATTTGGCGTGATTTAGAAGAAGCAGAACGATTCTTGAACGAATAATTAAGCTTGCTTAATATATTTTCTAGCAAATTCCCCAAAGCCTAGAACAAATATCTCTACATAAGTAGCGAAATTAACTAGATGTTGACCAATGAAAGCGGTTTCAAAAATAACACCAAATTCGTTGGTTTTTAATTTGTTGTCTTGAAAACCATGAGAGTAATAGAACTGTTTCCTTTTAATTCTCTCTTCGTAATTAGGATATTTTTAATCTATTTCTTCAAAACATAAAAGAATGACATAGTCACTATATGTCTTTTTAATATCTTCTAATATTTGCCCGCCAAAACCTTGATGACGTTTATTTTCAGAGACCGCTAAAAAGAAGAGATAGCAGACATCTTCATATAAAGTTACATAAGTAAAACCAGCAAATTCATCATTAAGATAATAGGTATATATGTTATTCCCATTTCTTTCTAATGACTTAAAAAAATATGGGACTGGTGGTCTTTCATCACTAGGAAAAGCGCTCACTAATAAAGTAGCGATATCTTCCTTCATATCCTTTTGGCCTTGATATAGTTTCTTTATTAACATGGTAATATTGTAAAACATATTTCTTCCTTTGCTAATTTATATTTGCAATAATGAAGGAGAAGGGAAGATCTTACTAAAAAGATTTAAAAATAAATATGAAACAATTAATCGTCTATTTTTCACGTGTGGGAGAAAATTCTCTTAACGGTGAAAAGCAAATCATCAATAAAGGTTTCACTGAAATACTCGCGGAAAAGATTTCCGCGGCATTGAACGCTCCAATGTATAAAATTGAGCCAGTTGAACCATATCCATTTTCTTATGATGAATGTGTTAAACGTTCAAGAAAAGAAGATGAAACAGGAGAAAGAGTGCCTTATTTAAATCCATTACCAAATTTAGATGAATACGATGTGATTTATTTAGGTTTCCCATGCTGGTGGAGAACATATCCAAGAGTGGTGGCAACTTTTGTTAAAGATTATATATTTATCGGTAAAACAATTTACCCATTCTGCACTAATGAAGAAGGTTCTTTAGGACTTGCAGAAATGGAACTTAAAGGCCAAGCCAAGGGCGCAATTATTAAATCAGGCTTTGCCTGTAAAGGTGTAGAAGTCGAACAAATCGATGCAAAATTAAATGATTGGTTAAAGAGATAATTATGAAAAAAGAAGTACAAAAAGATATTTATTACGTTGGTGTAAACGATCACCAAATCGACCTCTTTGAAGGTCAATATATTGTCCCTAATGGCATGGCTTATAACTCATATGTCATTAAAGATGAATGTGTTGCTATTATGGATACAGTGGATCAACATTTCACTGAAGAATGGTTAAGAAACATAGAACAAGTTTTAGAAGGTCAAAAACCTACATATTTAATCATTCAACATATGGAACCAGACCATTCCGCGAACATCATTAATTTCTTAAAGAAATATCCTGATACATACGTAGTTGGTAATCAAAAGACATTCAAGATGATGGAACAATTTTTCCATCAAGAAATCAAACATCCTCTTGTTGTTAATGATGGTGATACTTTAAATTTAGGTTCCCATATCTTAACATTTGTCTTTGCCCCAATGGTCCACTGGCCAGAAGTCATGTTTACCTATGATAGCACCGCTAAATTATTATTCTCCGCGGATGCTTTTGGTAAATTCGGCGCTCTTGACGTGGAAGAGGAATGGGACTGTGAAGCCCGTAGATATTATTTTGGTATCGTCGGTAAATATGGCGCGCAAGTCCAAGCAGTCTTAAAGAAAGCGGCTACATTAGATATTCAAACAATTTGTCCATTGCATGGACCAATCTTAAAAGAAGATTTAGGCCATTATTTAAAACAATATGATATCTGGTCAAGCTATCAAGCAGAAACAGATGGTGTCGCTATTTTCTATACATCAGTCTATGGTCACACTAAAGAAGCAGTGGAATTATTAAAAGAAAAATTAGAAGCTAATGGCACACCTAAAATCGCTGTTACTGATTTAGCAAGAGATGATATGGCGGAAGCAGTGGAAGACGCTTTTAGGTATTCTAAAATCGTTTTAGCCACAACCACATATAACGCTGGTATCTTCCCATTCATGGATACATTCATCGCCCATTTATTAGAACGTAATTTCCAAAATAAGAAGATTGCCTTTATGGAAAATGGTTCTTGGGCTCCTTTAGCGGCAAAAGTGATGAAAGATAAACTCGCTAACGCTAAAAACTTAACAATTGTTGAACCAACAGTAAGAATCCTTTCTTCTTTAAGTGAAGAAAACAAACAACAAATCCAATCTTTAGCGGACGCTTTATCTCTCGACTATAAAGCCATTAAAGAAATCAAAGAAGAAAACAAACCAGAATTAGATCCAAAAGCTTTATTTAAGATTGGTTATGGTCTTTATGTTGTAACCTCTAATGATGGTCAAAAAGATAATGGTTTGATTCTTAATTCCGTCACCCAGTTAACTGATACGCCTTTACGCGTCGCTGTTAATATTAATAAGATGAACTATTCTCATGATGTCATCAAGAAAAGTGGTGTTCTAAATATCAACTGTTTAAATAACGAAACACCATTTAGTGTCTTCCAATCATTCGGTTTTAGAAGCGGTAAAGATGTTAATAAATTTGAAGGTCAAGAAGTTTTAAGAAGTGAAAACGGTTTAGTGGTCTTACCTAACTACATCAATGCCTTTATCTCATTAAAAGTTGACCAATACGTTGATTTAGGTACACACGGCATGTTCATCTGTTCCGTTACTGAAAGTAAGATTATTAATAACATTGAAACAATGACATATAACTATTACCAAGCAAACGTTAAACCAAAACCAAACACTGAAAAGAAAAAAGGCTATGTTTGTAAGGTGTGTGGTTATGTCTATGAGGGCGATACATTACCAGAAGATTTCGTCTGCCCACTTTGTAAGCATGGTGCCGCAGACTTTGAAGAAATCAAATAAAGGAGAGATTTATGAAGTACGTATGTCAAGCTTGTGGCTTCGTTTATGACGAAGACCTCGGTGATCCAGATCGTGGCATTGCTCCAGGTACTAAATTCGAAGATTTACCTGAAGATTACAAATGTGCTTGGTGTGGCGCTGGTAAAGACTTATTCCAACCTGAGTAATAAGAAAATGCCGTTCCAATCGCGTGAGCGGCATTTCTTTACAAAAGTTGAATATAATTTATAACCCACTCTAAATATCATTTTGCTATTGAAAAGAATTTCATTTTTCTTTAATATAATCTTGTAATGTTGATTGCAATAATCAACGACATACTCGGAATTGTGAATCATGGTGCATATTTTTGCACAGAAAGGAAATTTTTTATGAAACACAATAAATTATTTGCTGTCTTAGCAATGGCCGCAACAATGACGTTGGCTGCTTGTGGTGGTCCAAAGACAAGCGCAAGTACTCCAGCTGGTAATAAGAGCAGCAAAGCTCCATCAGTTACCAGCAAAGAACCTCCAAAACCAGTCAAAGCTGCTAGCATTGATGAAATCAAATTAGTAAAGAAAGATGCCGATAAGAAGGTTTATGTCCAATTCAAAGGTAGCGAAACCTTATATACCGCTGCTGACAAATTACAATACGCTTTCGGTGTCTCCACTGATACTGATATCCCAGAAGCTGATGAAACCGGTGCAGTTTCTTCCGAAAACTTCGTTTACGGTAAAGCTGTCCCAGAAGCAGCCAACTTCATAGATATTACTTTCACACCAGCCGCTGATGCTGCAAAAGTCAACTTTGAATTCGAATACTGCCTCACCGACATCGCTGATGTCCCAACAGGTGTCTATCACTTCTTCGGTGGTTTTACCGCTGCTGATTACGCAGTCTTAGAATGGGTTGATGACAACTCTGACTTCCAAGCTAGAGATGCCAAATACGACTACTTCATTCGTAATGACCAATCCGCTAACGGTTTAGCCGTTGAAAACCTTGGACCATTCGCCATCTCCTCTGGTGACTTCGTTAAGAACCCAGCAGAAGGTCACGAAGGTATCTACCTCAAATTAGGTGGTAAACAAGCTACTCCATTCACCCAAGAAACAGCTGACGCTTGGAACACATTAGCTGACTTCCAACGTATGGCTAACTACACCAAACCAACAAACTTAGATAAATTCTGGGTTGTTGAAGGTGACAACGCTTGGTTCTATATCTCTATCGGTAATATGACCGGTGGTGAAGACTGGATGATGCACTTAACAGCTAACGCTGCTCCACGTACAAGAGATGCAGGTAAAGCTTTAGGTAACGTTGACTTCACAAAGACAGTTGAATTCGCTGATGAAAACCTCAAATTAACAGTCATCTCCGATACAACAAAAGGTCAAAACGATGGTGAAGCTGCTTACTATGGTGCTATCGGTGTCCATGTTGAATACATCGTTGAACCAGCTCCAGCAGAAGGCGGCGAAGAAGCCTAATCTTCAAGATTAACCAAAAATTAAGCTCGCTAGCAATAGCGGGCTTTTTTATTTATCGAACAACGTTTCAAGCGTTGGGCGTAAATAAAACCGCCTCCTCTGGGGGCGAGAAATGAATAAGCGGAAGCGTTCAATAACAAATAAAAACTCCTTTGGTATAATGAGACATGTTCAGTTGCCTTGTCATAGAAA
>JAGBLL010000019.1 GCA_017635465.1 Bacilli bacterium
CTACTCAACAAATTATTACGGACAGATAGAAAGAAGCATCCGAGCCGTCGTACGCCATTGTATCAAAAGGGGGTACTCTTCAACAGACGCATTCAAAATTTTTAAATGTAAGAAAGAAGACACGCGCAAATCTTTGGTTATTTGATAATATAGAAGATAACGGTCATTAACAAATTCCAACATTCTATTGAAGCGATTCACTTCTAAATAAAAGTTTAATAGTTCTTTACTGACTTCTTTGTTCTCGTTTTTGTTCACATCTTGCATTGTGGTAATAAATGAGGAAATTGTTTTATATGTATATTCATAAAACTCTTCAAGGATGTAATTACCTTCGTCTTTACCTTCATATTCTTTAAACATCTTGTTCATTTTAGAAAGAGCGAGTTTGAGTTTATGTAATTTACTATGACGGACAGACTTACGCGCTTCTAAAAACATCTTGTAGGATAATGAAGCACTGTACATATCTCGTGATCTATCCACTAGGTTATGGGCTTCATCCACTAAAGCGAGGAATGAAGAAGTATCTTCATCAAAATAACGCTTCATATAGGAGATAGGATCAAATAAATAATTATAATCACAGACGATGATGTCACAGAATAAAGATAAATCTAATTCAAATTCAAAAGGACATATTTGATTCTCATACGCTAGTTCAGTAATTGTCTTTAAATCAAAGTCATCATAATTGAGTAAAGCATAACGTAAAACTGTTTGAATCTTGTTATAGTACTGCTTTGTATATGGGCATTCTTCTGGATTACAGGCTTTACCTTTACAAAAGCATATTTTATCTTTTGCGGTTATGATAATATCACTAAGTGATAATCCTTTATCTTTTAATATTCTAATCGCTTGGTGAGCAGCTTCTTTACCACTAGTTTTAGCGGTCAAATAAAAGATTTTACTTTCTTCATCATCTTTAATAGCTTTTACAAATGGAAATAAGGTTGAAATTGTTTTACCAATACCAGTTGGCGCTTCCACGAATAAGCGTCCTCTTTTCTTAGTAATAGCGTAGGCATATTTAGCGAGTTCCCTTTGTCCTTTACGGTATTTTTCAAACGGGAATTTTAAAGATTCGATACTGGTATCTCTTTGCTCTCTTTTATTAAAAATAATGTTATAAAATGAGAGGAATTCACCGAGCAAATTCATGATGAATTGCTCTAATTCAGCGATGTTAAAATAGTATTGATCAATGAGTTGTTCTTTTTCTTTGCCCTGACGAATGTAAGTTAACTTAATACCGATATATTCTAAGTTAGTTTGTTTAGCAAACATATAGGCATAGCATTTAGCTTGGCCTAAATGCCATTCCAAATTATCGTCATGAAATATCTTTAAATCTTCCACTGTTGTTTTGATTTCATCAATGACATATTCTTTTTCGCTTCTTTTAATAACACCATCAGCGCGTCCTTCTAAGATGATATTTACTTCATCAACAGTTATCGACATCTTTAAAGGAAATTCAGCGAAATAATCTTTATCTTGTTTATTTTGATAAACACTATGGAGACGACTGCCTTCAGTCATTGATGAACGATTAAAAACGCGATTATCAATATCGCCAGTTCTTAATAAAAAGTCCACCAATTGGTGTACGCTAAGTCGAAGATATTTCTCCATTAGATAAATTTAGCGCCTAGAAGGTTTTGATTGCCATTAATAAATGAACGGTAATCCATTCTCTTCTTACCTTCTTTTTGGAGTTCTAAAATGGCTAATTGCCCATTATTTAATTGTATTAGTAATCCACGTTTATCTGCTTCAACGATTGTGCCAACTTCCGCATTAACAACGTCATTAGCGATATTAGCTTTAAAGATTTTTACTTTTTGATTATTTAAATATAGATAAGCACCTGGCTCATCACTAAGGCCTCTAATAAGACCATATATATCTTTAATATCTTTAGATAAATCGATTTTTTCTTGTTCTGGTTTAATTAAAGAGCAGAAAGTTACTTCACTTTCATTTTGTTCTTCGCCTTTAATTTCGCCGTTTATATATTTAGGTAATAATTCTAAGACTAAATCTCTCGCGGCTTCACCGATTTTCTTAAATAGAGATGTTGAATTATCATCATCAGTGATAATGACTTCTTTTTTTCCATACATCCTTCCAGCATCCATGGCTTTAACCATTTCCATGAGAGTCACACCAGTGACTTTTTCATTATTAATTAAAGCGGTTTGAATTGGAGAAGCGCCTCTAAGTTTTGGTAATAATGAACCATGGAGGTTTAAACAACCTAAAGGAGGAATGTCTAAGAAACCTTGAGGAACGATTTGACCATAGGCAAGTGTAATGACTAAATCGACCTTTAAGTTATTCATAAATGAATAATCATCTCTAATTTTGATAGGTTGAAAGACTGGGATATTATACTTCTCCGCAACTAATTTAGTAGGACATTTTTCAATGATGCCTTTACGGCCCACTGGATGATCTGGTTGACAAACTAGACCCACAAAGTGATAACCATCATTAATCATCGCTTCAAAGACATCCGCGCTGATTTGAGGTGTACCCATAAATATGAGATTTAAATCTTTCTTTTCCATATGGAAATATTATACAAAAACACAGTGATTTTTGCTACTATAGGAAAGATGAAAATTTTATTAGCGAGTGACTCTCATAGCGATTATGCCTCTTTAGACCGTTTAGCGGCAATGTATCCTAATATGGATTTATATCTTCACGCAGGAGATAGCGAGCAAGATGAGTTTTCGATAAAGCCTTTTATTTCCGTAAGAGGAAACTGTGACCACTATTATGATTTTCCTAATTATTTAGTTATTCCTTCACCATTTGGGAACATTTATGTGCAACATTTTCCGACTGTATCTAAATCTTTATTAGATGAACACAAAGCAAAAATTGTCATACATGGGCACACACATACTCGTAGAAATGAAATGAAGAATGGTATATTATATGTAAATCCGGGCGCTATTAGTTACGCTAGGGATAAGTATGATGGTAGCTACGCCATCTTAGAAATTGACTCAAATCATGTAGATGTTAAATTCTACACGTTAAATAAATAAAGGATAGATTATGAAAATTACAAGACAAATGATTGCCTCCTTTGTTCAAGAGGCAGCGGCTTTACTTAAGACTTCTCGTCGTTTTAGTAACATCTATCAACAGATGATGACTCAAAACAAAAAGAACGTCTACGCCGAATATTTTAATTTGAACAACAGAATTAAACGCTATAAATATAGCAAGATGGATCAAAACGTTAAAAAATACGCTTTGTATTTATCAAATAAAATTAAAAAGTCTGGTACAAACCGTGTCGTCTTAAAAATGGCTAACTCTCCTCAATGGGGTGAAATCTTCTGGGCCTTATTAATGGCGGGTTTTGTGCCAATGCTCGTTGACGCTAAACTTCCAAGAGAAAACGTTATCAACTTAGCTAATCAAGGTAAAGCTATCGCTATTGTTAGTGACGATAACCATGAATACACTATTGATAAAATTAGATTAGACAATATCCTACAAAACGCTAAAGAAGAAATGACAAATCCTTCTTGGGCGGATGAAGCTATCTTCTCTTCTAGTGGCACAACTGGTGACGCTAAACTCATGGTGTTTAACGGTGAAAACTTCGTTAACCAAGTGTGCTGTTCTTTAGATATGCCTGACGAAAGTTTAGATATTATGTATCCAAGAAAAGCAGGCAAAATTAAGATCTTAGCGATGATTCCATTCCACCACATCTTTGGTTTTGTCGCCGTCTTCTTATGGTATACATTCTATGGCACAACTTTAGTCTTCCCAAAGAGCAATACTCCTACAGATTTATTATCAATTTGTCAAAAAGTTGGCATTACTCACGTCTATAGTGTCCCATTATTCTGGGATTCATTAGCTTTATCAATTAAACGTAAATTTGCTTTGCAAAGTCCAGATAAACAAAAGCTTTTAGAAAAGATGATGGCTTATAACTTAGGTGAAATGGATGCTGCTACTGCAGGATTTGCTAGTAAGAAAATCGTTAACGATAAAGTTAAAGGCAATATCTTAGGTAAACATGTTAGATACTGTATCTCTGGTGGCGGTTATCTTTCTAATGATACATTAAGAACAGTGAATGGTCTTGGCTATCCTTTGTATAATGGATATGGCATGACTGAAATCGGCGTTACTTCTGTTGAATTATCACCAGATGTTAAACAAAGATTATTAGGCTATATTGGTAAACCACTTCATGGTGTGGAATATAAAGTTAATGAAGAAAATAACGAATTATTAGTGAAATCACCTACAATTCACATTAGAGAAATCATCGCTGGCGTGGAAAAAGAAACTGTTTTAGATAATGGTTATTTCCATACAGGTGATATCGTTAATAAAGAAGCAACTGGCTACACAACGAAAGGCAGAATGAAAGATGTCATCATCAACGCTGATGGTGAAAATATCTTCCCAGATGAACTTGAAATCTTCTTTAAAGATTTGCCAAATGTCACTAACTTATCAGTTTTAGGTGTCATCAATAAAGATAAGGCCTTACGTGAAGACGTTGTCTTAGTTTTAGAACTTGATGATAAGACAAGCGAAGATGCCCTTAAAGAAATCGAAACAACAGTTAAAGGTATTAAGCTTCCTCACGATACAAAAATTGACGCTATCTATTTAGCGAAGAACCGTTTACCAATGGCGAATAATATGAAAGTTAAGAGATTCGCTATTAAGAAAGAAATTGAGAATGGTTCTAATAAATATGTTCTCATCAATCAAAAGAAAGTCTCTTCTAAAGTGAGAAAATTCTCTGATGATGCGTTAAAGAACATTCTTCCACAAGTGAGGCAACTCTTCTCTAAAATCTTGGTCTTACCAACATTCAAAATTGATGATGAAGATCACTGGATTAATGACTTAGGAGGTGACTCCATGAACTATGTTGAATTAGTGCAAGAAATCGATCGCGCTTTCAACATTGAGATTCCTGAAGAATCATATGGCAAGCTCACTTGCGTCAATGACTTTGTCGAAGAAATCGTCAGAGTTCAAAAAGAAAATAAATAAATAATTGCATTATTTGTCTTATTTTGGTAATATTACACTCGGCACTAAGAAAGAGGTAACTTTATGGCTAACATAAAATCACAAATCAAACGTATCAAAACAAACGAAAAAGCTCGTCAAAGAAATGCTTCCGCAAAAAGCGCTATCCGTACTTCCATTAAAAAAGTCAAATTAGCCGTTGAAGCCAAAGATTTAGCTAAGGCCGAAGAATTATTAAATGCGACTTTCCGTTTAATCGATAAATCCGTCAGCGATGGCATTCAACACAAGAATACTGCTGCTAGACAAAAAGGCGAACTTTCACGTTTAGTCAACGCTATTAGATAATTATTTTCTTTTGAAATTAATTAAGAATAGCTCAAAGCTATAGAAGCGGTCCACAAGACCGCTTTTAATTTGTAAATCTAATTGATATAAGTCTTCTAATGTTTGATTAATTCTTTTCGCAGAGATGACAAAACTATTTTTTCTAAGAATTTTCGCTCTCACTGGATGGATAGCAAGTTCTTTAGCGATATCATCTGGAGAATAACCATGTCTAGCTAAATAAGAAACGCGATTTAACAATCTAAATTGATTAGCGATCAGGCTAATTAAAGTGACTGGCTCAACATTTTGACTTTTTAAGTCACAGAATAAACTAACAGCGTCCATATTCTTATCATCCACTAAATAATTGAATAATAAGAAAGAATTTTCTTCTAATGGACGGGTGACCATTAAAGTGACATCGTTAAAATGAATGTGATCGGTATATAAGGCTAATTTGCTACCATTATTAAATAATGAAGCATAATCGCCATCTGTTCTTCTAGCGAGTTCATTAATTGCATCACTATCGACAATGACATTTGGCCAATTCTTTTGGAAATAATGTTTCACGACTTCTGTCCATTGTTCTTGTTTTGGTTCAGGAAGATCCACTACTTGACCGTTTTTCTCAATTAATTTATATATTTCACCCTTTTTATCAATATCACTATTTGATGTATTAACTAAAAAGATTAAATCACAATCTGGATTAGGATTAGCTAAATATCCTTTTAAAACATCATAGTCTTGATCGCTTTCAATTTTACTTTTACTTCTTTCTTTTAATAAGAAATAAGGTGAATCGATTACAACCGCTTTAAAGTCATAACCTAAAGGAATGTAATTAGTTTCATCGATAATATCTTGAATAAGTGTTAAAGAACCATCGAATTTTACAAAGTTCATCGGATCAATCTCAGTTAAAGATTTCTTAACGATACTTTTCATTTGACTCTTTAAACGAATGTTCTGTTTGCCGCTTATTAAATAAATCATATATGTATTATAAAATATTTTATATTTTGTTTCGATAGAATATTGACGAAAAAACATAGATATTGTTTAATAAAGATGGTCGTTGATTAAGTGCTTTGCATTTAGGCCGAATAAGCGGGTTACCGCTTTTTTCTTTTGTTGAGATATTTTAAGATTGCTTCTATATCTTTTTCAGATAATTCAAATTTCATAACCCATTTGCTAAATCTCTTCTTTTTACTTCTTTGTAAATATAGACATATATGGGATTTTTCTTCTTTATTATTTATCATAATGTCAAAGAAGACCCCACATCGACTTTGTTGATGGATACCTCTATAGATGGAGAATGAATTTGACAAAAAATAACACAAAAAAACTATAGATATTGCTATTAATATAGGTGAAATTTTGATATAATAAATGTGTAAGAAAGATATCAACTAGTTGATATCTAACTTCGATATTTAGTGTATATGAAGCTTATAAAAAGAACCTATCGTTTTCGTCTATATCCTAGC
>JAGBLL010000020.1 GCA_017635465.1 Bacilli bacterium
AAAAATAAAATAATTTAAAAGAAATTAATAATAGTAAAGAAATTAATAGTTTGTTTTTAAATTAACATAAATTGAATAATAATATTCCTATTTAATTAAGCAAATAGCCATCTTATTCTTTATTGCACAAAAGTGCAACACCTCTTTTTTGCCAGAACTTATCATCCTGGTCAGAACCATTAATCTTCAACTTGATATCAGTAATAATATACTTATCGGTTCTCTTAGGATACTTATAAAGCGGACAAGAATATGAAGCATTAGTAGGTCCTAATAAACTAGCCTTATTATCACTCACAATAACACCTTTAACAGTAATAACCGGGAATTTAATAATAGTATTTCTCGAATTTGGATCAGGATCATCGACTAAATAACCTTCTTTACTTCCGCCTCCCCAAATAGCACCTTCAATATAAAGACCATAAATGATAATGCTATCCATTTTATCTTTTGGTTTTTGCGCTCTTTGCATATTCTTAGGATCTGTCTCATTTCTATCAGGAAGATAAGATAAATCAATTTGATCTAAGGCCAATTTCTCGAATTCTTTAGCATTTCCTGGACTTTTCTTTTTCATCTTGAAGAACTCTTGTCTAAAGGCGGCTAAGAAACCTTGCGGTTTTAAGAACCCAGGGAAATAGAAAGGAGGTCTCGTATCATTAGGACAAGCAAGCCATTCTCTTAATTTCTCAGCTCTTATTTTTAAACCTTCATACCAAGAACTTGCATTAGGCGAAAGCCAAGAAATTTCTGAGCCATTTGCATCGAACATCCAGATATTAGGAGGTCTTATAAGATACAAAGAATCAATACATTCAGTAATTGTTTCCGTCATAAGTAATGTACCTGCAATAGCATCTTTGATATCTTTGAGAGATTTTTTGACTAATTCTAATATGTTTTGAATATCCTTGATTTCCTGAAGAAGTACGTTATTGAGAGGAACTTCTAAACCTTTTCCGATGTTCATAAATGAATAACTATTAATTTTATCTCTGTAGTCTTTCTCGATAAAGAATGCAGGGAAAGTATCAAGCATAGCTTCTACTTTAGGTCTTACTTCATCTTCTTTTGAAACACCTCCACCACTTCCACCATCTTTAGGTAACGCGGTTGTAATAGTTGTTAATAATTCATTAAATTCTTTTATACGGAAAGTCATATCAGCTGAACCATGTAAACCGAATACTTGCGGAGGATCGACATTAGGGAATTTAGATATATGTGCAATATAATCAGTAATTTCTTTTAAGTTTTCGGGTATCTTATATTCTATTTTATTCTTTGGATCGACTTTATCTTTAGGAGTTGGATAGAAACTATAATTAGGCTGTTTAAAGGCGGGATCTTCTAAATATGATGATACTATAGTCTTGAAAAGAGATTCATCTTTTAAGTCAAATATACGACCACCATATAATATAGTAGAAACGACATTTGTTAAAGTTTTAAAGTTAATCATTTCATGTGGAGGCTTCTTTTCCGGAAGGTCACTTTCTCTTTGGAATTGTTTTTCTACGAATAATATTGAGGCTTCCAAATCGGAGTTGTTGAAATCATAAGGAACACAGAATCCTAACGGACCATATTTTCTTCTTTCGATTACTAATGAATGAATAAATGATAAAGCAAAGACTAAATTCTTCCATTCTTTATATTCGAAGATATCTAATTTTTCCGCTGTTACTACACTGGAATAAGTTTTTAACATACCGGCTTTGATACCTTTAGGAGGCTCGTTGGTTACTTTCAAACTTTGATGTAATAAACCAATAGGGAATTCATCTCTTGGTTCGCAACTAAGCCATATTCTCATTTCAGGATTGAATTCTAATTCTTGATTCTTTAATAAAATATCTAATTTACTCATGAAATCTAAACCTAGATGGCAATTCTGGAAATATACCCAATCACCTGAGGCTCGGCATTCATCAACGACACTTAAGGCAATTTCTAAAACACCTTCTCCCATGGATATTGAATCTATTTTCTTTCCTTTCTTTCTTGCTAAGTTTTCAATATTTGTTGAAGGATCAGCACCTGCTGATAACAAGAATAATATAGGTGTTCTCGAATCGGTTATATTATAAATATCTTTAATTTCTTCAGGATAAGGATTTAAGAAATCTTTATCATCTAATATTGTAGGAACGAATTGTTGAGTTGCGCAAATAATTGTACGATCATCTCTCATTGCTCTAACGAACATAAGTTTTAAGAAAGCAGCTAATTTTTTATTATGATTATATAAATCCTCATAGGGGATATAATTTTCGGCCTCTTGAGCATTATAAAATGTCTTGAATTTTTCTGGTTCCGTATTTAATTTATCAGTTAAACGCTGGAAGTATAAATGACTCTCATTAAATTTATGCCTTGATATAGCTAATAAGTTCAAATATTCCTTGGGTTTTTTATCTCCTTTTGCGCCGATGAAATCATAAGGACAATCTGGTTCATTTATTGAGTTTATAATACCACCGCATTTTATGAAGAATGAAATATCATTTGGTTTTAATAAATAAGCTCCTTCTATTCTTTCTTCTGCTAAAATTTTAAAGCAAACTAATAATATAAATGCTGTTTTATGTTTTTCGAAAAGACCTCTTACGATATATTTATAAACATGTTCTGTTAATTTTCTTACAATATGACGAACTCTTTGATCAGTATTATTCGACTGTGTTGAATTTTCTATGGCATAATTGAATAAAACTAAGAATTGCTGAAGGGAAGTCGAATACATCTTGGATATTTCTTGCATTTGAACTATAGAGAAATATAATACAGATCCTCTTGTAGCAACAGGTAAATATTTTTCTCTTTTTTGGTTAATATCTTTCTTTTTCTCTTCTGCTTCTTTGATTTTTTTAGTATTATCTTCAGCTTGGGTTTTTGAATTATTTAATACAACGACGATATCTTCATTATCTAAAAGATTTCCTTCCTTATTTAAATTATCAAGAATTTCTTTTTGACATTGCAATAAAGAATTCTTATTTTTAGTAATATCAGCCAAAATTTGCTTCAAAGTTTCTTCTAAAGGCTTTTGTTCTTTGGAAATTACAATAGCTTGTAATTGTTGTTCTAAACCTATAGCAGTTACACAGAAATCAATAATGGTAGTTTTAGCCGCTAACTCAGGAGTGAAATGTGGATTAATTAATTTACATAACATAAATAGTTTAAATCTTTCATCGAATTCGATATCTTGTCCATTAATTCTTATTTTCTTTATTTTCGAAGTTGAATTCTTTTTATCAACGAATTGTTTTTCTAATATGGGATCTAAAGTGGTATCAACGTCATTTTCTATACCTTCAATCATTATTTGATTTTCCATTCCCAATAATGCATTGCAATAACTTTCGAATCTTTTACCGCAGAAAGTGGCCATTTGATACACATGTTTTTCTGCTAAAATAGTCGGATACATATTAACCAACCAATTCTTGGCTTGATCTTGCGGATCGATTAATAACGGGAATCTTGACGATGTTGTTACTAATATAGCGTTTTGTATACTTAAAGTATCGCTTGGTAATTTACTCATGAACCATTCATTTTTCTGTGGTTCATCCGCTAAGAAGTCTTCTAAAACAATTTGATCATTATATGGAATACCTCTTTTAGCAACATCACCTTTAAATACTTTTTCGAATAAAATATTAGTTCTGAATGTATAATTGAAAGGACCTGCGTAAGCGATAAATGCGGCCGCTATTGCTGAATCACCTAAAAGTTGTCTTTTTTCTTGATCGAATCGATTACTATCTTCAGTCCATCTTTTCTTTTCGCCTTTAAGTGATTCTATTAATTGTCTAGCACCGTTTACTTTTTTAGCCATCTTATTCAATATTTCCTGTTGAGCATCTTTCTTTTGTCTTACTTCAGCCAAAGATTCTTCTAATTTCCTCTTTTCTGCTAAGACTTCCGCTTTTCTTTTTTGCTGGATTTCCAATAATTTCATTGCTTCAGCGAATTTTTTACTCATCAATTCTACTTTTTGTTGTTTAGGAATTACATCTCTTACTGCGTATACGAAATCAGAAATTGATCTACAAAAGGCTGCGAGTCTTTTACAAGCATCACCTCCTATTTTTGCGGCGACATCGTCTGAGAATAAAGGCTCATCTTTTGATGTTTTAGAATCCAAGAAAGGTCTTAATAATTCCAAGGTTTCATCGTTAATGTTTAATTTATTACCCTCTAATTTTTCTTGCCATTCTTTAATTGTATCGAAGAATGACCCGTATGAGTTAGATGCAATATATGAAATCATTGTTACCCAACCTAAAGGAGAATAATATCTAACTTTTGTATCCTTATTCAATTCTAATTCTCCGAAATTATCAGGAACTGCTAATCTTTTACTCATGATAATACCACAACATTCGAAATAGAATTTAATCGAAGTAGGGACATTTGTCTTACCTAAAGGTTGTAATACTTTCTGATCTAAATCAAGAATCTTTTGTTGCGCTGCATCTAATTTAGGCTTAGCTAAAGCCAAATCACGATTAACTTCCTCACTTTGTTGTTTAATTACAGCAGCGTCTTTATTACATTTTTCTTCCTCAGCTGAGACTTCTTTTTCTAATTGCGCAGTTGCTGCGTTTTTAACACTTAAATCTTGTTCTTTCAAGTCTACTTCTTTTTTGATTTTCTCAACTTCTACTACTTGAACTTGCATTTCTTGACTCTTTTTAGCGATATCTTTTTCTGCTTCGGCTAATTTAGCTAACCCGTTATTAATAGTAGTTTCTTTAACGGAGATTTCGGCTTTCTTTTTAATGTAGACTTTCATATATTCTTGAATGAAACTAAGGAAACTTTTGGGAGTTACATAGACATGTCTTCTGAAATAGTCATAATAATCTTTGCATGTTTGTTCGGATATGGTCATATGAACACCGGCAATGTGATTATATAATTGAGTTATTTGTTCAGGTTTTCCTACTAATTTTAAGTTTTTATTATTTTCTATAGCACCTTTCGCTACGGAAATAAGAGCTTCTTCGGGCCAAGGAAGAAGCCATACTATAGTAACACTTGAGAAAAGAACAGGGAATTTAATGAATTTTTCTCGGAATTTCTCAGAAGAAGGAGAGAAACATAAGGATAAATGAAGATATTTCCTAGCGAAGAAAATAAGATAATTCCAGACAACTGATTCATCCAATTCTAAATTTGCATATTTCGGGATTTTACCTAAAGTTGTTCTCATTGTTGCGATAATGGTATTTTTATCGTTCTTTTGTCCGAATAAGTTCGCTATTTCTCCTGTGGATAAGAAAGAAGACACGACTTCTAAATAATAATCAATTTTAAATTCAGCATCTGTCATTAACATTGTTTGAGGCTTGAAGAAAATACCTTTTTGTGGATTATACATTTCAATTATTTTACTAAAGCATGCTCTGAAAACAGCTCTTAAATCATCAGGTCTTGGTGGAGTACCATAAGTCGGTTGCACTAAATCATTCTGTTCGCAATAAGCTGCTAATCTTGTTAAACTTTGTTTTCCTGAACCTCCGACACCGACTAACATAACACTTCCTTGATCTTGCTGAATAACTCTTGTTATACGCATTAAATTCTTGAGACAATCATCAAAAAGAACAATTTCGACATGTTTCCTTGTTTTATCCTCGTTTAATTCTGCCATGAATTGCTCTGTAGCTTTTCTTGCTTTGTCTAGGGTTTCTATATTTTCGTAGAACTTTGGATATTTCAAACATCCTACTTCTTCATCGACTTCTTTGGGTCTTAAATAATCCGCGAAGTAAATATCGTTCTTAACTAAATCGCAAACATCTTTTTCGAAGTTTTCTCCAAGGACAATTTCGACAATATTAACAAATTCTTTTTTGTCTTCGATATCTCTTAATTTATCACTGAATACTCTAGTAGCTTCGTGTTTCCAAAGACATAATAAGAAAACGTCACTTTTTATTTGGTATCTACTTTCTGAAGAAATTATACCCACTCTATCAGCGTTAAATATACCTTGGAAAGTTCTTGAGAGTTCTCTCATGTTATAAGTATAATGGAATTTGATAGGAGTTGGTTGGAACTTGCTTTCCATTCTTTTAAGAAGATCTGAAGTCAATTTAGGCAATTTCATAGCTTGATTTGCTATAACTTCATTAAAAGCCTTTTTAGTAAAGTATGCTTGACAGATTTTACCATAAATATCATTAATGGAAGTTTCATTTGGTAATACCATATTAAATATAAAGAAGTGTCTTTTTAATCTATTGGGTATATCGTTCTTTCCTCCTTTTGGATGATTCATAGCAGCAACGAAACTAAGTTTAGATATTTTTTTCATTACTCCTCTATTTTCATCAGCTTTAATTAAGTAATATCCACTGAATTCGAGAAGTTGTCTTACCAATTCCAAAGTGACTTGATCTCCCCATTTATTAATATAAGGCATTGATAAATCATCGATGAATATTACCATACTTTTATCTAACATAGGAATAAATTCATTACCGCTTTTTTCTAATTCATCATCACATGTTTCTTGGAAGTTCGTGGGAGAAGTAGCCGAAGAGAAGTTTACTCTCTTCAAAGCTCTTTTTGGATCTTTTTGAATATTTTTTTGATAAATTAAAATAGTTGAAGTCTTAGCAGTACCTGAATCTCCCAAAAGTAAACAAGGAGGATATCTTTCAGAAACGGCATCTAATCTGCATTGGCTGATTTTATCTATTAAGAATAAGGCACGAGTGGAATCCATTGTAGGAATTAAAAGAGAAGAGAAGTTTTCTAAATCTCTTTTATCTATGGTTATATTTTCTGGGTTCCAAGGATCCCAATTTCCTTCCAAAGAAAATTCGAATATTGTGTTACCATTTTGTACTTCAGGTAATTTGAAGCCTTTGCCTGCTAAATATTTATGGAATTTTTCTCTTTCTTTTATATCATATAAAGAACCTATAGCCCACGCGAAAGAAAATGCAACGCATTTATCAATATAATCCTTATCTAAAGTGGTCTTTGTTTTATCGCCTAATAAACTTTCTAAAAGAAGTAAAAAGTTCTTAACTTTAATAAGCCATGATATTCCCATACAAGGATTAAATTGTCTTAATAACTCGTTTTCGACATTTTCATTAATTAATTTATCTATATTTTTCTTAATGTATTCTTCATCCACTTTGAATTTTGATTTAATATCTTTTAATAAATCTTTATTTTTCTTGAACCAAGTATTTACATATGGTTTATAAGTAATATCTCTTTCTGTTATGTAAATCATACCGCATCTGGATACAGTAGCCAAAGAAGCATTTTTGACGTTTTCAGTTTCCATGACGAGTCTGCAAGAATCAAGCATTGCAATACGTTCGTTATTTGATAAGGTTAAAATCTTGTTATCATCTAATACTGTATTTAAATTCTCGATCCAAATACTATCAATAGGACCATCACAAACAATCCAGTTATTTTGTTTACTATACGAAGAAGAACTCTCATTACATTTTTTCCAAATCATTGTAAATACTCCTAAAATATAAGTATCTTCAATTTTTTGAATAAATAAATATTCGTTTTCTACTGCTTTTGGGTTTAATCTATGTACTTTCCATTTTGGGTCTTTTTCATTCGTGTTTAATTCAGACATTGCTTCGGTTAATACTTCTGTTATAGTTGTTTTTCCGACACCGGTATTACCTACTATCATAAATCCGTGACGTACATGATAAGTCTCATATGTTTGAATGATTTTTTCAACCCATATGTTAAGATTATCTAATTTTTTTCTATCTAAAATTATTTTTATTTGCTCCATTAATTTCGGATTGGCTTCTTGTTTGGCATTTTTTTGCATAGGGAAGACATCACTTATCAAGTTCAAGAAAAGAGGTTTATCATCCGGAACTAATTTTGATAAATTCATACTTCTTAAAGCCATATAGATTAATTCTTCTTCCTTTTCTTTTTCGGGTTTTAATTTTTTTTCATTACCACCATGTCTCAATACTGATAAAATATTTCTCAAACCGAAATCATAATGTTGTTGCTTAGATAACTGAGATTCACATAATTCATATAATTTTCTGAATTTTTTAGAAATATCATCGTAGCAATCGAAACCATAAGAACATAACTTGACTCTAATGATACTTTCTCTATTTGGTGCCATCATTGTTACACCTCTGAATAAGATCTTTAAGTTTTCAGGCAATTCTTGTCTTCCTGAATAACCAGGATTCATTGTAATGAAGTAACCCATAGTCGGTATTAATTCAATATCAGAGAAATTATTACCACCTTCTGGGAATTTAAATCTTTCTTGATTTTTTTTACGGCAATCTTGAATAGCGGAAATAATAGTAGCTAAGACAGATAATACTTCTAATTGGATTCTATTAAATTCATCGAAGCAACCCCAAGCACCTGATCTACATAAGCCTTTAAAGATTTCTGCCATATTTTTATATCTGTGTTCTGGTGCACAATTTGTTACTAAGACAAATACACCCATGGAACGACCCATATCTTTTACAGTCTCAGTTTTTCCAGTTCCTGCTGGTCCAGCTGGAGCACCACCATATTGCATACCCATTGCTTGAGCGAGTGTTATATAGCACTTATCTGTCAAAGGGGTAATACACATTCTTTCTTTGGCTCCTAAGAATTCATAACCATATTCAAAAGCGACATCGGTGATATTTATTAAACAAGTTCTAACTGTTTTTGTTGATGTCTTATGGTCATACCAGTAAACTCTTGTCTGTTTTAACCATTCGTAATCGTTTACTGTTACGATTTGTCTCGCCATTTCCTTATCATGAATGAAATATTCGTAAATATCCTTATTATGGACGTGAATGATAATCAAAGCTTCTAATTTTACCATGGGAAGTTTATATTTCGAGCCTTGTCTTGCCATTGCGGTTAATTCTGTTAAAATCACGTTGAAATCTTTCATAGCTGGATCTAATTCACCAGCGACTAATTTCTTTTTATATGAATCTCCTTTCTCATAAGAGGTTCTTACTATGAATTCTTCTAATCTCTTAGTACCGAATAATTGCAATCCGAAAATGACAATTTGGCAAATATATTTCTGAATGAAAGCTCTAAAGCCGTCTTTGTTATTATCATCCAAAGGTTGATCATAGAAATTCTTCATGTCATAATAAGCTTGTTCGAATAAATCCCTTAAAGAATATTTCATTGAAGCGACTAAGTCGCATAACCATTCTTCAATTTTACCGTCGCATTTAACAGGATGTGCTGTCATATCAACTTCTTGCTTATCCTCTGGTGTATTCATGTTTTTAACTTGTCTTATAGCAATGATACTTTTTTTATCAGCATCAGCAAATTCTATATCATTAATAGCATCAAAAATAATACCGAGATTTGATTTAATATTCGCTGGATCACTTCTTTTTGAAAGGATATCCAATAAGACACCATTTGATACGAAATAAAATCTGGGGAATTGACCTCTTTTTCCTTCTAAGTAAATATCTAATTTTTGTTGACATTCTTTCAATGTTCTATCAATATCAACTAAATCAGGAGTTAATTCATTAGAAGAACATAAAGAATATACTATTTTTGTTGGATAGGCTTTATCCATCATTATTTTTACCCAAAGTTTATGACAATTCTCAAAGTTCTTTGTTGGCCCTGGAAGTTCTTTTCTGATATCACCACCAATGAAGAAAGATTGAAGTGAGTTCCATAATTGTTGTACTCCTAACCATAATTCTAAAGTGTTATTAATAGTTTGGAACGCGGTTTCTTTTTGTTTTATTCTTGCGTTTAATTCATTTGTTAAATTTCTACTTTGAGATTTAAATCCTGAGATTTTACCTGAATGCTCTTCTACTGTGGCCTTTATTTCTAATGTTGATACAGTATCAAGTAAATATAAATCTTTAATAGTTTTATGTGGTTCGAATTTAAATATTTTAGTAGCCCATTCATCATCAATTTCTTTTAATTGAGTATCTATTTTTTTCTGTTGTTTAGCGACTGTTACTGTATCTTCGATTTCGCCTTTGTATTCTTCTATTTTTTTGTCATTTTCTTCGAATTTATCGAATATCTTCTTTAATCTGAATAATCCACCGTCTACTTTAACTGTGGCTAATTCAGGGACTTCTAATTTTTCTGCCAAGTGTTTATAGTGATGATCTTCGAAATCGAAAGTAAGAAGGTCGAAACTTTCAACAATGCTTTGTAATTTCTGAATTTCATTTTTTAAATTTTCATACTCTGTTGTAGTTGTTAAAGCTTTATTTACTTTAAATTGCTTTTGGGTGAATTCTTGACATTTATTTTCCATTTCTTCTTTTTTAGCATTTAATTCATTAAATTGCATTTCTTTCCATTCTTCCTTTTGTTTCAAGACACTCATATATAGATCATATAAGGTACCTAATTTTTTAAGTTCTTCTTCCATTTCCTTTAATTCTGGGTAATTATTCTGAGAAACATTGAATATATTTTCAGCGTTTTTAATATTAACCCATTGTTTATTTAATACTAAAACCTTAATTCTGAATGATTCTAATCTATCATAAGCGACTTCAACTTTTGGTTCTTTCGTTGGTCCGTTTTTATCATATTCTTGTTTTAATTGTTTTACTTGTTCTTTTAAGTTAGCGGCTTCTTCGTATAATTTCTTTTTATATTTTAATTGTTCTTTTTGTAAATTATCTCTCATGTTTGAAGCTTGAACTAAAATATTTTTCCATTTTGAGTCAAAGTTTTCTTTTGTTGGGAAATTATATCTTTCAAAGTCGCTTTCTTTTAAATGTTCTTTGACTAAATTATAAAATAAAACAAAAGGTTTTATTTTGTATTCGATAATTCCTTCATTGACTCTTATTTCTTCAATGGTCTTGACGACTTCTTTTAATTCTTCTAAACTTTCTATTTTCATACTTAAATTATCCTCAAATTGGCTCATTATTTGATTTAATTCTTTGCTTGTTGCTTTAGTAGTAAGAAGTAATTGACGCATATAAGCAAATTTCCAATCGTCAACATATTTTAATAAAGTTTTTTTTATAGGAATTAAATTTATCGCAACTGCTCCGATTTTTTCTTCTTCTGGAATAGCATTTATTTTTGCTTCAATAGTGTCATATTCGATAAGTTTGCCTTCATAGTCTACATAGGTCTTATTTTGCTTTTGATTGAATTCTTTAATTTTTTTATCGATTGAGTCCATCCATATTGGTTTAAATGGATCAAAAGTTTCTTTTAAATATTTTTCTATATCGACATTATTGCTTTGATATGATCCGGTTAATACTAGGATCATTTTAACTATCTCGTTGTCTTTACCGATTTTTTCATGGAAAGATGTTACTTGGGAATTGTCTAATTTTTTCCAACTATTAATTCCTTTCATTGTAAAGAGGATACTTTTAGCGATTTTATTTATTGCGTCTTGAATAAGTTGAATTTTAGGATTTATTTGGATAGTATTATTTGATAAAATAACATCCACGGAGAATATAGGGTTAGGATGTTCTCCGACAATTCTTTCTCTTAGACTAATTAAACTATTTTTAGTAGTAGCAATTAAAAATTCGTAGAATTTATCTTCGTAATCACTTAGTAATTTATATAAAGTCTTTTTATCAACCTTTGTTATTTTAGGATCTACTTCATAAGCTTCAATTGAGGCTATCATATCAAGAATGGCATTTTCAATTTCTATATTTTTATTCTTTAAAAATTCATTCTGTTTTTTCACATGTTCTTCTTGAGCCGCAATTATTTCAGGTATTTGCATTTTAGTCGGGTTTTCCGGAATGTATAATAAATCTAACTTTTTTATAGTGAGCATATTTCTATGAACTCTGTTATCTAAAATTTCCATGAAGGAGTCAATTGAATATTCGAATCTTTGGAGACATTCGAATACTATTTGGAGAGAACTGTCTATATTCATACTACTCCAGTTAACAGTGGATTTTAAGGGAGTTAATTTAAGATTTAAATCTTTAATGTGTCCTTTGAAATAATATTCAGCTTCTGATTTGTTTATTCTTGATAAAATCCTTATATATTCTTTAACCATGAAAGTTAATTCATTAAAATATTTCTTGAATTTTTCT
>JAGBLL010000021.1 GCA_017635465.1 Bacilli bacterium
AAGCCATTCAATATCAAAGTCAGGTTCAGTACGATGAAAAACGAGAAGGTAAAATATGCTTTAATAAGAGCATTTATTCTGGTCTCTTTATGTGTGGAAAGTGTGGTAAAAACTATAATTTCAAAGTAAACAATAGAGGCAAGGCGTCTGAATCTAGAATTTTCCACTGTGCATCTAATAGAGAAAGAAAGACTTGTGAGAACGATGATCTTCCTTTAGATATTATCGATATCATTACTCTTAAGGTTGTAAACAAGATTATCGCTAATAAAAAGAACTTCTTTGACTTATTAGAGGAATCCTTCAATTCTAAAAACGACGTAGAAAAAAAGAAGAAAGAAATCGAAGAATTGCAAGAAAAAATAGATGTTTTACAGGCAAAATTCAAAAAATACAAAGATATTGATGATGAGTTTTATCGCGAGGTCAACAAGGCTTATAAGGAAAAGCTAAAACCGCTATATCAAAAGAAAGTAGCTCTTGAGAATTCAATAAACACCGCTACTACCATTAACGATTATCTATATCAATTTAAAAAGGTCCTATCACCGTACGACAGAACCATTTCTTCTTTAATTGACTTTCCACTTAACAAAGTCTTTAGTAGGGTAATCATTCATGATAGAGATCACATCACCTTTGTTCTTGGAGAAGCTGGTGATATTTCCACTATTTCTTCTATGGATGATGACATCCTGATTCAAACGGAACCATACCTAATCAGGAAGACAAAACACCTTCTTAAATATGGAATCTATATTAACTAATGGAGTTGGCCTTTTTGGACTATTTTGATGCATCCGGACACTTTTTATGAAAATCCAGACAGCCTGAAATAGTCGATAAGTTTATTATTTATTGAAAACTTTTATTATATAAAAGCAAAATAAACCCATCAGATGATTGGCTCATTTTTATTTAATAATTTCTTGTAAAGCGAATCTATCAATATAGCCCCTAGTGGAGCAGTAATTAATATTGACACCACCGCGGCAGTGAGAACTAATGTTCCGCAACTTAAGCCTTCACTCAATGCAATCGCGCCAATTGAAGCTTGCACTGTTGCCTTGGGCAAATATGAAATGACAATAAATATCTTTTCTTTCCAGGTAAACTTCGTGGCTATCACGCAACATATCACACCTAAACTTCTGAATATTAGTGCGATAAAGATTAATCCTACGATGATTGCGCCTTCTTTAGAAAAAGCGTAATGAACATCGGTGGCTATACCAACTAAAGCAAAAAGTAATATTTCAAAACCTTGCCATAACCCGTTATAGGATTTTTGAATTTCTTTTGCCTCTTCTTTTTTAAAGATATTCACCACCAAAGCCATAACAATAATTGCGAGTAAAGATGAGACACTAAAATATGGTTTTAGAGTTTGCTCTAACGCTAGCATACCAAAAGATAAACCAAGCATGAAAATAACATTAATAATCTTGTTAAGTTTTAAATAACGGACAATTAAGACCATTAATAGGCCAACACCAATGCCTAAAGCGATTCCAGTCACTATAGAAATTGGAATTTGTGATATTCCCCAAGCATCAAATGTAGATGTTGCTACAAGATTCTTAAACGAATAGAAAAGAACGATAACGAAGATATCATCACACGATGCTCCAGCCATAACTAGTTCAGGAACGCTATGCTTTTTACCATATCCTTCTTCCATTAATTTAATCATTCTTGGAACGACAACCGCTGGAGACACCGCAGCAAGAACAGAACCAAGAAGTAAAGCTTCTAAATGGGATATTCCTAAGAATAGAGGGGCAAATATGGTGATGCCCACTATTTCAAAACAGGCCGGCACAAAGCACATTAAGATAGCAGGTCTTCCAATCTTCTTGAGATTGTTAATATCTAAAGACAAACCAGATCTCGTAAGAATAATTACTAAAGCGATTTGCCTTAGATATGAAGAGATTGATAATAATGTGTCATCAACAATGTTTAATAGTGACGGACCAATTAATATTCCAAGTATGATATACCAAACTAGTTTTGGGAGTTTGATTTTTTCAAAAACAAAACCACCAAGTATGCCACCACCAAAGATAATAAATAATGATAGAAAAATATTCATATAATCTCCAATCTGCCATAGAAATTAAAAAGCTGATCACTACGACAAAAAGTCATAGACGTCATCAGCTTTATTCTTGCGGTTTTCTATTTCTAGAAGGGAGACATCATTCCCTATGGTGATTATATCACAAATAAATAAAAACAGTACTGGCATTGTATCAATACTGTTGTTAACGAGAGCTTACGTAAATTCATTAATCGACAATTGGACTTTGAAATGTATTCATTCATCGACAATTGGAGACATCATCGATTGTCGAGACACGTACGAAAAAGTGCGTGTTTTTTCTTATTTTTAAGCATTATTTGATATATTTGGTCTTGTGAATACAACTTTTATCAATTTGTAACCGGACACATAAAAACCCCGTGAAAAATCTGGACGGACACGAGGTTTAAACTTTTCCAACCACACTAGTTTAATATATTCAAAGCTCTTCTATAAACTTCTTCGTTTAAACCATAGTAATGATTAACCAAGATAAACTCTTCTTCAAAGAAATTGGATATTCCATCATCGTTATCATCAAGAATGACTATTCGTTCAATATCTTCTTTAGAAGATGATAGGTAATCCACTATTTGTTTTCCTCGATTATCTTCCAAATCATCTTGGTTAGGCCTTCTTGTTTCTCCAACAATATAAATCTCAAACTGATCAAATGCTTCAGTTTTATGTTCCATGTCAATCTTGGAATACCTTCGATCACTGGTGATAACCACACCAGAAGAGCCGGACTCATCAATAAGCCTTTTGAGTAGCTTCAGCTTCTCCGCCTCCATATCAGAAATATATGGCTCTTTACCACTTGCGGAGTTTAAAACACCGTCGATATCAAGAAAGATAAGCTTCATAAGAATAAATTATGGCCTTTATTCTTTGAATATGCCCTGATTCTTTCAACTGTTTTAAATTTATCTTGATGGCAGGTTCTGATAAATCAAGCTTTGTAGAAAATTGGTTAATTGTTATATTTGGATTATCCCTAATCATCTCAATCATTTTTGCTTGTGTTTTATTTATTTTATCAGATACTTTATTGGATACCGCAAATTCGTTAACACCTAATCTTTCAAATGGTATGGTAACTGTGATTCTATTCTTTTCAATTTGTATTGCATTCTTCCCATATCTTCCAATAATTTTAGGAGCGCCTCTTCCTGAACGCTCACTAATTCTTAGTTGAAGAAAAATTGATGCTTAATTCCAAGTTTTTTAAGTTAAAAAGAAGAGAATTAAAGGTAAAAATGAAACATTAAGAAGATCCTATAAGAGACCCAAAATTAAAAGATAAATCATTTCTTAACAACATAGTTGTTCATTGAAAAACACCTTAAAAATTTGCAAAGAAAAAGGGCGTTAAGATTTTCATTTCTTAACAGCCCCCTAATTTTGCCACATCTTTTATGTTTGGCTTGACCCTACAAAACCCTAAAATCTTGCATAGAGCCAATATTTATAAAGAATGATTATTTCTTTAAATATAAAGTGTTATAGACAGTTGTTGTTCCATCATGAGCAGCAAAAGGAACAGCTCTCCAATATGTCTTTGCATTAGGATTGACTAACATAAAGTCAACTGTAACTTCTTTATTGCCAAAAACGTCTGTTAACCAAGAATATTGTTGAACACCGCTGCAATAAGTGCCTAAATATGTGCTTGTATCAGCGTCTTTAGTTAAATTAAGTGAAGAAGAATATTGTGATGTATAAACTGAAACATATGCTTTACAAGAATATGCTTTTGGTTGAGCAGTATTAGCATCTTGAGCAAGTTCAATGATTTCGCTAATTGTCTTATCTTTAATATAAGAAGCGCTTGAGATTTCATTATTTCCACCTAAGTTAGTTAAAACTTCAGCTGATTCAATTTGTATTTGACCAAAATAGTTACCATCCGCAGATTTCTTATATGTAACACGTTTACCTTTAACAATAACTTTATTACCGATTGATAATTCGTTACATGTTGTTTGACCATCTGTAGGAAGTACTGGAATGACACCAGATGCATCTGATAAGAAGAACCCATTTTTATTTGTATAACCACCAGTGACGATGCCTTCAACTATGACTTCTGTGTTATCAGCAGTTTCAACAGCTTGACCAACTGTAATTGTTTTATATTCAGCAGGTTTAGCATATGTAACTTCTTTTGTAGCTGATGCTGAGTTATCACCATATGTAGCTGTAACTGTAATTGTTGCAGTTCCTGGGTTTTTTGTGTGTAATCTAAGTGCTTCGTGAGAAGTACCATCAACTGTAACTACATCTCTAGAGAAATAGAATGCATCTTCATTGCTTGATTTATAAGAAACAGTGACACCTGTAAAACCTAATAATTCTGAGCTAACAGTTGTCTTAACTTCATATTCTGGATCGCCTTGATATTTATCTTCAAATTGATTCATTAATTCATATTCAATAGCATAACTTGCAGCGTTCTTTGTATCGAATTTATAATTTTCATCAATAACTTCGATTGGGTAGCATCTCCAAACACAACCAGTTGCACTTGATTTTGCGTTAATCATTGCAAGATAAACTGTACAGATTTTGCCATCAAACTGAGCTAAGAATGATAAATCTCCACCATTTGCTTGAGTATAAACATATGTACCAGTTTTGCCATCAATATCATCAATATAGTAGTTTAAGAAGCCTTCTCTTTGATTTTTTCTAACTAAAGCATTAACTTTATAAATTGTGTTAGTGACATCTTCTGAATAATCTTTTTCCATCATTGCTTTGACAGTAGTTTCTTTAATCCAAGATTTATCATAAGCATTTTTACCTTTATCGTTAGATGTAAGAGTAACTTCTGTTAATTGGTTAGAACCTTTGTAACCCCATTTTTCAGCGTTAGATTGTTCATCAGAAGCAATAAAGTAAACTTTTTTACCACAAATAGTGATTTTATTACCAACTTCAACTTTTGTTGCAACATCTTGAGAATATACATAAATGGAACCTGAGTTATCAACTAACCAGAAACCAACTTTTGTTTTGCTTGAATTAACATTTGTTTGAGCAACAACACCACTAACTTTAACTAATGTATCTGCTGCAGCATCATGTGCTTGAGCAATTGTTTTAACAGAATAATTAGACTCATCAAAATTTCCTGAAGAAGCTGGAGTAAGTTCTAAAAGAGTTGCTTTACCCATTTCTGGAGTACTGTTATGAGTATGTAATGAGCCTTGTAAAGTAACTTCATCACCTACTGCCGGTCTTGGATCCAAAGTGTCAAAGTATTCACCATTTTTACCATAAACACCATAGATATATAAAGAACCTGTTGAATCTTCAATTGTCATTTCACCATATTGGTATGAAGAAATGCTCTTTACTTTTCCTTTAATAATATATTTTTCTGAAGTATATGTATCGCCTGCTTTTTGAGCAATTTCAATAGCTTCTGCAATCGTCTTAACATCACTTGTATTTGTTGACGAATTAACAGATGAATCATCATTTGAGCTTGGTGCTCCTACTGAATTAACATTATTATTTCCACATCCAACAAGTAACATCAAAAGTAGCATAGATGCGGATAAGATTTTAACTGTTTGTTTTTTCATTTCTTTAACTCCTCATTCACGAGTTATATATTATATAACATTTGCGCTTTATTCTAAAGAGTAAAAAAGACAATATTTCAAAAACATAATAAATATCCATCAGACAATCTGGAGGTTTTTCATAGACGGGCAGAAAATAGCCCTCTATTACTGGCCGCCTGCATCACAGGCGAAGGCGGTCCACCGCTTGCAAATATTATTTGCTACCCGTAAACAGGTCTTCGTCAAAGCCGATTGTCAATTGAACAATCGCCTCATCCTCTTTTAGTTGATTCCTGATGTATTCGGCTATTTTTTGTTGTTCTTACCTATGGTATCAACATAATAGCCTCTACACCAAAACTCTCTGTTTCTGTATTTATATTTTAGATTTCCCCATCTTTGGTAAATAATCAAACTACTCTTGCCTTTTAGATATCCCACAAAACCAGAAACAGACATTTTTGGGGGAATCGACACAAGCATATGAATATGATCTGGACATACCTCTGCTTCGTGAATAGTGATTTGTTTGAAATCGCAAAGCTTCCTAAGAATCTTTCCGATTTCTAAACTTTTTTTGCCGAAGAATACTTGCCTTTGGTATTTTTGGTGCAAACACGATGTGATATTTAAAAAAACTAGAAAAATAAGCTAATCGGTAAACAGGAAATCGTGTAATCGTTGTGGTGATCGTGCAAACGTAGCCCTAATCGTGTTTTTGTGGCTATATCGTGTAATTGTGATTTTGCATACACTAAAGCAATCTCTATTTTTGCATCATAATTGTTCTAATGCCTATCCAGTGTGGGGATTTAAACTTGGCAAAAACAACAAAAAAACACGTCATTGGCTACTGAAGCACAACAAACGTGTTATCTTTTTAGTATGGCTCTCTTGTTCAATTTTGATACAAGTGAATTTTTTTATATCAAAGTGAATTCTGGCTTATGGATGATGATTTTTAGAAATACGATTAAAGATACTTTATTAATCTTAGGAATTTGTTTTGCTACTGCAGTATTAAGTGGGTATATTTGTTGCTTAATATTTGGATTTTGATTTCTTAATTGTAAAAAGAACTATAGAGGTATAGAATTTAAGGGTCTAAAAGTGGTAACAATGATGAAAAACATGATGATGCGTATGATGTTACTAACCCGAGCTGTTGGCAGGGACTTTTAGTCGTCAAATCTGCTGAATAAATGCTCGGGAAAACATCTCGAGCTTTTTTATTGAATAGGAGGACCTATGATTGAAATTAAAAATGTAACCAAACAATTCGAAGATGGTACAGTGGCCATTAAGGATATTTCTCTCACTATTAATGATGGAGATATTTATGGCATTCTTGGATTATCTGGCGCTGGTAAATCAACTTTAGTCCGTTGTATCAACGGATTAGAAACATTTGATTCCGGAAGTATCTATTATAACGGCACACTTATTGCTTCCGATAAAGTAAGAGTGTCTCGTGATGTAAAAAGAAAGATATCAATGATTTTCCAACACTTTAATTTACTTGATCAACGTACCGTCCTCCAAAACGTTGAAATCGCTGGTGAACTTACTCACCAAAAAGATCGTAAAGAAAAAGCTATCGACTTACTTAAGAAAGTCGGACTAGAAGATAAATTAAAATCATATCCATCTACTTTGAGTGGTGGTCAACAACAAAGAGTCGCGATTGCGCGTGCTTTAATGAATAATCCAGATGTTTTGCTGTGTGATGAAGCAACTTCTGCTTTAGACGCTGAAACAACTGAGTCAATCTTAGATTTATTAAAAAGATTAAATAAAGAATTAGGATTAACAATTATTATCATTGCGCATCAAATGTCAGTTATTGAATCAATATGCAATAAAGTCGCAATTATTGACCACTCTCAAATTGTCGAACAAGGATATTTAGCGGATGTATTCTTAAATCCTCAATCTAGTGTGGGTCAAAAGCTTATCCACGCTGGTAAAGTAGCGACCAAATTAGATGATAAGAAACTTATTCGCTTAATTTTTGATGGTGAAACCGATATTCCTTTAGTGGCAAATATCGTGCAAGACTGTAATATTTTGGTCTCAATTGTTTCTGCGGATACAAAGACAATTGACGGAAAGAGTTATGGTCATTTAATTATTAAACTTCCTTATTATGATGAAGATATTAATAAACTTAAAAAATATTTAGAGATTAAAAAAGTTAAATATGAGGAGGTAGTTTTATGATTGATTGGGGATTAGTTTTAGAATCAACTAAAGAAACGATTCTTATTACATTCATTTCTACATTCTTAGCCTATTTAGTAGGCCTACCTCTCGGGGTTATTCTTAATGCGACATCATCTAAAGGTGTTCATCCTAATAGAATATTTAATAGTTTATTATCTATTATTGTTAATGTATTACGTTCTATACCTTGTTTGATTATAGTGGTGTTAGCAATGCCAATATCAAGGGCTATATTTGATAGAGCAACTGGAAAGTGGTACACGATGATCATCCCATTATTCCTTACTTCATTTGCCTATGTTGCTCGTGTAGTAGAGCAGTCTTTATCAGAGGTTGATTCAGGGAAGTTTGAAGCTATCCGTTCTTTAGGCGCTTCGAATTCTCAACTCATCTTTAAAGTAGCAATTCCTGAATCCGCACCTTCATTAATTGTTGGATTGTCCGTTACTATGGTATCGATACTAGGTTATACTTCATTTGCCTATAACATAGGCGCAGGAGGACTTATCTCTCAAATCTGGACCTTCTATACTCGTAATACTGGTAACTACGCATCCGAATGGATGTTCTGGATTATGATTATATTTGTGGTTTTAATTGTCCAAATCGTACAAGAGCTTGGACTATTCATATCAAGAAAGATTGATAAAAGGAGGAAATTAAGATGAAACGATTATTTATTGGTCTTGTATTAGCAGCTGCTTCATTATCAGGCTGTTCAACTTCTAGTAACAAAGTTACTGTGTGCGCTAGTGAGATTCCACATGCCGAAATACTTAATGAGTGCGTTAAACCATTAATGGAGGCTAAAGGCTATAAATTAGAAGTCACTGTTTTAGATTGGACTATGCAAAATGATGCGGTGAGAAATAACGAATATGACGCAAATTATTTTGAACATATGCCTTATTTAAATACATATGAACATGTTTCAGATCTTAAGATGACTGCAAAAGTGCATTATGAACCTTTAGGTATATATAAAGGCGGTGCGAGCACTAATACAATTGAGATATGTAATGATACATCCAATGCTTTAAGAGCGTTTGATTTACTTAAAGCTAATGGTTATCTTACAACTGAAAGCTATCGTAATGGAGATGAATTATCATTTACTGGAAGTACATATACAGAAAACGGCTATACAGTTACATTAATATCAGAAGAATTATTGGTCGCATCTATGCAAGATTATGGATTAGCGTGTTTACCATGTAATACAGCGATGACTGGTAACGTGACTGCCGCTCCTCTTAAAACTGAAAGTGATCCAGAATTAGTGACATCTAAAGCTAATGGCTTGGTATGTAATAAAGCTAAATATGAATCTGATACTTCTTATAAAGAAAAGATTGACATTTTAACTGATATCCTTCTTTCTAAGGAAGTTTCTGATTGGGTGAAAACTAAATACAACCAAAAGATTACTTGTGATAGCAGTTCACAAATTGATTTACGATAGTGATTAGATATCTTTTTTAAATAATAAAACGATATGAGAAGATTATATTGGCCTTGGATGGTATTCGTGTTTGGTATAAAGAAAAAGGACTGACACGTTTGTATCAATCCTATTTAATCAAGTAGACAACAACTTCTTTTTTTATAACAATAAATTCATTAATCGACAATTGGACTTTGAAATGTATTCATTCATCGACAATTGGAGACACATGATAATGTATAAGACTTTCGAACCTAAAATGGTACAAACGAGAGTCTTTTTAATTATATTAAACTAA
>JAGBLL010000022.1 GCA_017635465.1 Bacilli bacterium
CAGGTTCTGACTTTGTCGAAATGTTCGTTGGTGTTGGTGCTGGACGTGTGAGAGATATGTTCAGAATCGCTAAAGAAAACGCTCCATGTTTAATCTTTATCGATGAAATCGATGCTGTCGGTAGACAAAGAGGTGCTGGTTTAGGTGGTGGTAACGATGAACGTGAACAAACACTTAACCAATTATTAGTCGAAATGGATGGCTTTAATGATAACTCTGGTATTATCGTTATCGCTGCGACAAATAGAGACGACGTTTTAGACCCAGCCTTATTAAGAGCGGGACGTTTCGATAGAAAGATTACTGTTAACTTACCTGATAGAAAAGGTAGAGAAGCAATCTTCAAAGTCCATTCTCGTAACAAACAATTAGATGAATCAGTTAACTTTGAGAATATTTCAAAGCGTACTGTTGGTTTCAGTGGTGCTGATATTGAAAATATCATGAACGAAGCTGCAATCTTAGCAATCCGTGCTGGTAGGGAAAAGATCACAGTTGATGATATTGATGAAGCTATTGACCGTCGTGTTGCTGGTCCAGCCAAATCTTCTCGTTCTTTGACAAAGAAAGAAAAAGAAATGATTGCCTACCACGAAAGTGGCCACGCCATCATTGGCTTAAGATATCCTCATTCTGATAAAGTTCAAAAGATTACAATCATCCCACGTGGTAATACAGGCGGTCACGTCCGTATGACACCTGAAGATGATCGCTTCACAAGCAGCAAGAAAGAATTAATCGCTCGTATCGTCGGCCTCATGGGTGGACGCGCTAGCGAAGAAGTCTTCTGTGATGATATCTCCAATGGCGCTTCAAGCGACATTGAAACGGCTACTGCTATTGCACGCGCTATGGTGTGCGAATGGGGTATGTCTTCATTAGGACCAATTCAATACGAAAGAGATACAGGCAGTGTCTTCTTAGGAAGAGATTACACCAATACTCAAAAGAATTTCTCCGTTGAAACTGCGACAAAAATCGATGCAGAAATCCGTAAGATTATCGATGATGCTCACGCTGAAGCAATTCGTGTTATCAAAGAGAATAAAGCTGATGTTGAACTCTTAGCAAAAACATTAATTGAACACGAACAAATCACCGGTGAAGAAATCGATTATTTGATGGAACATCGTCACCTTCTTCGCGATGAAAAAGTCGAAGCTCCAGTAGTGGAACAAGCACCTGAACAAAAGGTGGAAGAACCCGCTCCTGAAGCCAAAACTGAAGAAGACAAATAATTCAAACTAGGAAGGGCAAAACCTTCCTTTTACTATGTGGAAATTAGGTAACTTAGACATCAAAGGAAAAGTCGTTCTTGCCCCTATGGCAGGAGTAACAAGTGCAGGTTATAGAAAATACCTCAATACTTTTGGTGTGGACGTTTGTGTTTCTGAGATGGTTAGCGATATGGGACTAATTTATCAAAACAAAGAAACAGAGTCTTATGTTACTTATGAAAAAGATCAAACAATTACTGGCGTGCAATTATTCGGCGCTAAACCTGAAAGCTTGGCGAAAGCTGCAGCCGTATCGCTTACTTTAAACCCCAGCATTGACTTCTTTGATGTTAATATGGGCTGCCCTGTTCCTAAGGTCACTAAGACCGGTGCTGGGTCCGCTTTAATGCTCAATCCTAAGCTATGTGGTGATATCATTAGGGCTATTAAGCAAGTAACAGATAAGCCAGTAACTGCGAAGATAAGATTAGGTTATAACGAGGTTAACTTTTTAGATGTTATAAAAGAGCTTGAAAATGCAGGAGTGGACGCTATTGCAATCCATGCTAGAACAAGAAAAGAACTCTATATGGGAACACCTCATTTTGACTTATTGAAAGACTTAAGAAGTAAGATGAAAGTACCGCTTATTGTCTCAGGAAATATATACACTTTAGATGATGCAATCAATGCTTTAGAAATCACCGGAGCGGATGCTGTCATGGTGGCGCGTGGTGGTATGGGAAATCCATATCTTATCACCCAAATAAAACACTATTTTGAAACAGGCAAAAGACTATTAAATCCATCCTTTGATGAACAGTGCAAATACTGTTTAGAATTAGCAAAATCAATATGTGAAGAAAAAGGTGAATTAACAGCGATGAGAATATATCGTGGCATCGCTCCTAAGTTCTTCTCTGGATTCGCTAATTCTAGGACACTTAGAACAGTCCTAGCGACATCACTCACTGACTATCAATCTCTAGTGAACATTCTTGATGAATTCAAGAAAGAAAATATGAATTTTTAAGTTTTGACTACTTTATGTCAAAAAACTCGTATATAGTATTAAGGCGTGGATATTTGAAAGGAAAGTTGAAAATATGAACATTAATGAATTAAACGACCAAGAACTAATCCGTTTAGAAAAGATTAAAAAATACCAAGAATTAGGTATTGATCCATTTGGTCAAGCTTATAAAGTTTCCCATTCGATCAAAGAGATTCGTGCTTTATGCAATAAAAAATCAGAAAAAGCCCTTGCTAAAATGGCTTTAAAAGTTTCTGTTGCCGGTAGAATCAAAGCTATTCGTAAAATGGGTAAAGCCTCCTTTATGAATATCCAAGATAAAACTGGTAATATCCAAGTCTACTTATCGCTTGATGGTTTAGGCAAAAAGAATTATGAACTTTTCAAGATGGCGGACATTGGTGATATCGTCGGTATCAAAGGCATTATGAATCTAACAAGAACAGGCGAATTAACAATCAAAGCACAAAAGTTCATTCACTTAACAAAATGCTTACATCCATTACCAGAAAAATTCCATGGTTTAACTGATGTCGAAGAACGTTCAAGAAGAAGATATTTAGACTTAATTATGAATGAAGAAGCTCGTAAAGTTGCCTTTATGAGACCAAAGATTATTCGTAGTATCCAACACTTCCTCGATAGCAAAGGTTTCACCGAAGTTGAGACATCAATTCTCTCTCCAATTTTAGGTGGCGCTTCCGCTCGTCCATTCATTACTCACCACAATACTTTAGACAAAGATTTCTATTTAAGAATCGCTACTGAACTTAACCTCAAACGTTTACTCGTTGGTGGCATGGAAAGAGTGTATGAAATTGGTAGACTTTTCCGTAATGAAGGTATGGATGCTTCTCATAACCCAGAATTCACCACAATTGAGATTTATCAAGCCTACTCTGATTTAAGAGGTATTGGTGACCTCACAGAGAAGTTGATTAGAAACGCCGCTAAAGAAGTCACGGGTTCAGCGATTATCACATACGGTGATCAACAAATCAACTTTAAAGACCCATTCAAATGGATCTCAATGAACGACTTAATTAAAGAAAAATGCGGTATTGATTTTAAAGCTGTTAAGACCTATGAAGAAGCTAAGAAATTAGCGGATGAAAAGGGCTTACATTTAGATAAATTTAAGAACACAGTTGGCTATGTCATGAACGAGTTTTTTGAAGAGTTCTGCCAAGCCGATTTAATCCAACCTACCTTTGTTTATGAATATCCAATTGAAGTTTCTCCATTAACCAAGAAAGAAAAAGATCCAAGATTTGTTCAAAGATTTGAATTATTCGTTAATGGTCGTGAGCTCGCTAACGCCTATACAGAACTTAACGATCCATTAGATCAAGAAGAAAGATTCCTTGCCCAATTAGAAGCTAAGAAACTAGGTGATGAAGAAGCAAGTGAAATGGATAAAGACTTCATTGAAGCTCTTGAATATGGCATGCCTCCAACTGGTGGTGTTGGCATGGGTATTGATAGATTAGTCATGCTATTAACCAACCAACCACAAATCCGTGAAGTCATCCTCTTCCCAACAATGAGAGATAGATAATTTCAAAAAAATAAAAATATTTCGGACAAAAATCAAAAAGAGCCCCTACTAAAGATATGAGGGGCTTTTCTAATGGTTTATCTAACTTTTCCATTAAATAGTTCCTCATTACCTAGGTAAAAATGTCGAAAGGAGTTGATCCATGAGACATTTAAAGGGCAGTTGCTATCTGACTTTAGGTTATTGGAATGCAGGAACTAATTCTTGTATTATTGCTGGTACTATTAATTTTGGTTGCTTTGAAGAAGCCTTCCATTAGTTGTTTCTTCATAAAAAAAGAAGGGCTTTGCAACCCCTTCTAAAAAAACCATTATTATTATACCAAAACCATAGTCAAAGTCAACGGGCATCTGCCCGCCTAGCACTAAGTGTACGTACGCGCTTTACAAACGGAAAGAACACTAGTATAATTGTCACGCTAACTTAATTAGCACAAATCTCTGCTACCAAGAGAATATGGTAGCCATTAGACCAGAGGGAGGTAAATAAAATGCGCAATTATGAAATTATGTACATTTTGAAAGCCGACTTAGACGAAGCCGCTCGTGAAGCAGAAATGAACAATGTTCAAGCTCTTCTCGAAAAGAACGGCGCCAAGGTTAACAACACAGATACCAAGATGGGTTTACGCGAATTAGCGTACGAAATCAAGGATCAAACCAAAGGTTTCTACGTCGTCCTCAAAGTGGAAGCTGATGAGAATGCACTTTATCAATTCAATCGTAAAGTCAAAATCAATCCAGCCGTGTTACGTCACTTAGTTACAGTTGATCAACAATAAGGAGGACAACACATGGTTAACAGAGTAGTTTTAGCAGGTCGTTTAGTTAAAGACCCTGAACTAAGAAAAACCAATTCTGACATTAGTTTCGCTACATTCACTTTAGCAGTGGATAATCGCGTCAAAGAAGCAGATGGCACAAGAGGAACACTCTTCATTGATTGCCGTGTCTTCAGAGACCAAGCGGAAAACTTAGTGAAATTCACCAGAAAAGGTTCAATGATCGCAGTTGATGGCAGTCTCAATCAAAGAAACTTTACACGTCAAGATGGCAGTAAAGGTAAATCAGTCGAAGTCGTGGTCGACCAAGTAACATTCTTAGAACCTAAGAAAGACACTCCAGTCGAAACACCAAAATTCGATGATACACCAGCACCATCTAACGGTAACAATTTAGACTCAATTGATTTGCCAGATGACGATCTTCCATTTTAATTAAAAGAAAGGGAAAATTATGGCATTTAGAAAAGTTAGACCACATAAAAAAGTATGTATCTTCTGCAAGAACAAATCTAAATTCATTGACTACAAAGACGTCGAACTCTTAAAGACAATGATTACCCCAAACGGTAAGATTTCCACCAGAAGAGCAACAGGTACATGCGCTAAGCACCAAAGAGAATTAGCCAAAGCTATTAAAAACGCTAGATTCATGGCTCTTCTCCCATACGTTGCTGACTAATTAAGTCATATTATACTTATTGAAAACAAGTCGTCCATAATGGGCGACTTTTTTAATATCAGTTGTAATAGTCTAATCTCAATTATTCTCAATAGTACAAATAACTCTATTCTCAATAATTAACTTTAGACACATTACACAACACATTATTCACAACAACAAAACAAGATCTATCTAACCCATAGATCTTTTTTTATTGCTCTCTTACCATAGCTTTACCCAACACTAATAGCCACCGCCTACAGCCACCGCCCAACAGCAATTAATAGCTTCTGCCCACAGCTCACTGCCTAAGCATATATATATATAGCCACTCACTGCCTCGCCCACGCCGCTACTATCAAGCTGACTGTAGCCACGCTCGCATAACAGCTCCAAACAAGCTCCACATCGCACGAAAAACAGCCGCCTAAGCAAATACCTGCTGCCGCCGCTTTCGCCCACCACGAAACACAGTCACGTCTCGCCTAAATTTCTTTCAAAAAGCTGCTCGCAAACGCCGCCAAACACGACATAATACGAATAGGCGAAACTAGACAAAACTGAATAACTGAACTTAGACAACGACAATTGTTGTAATAATCTAATCTCAATTATTCTATTTAGTACAAATTATTTTATTCTCAATAACTGACCTTAGATACATTACACAACAATTAATCACAACAATAAAAAACAAGATCTATCTAACCCATAGATCTTTTTTCTTTCTCCCCGCCCCTAATAAAAAATATTAATAAATAATACTTCCATTCCATATATATATTTAGACCTACACAATAACAATTAATACCACCTCTGCATTACCTTCCTACCATATATAGATACTAGCCTTCCATCCCGTCCTTCCATCTACAACATATATATAATATATAACTCTCCCGCAACGCCAGACCTTCGCCCATCGCATACCGCCCTCGCCGCTACTTTCTACCTGACTGTAGCCGCCCGTCGCACACAGCTCGCATAACAGCTCCAAACAAGCTCCCTGCCGCACCAAATAGTTCGTCGCAAGCAATTCGTCGCCGCACCGCAAAACGATCGACACGTGACACGATTTCGACATGCTTAAATAAGGTTAAAAAACCCGCTCGCAAACGCCTCCGACCACGACATAATAAGAATAGGCAGAATCGTACCAAATGCGATAATCCTGCAATTGTCCATTGTTGTCAACAAGCTACGAAACATATCGCATATTCAATTGCTCATTCACGTGCAATGAATATCGGTAATGCAACAATTCAACTTGTCACCCCTTGGTATATGATTGTTATTTATTCACTTATTGGTTTATTTGGAGTTGGAACATTAGCAATGTTGGCATTCTTAATTATTCCAATTCTAAAAAAGAAAAAAGCATAATTTAGCAAACTTTCCCTTTAGTTTGCTGATTATTTCCGGGCTAAAAGATTTGGTCTCAATGAAATCTAGGGTGGTATTCCTACAAGGGATATCACCTTTGATTTTTATAAGCTAAAATTAACATTATTCTTCTTCTAAATCTTTCAAAGTTTCTGTAACCATAAGCTACGTTTATTACCCTTTGAATGTGAGAATTATTGTTCTCAGCAATTGCGTTAGAAAAACGTCTACCAGATTGGTTTCTAGCTAGTCCATTTATGATTCCAACTTTCCATCTTTGATTATAGAGGTCTTTTCTTATTTGAAAGTTCTAAAACTATGAAATCTCGAGTGGAGCAGTAAGTTCTTCATCCCACTCTAGATTTCATAGAACCAAGATTTGATTCCCTTTGCTTTTAACCCATTTTATTTGCAATTTATTCAACTCATGGCAAATATAAAATCACAAAAATAGCAAGAATACGTTGTAATTTTATTAAATTATTCTATTTCATGCCTCTAATTAATTCTATTTGAAATAATATTGATTGGAGGTTTTATTATGAAAAAGAAGTTATTTTTAATTTTAGGAATTGTATCCGCTGTCTTTGCTATAGCATGTAGTATTGGCACTTCAATTGCATATAAATATGACACAACTTTAAATGCGTATTTTAATATTGAAACGCAAAAAGTTGTGCCAGAAGAAAATGCTAAGATTTATTATTGGACAGAATTTAATAGCACAGAAGAATTTAAGAAAGAATCCTTAAAAACTTGTGAAGAAGTTGAAGGGGAAGGTGCAGTTTTATTGATGAACAAAAATAACACTCTTCCTTTAAGCAAAAATACAAAATTTTCTTTATTTAGTATTTCTGCTGCAAATCCAGTTTATGTATCAAGTGGATCTGCAAAAGTCAGTGAAAACGTATCTTTATTCTCAGCATTAGAAGAATCTTTTGAAACTGGTTGCGTTAATAGCGAACTTTGGAAACTATACAAAACTTCTAATTACCGTAGAAAAGTAACAAGCATTAGTGATGCCACAATTACTGATTACAAAATCAATGAAATGCCATGGTCAAAATACACCACAAAAGTAGTTGATTCTTTTGCTAATTATGGTGATTGTGCCTTAATTATGCTTTCTAGATATGGTGGAGAAGGTGTTGATGTTCCTTATGGAATTGATGAACTTAAAGATTACATGACTGATGGTGACTACTTAAAATTAAATAAAGAAGAAGTTGAACTTTTAGATAATGTAAATCGTTTAAAACAAAATGGAACTTTCAAAAAAATCGTTATTTTATTGAATTGTGCAAACACTCTTCAATTAGATTTTTTAAATAATTATGATGTCGATGCAGTTTTGCATATTGGTTTACCTGGAGAAACAGGAATTAATGCAGTTGCTGATATTTTATCAGGAGAAGTAGTACCTTCTGGTCGACTCACAGACACATATTTATATGACAACCATAGCGCACCAGCAATGGTAAATTTTGGAACATTTTCATACACAAATAAAGATGAATATGACACTGGTTGGGCAAGAAATAACGACAATACATCAGGAATTGCAAAATGTAATGAAAAATATATTGCTTATCAAGAAGGTATATATGTAGGTTATCGTTATTATGAAACTAGATATGAAGATTTTGTATTATCTAGCGGAAATGTAGGGAATTTTGAATATAACAAATGTGTTGCATATCCATTTGGATTTGGATTAAGCTACACTGATTTTGAATATTCTAATTTTAAAGTAAACGAAAATGAAAATAGTTTTGATATAAGTGTGGATGTCAAAAACACTGGTAAAATTGATGCAAAACATACAGTTCAAATTTATTATCAATCACCATACACACAATACGATAAAACTTATTTAGTTGAAAAAGCTGCAGTAGAAATTTGCGGATTTGATAAAAAAGAAATTAGAGCAGGAGCTACTACAAATTATAAAATAACAGTAAATAAAGAAGATTTAACTTCCTATGATGCAAACAATGCAAAAACATACATTCTTGAAGATGGAGATTATTATTTTACAGTTGGAAAGAATGCCCATGATGGAGTAAATAACATTTTAGAAGCTAAAAAAATAGACAATAAATTCTCAGTTGATTCGAATAAGATGAGTCAAAGTGGAGACGCCAAGCTCACTTATAAATGGCAAAATACAAAATTTGATAAAGAAACATACTCAAAATCAGCAAAAAGTGGTGTGGCAATTACAAACCAATTTGACAATGCTGATATTAATAAATATGAAGGCACTAGTGATCAAAAAATCACATATTTAAGTAGAAACGATTGGGTTGGAACATATCCAAAAGAAAATGTTAAATTAAAAATAACTTCTAAAATGTGGAGTGATGGATTAACAAATTTAGAAGCGGAAAGAAATGAACTTGTAAATCAATATATTGAAAAATATGGAAATAAAGAAGCTCCAAAAAATAGCGATAAATCCTACTCAATTATTGATTTTGTTGATATTCCTTATGATGATCCAAGATGGGATGAATTGGTATCGACTCTTGATTTTGATACTTGCACAAACATAATTTATAACGGTTTTTATCAAACTGCCGCAGTGGAATCAATCAATTTGATGGGAACATCTCAAACTGATGGACCTTCAGGATTATCAAAACCAATTAAAGATGGATTTAACGGAACTAATTTCCCTTCAGAAGGTATTATTTCTTCAACTTTCAATAAAGATTTAGTTTATAGAGTTGGACAAATGATTGGAGAGGATATTTTCCGTTCAGCAAATTCAACTATTCAAACCGGACTTTATGCTCCTGGAGCAAATATTCATAGAACACCATATTCTGGTAGAAATCCTGAATATTTCTCTGAAGATGGATTTATTTCTGGCATTTTTGCTTGGGAATATGTTCGTGGAATTCAAAATAAAGGTGGAAACGCTTATATTAAACACTTCGCTTTAAATGACCAAGAATATGGACGTTATGGTTTATCAGTATTTTTCAATGAGCAATCCGCAAGAGAAATTTATCTCAAGGGATTTGAAACTCCACTTAAAAATGGATGCCGCTGTGTTATGACTTCTTTCTCAAGATTAGGAGTTGTCTGGACAGGATCTCATTATGGTCTCATGAACAATCTTTTGAAACAAGAATGGGGCTTTACAGGCTGTTCTGTTACAGATTCTTCAAATAATGCAAAATGGATGGATGTTCGTCTTGGCGTTTTGTGTGGTCAAGATACTTGGCTTGGAGCAGCTGGCTACAAGTATTTAGAAAAAAATAAAAATGATAACGCAATGATTAATGCGGTTCGTCAAGCTGCAAAAGATGTTATTTATTCAGTTTCCCAAACTCATGCAATGAATGTTGGAAATGCAAAAATTGTTTTAGTTACTCCAATTTGGAAAATCGGATTTATTGGAATTAGTGCTATATTTAGTGTTTTTGCAATCACTAGTTTTGCCTTATGTTTTGTAGGCTCAAGGAGGAAAAAAACATAAAAACTAACTATTAAATTAGCTATTCAAGAGCTTCCAGATGGTAAAAACAAATTCATTTTGAGAAGAGAGTACAATTTGGAAGATAAAGCTCCTAAAGAGTGAGAAATTAATGAGAAATAGAGCTGCCTGCCTGGGCGGCTTTTTATTAGCTTTAATACATAGTATTAGTATTTTGCTTAGGTAGGGCGGTTTCGTGCGACACGGCTTGTGTATGGCTGTATGCCTAAAAGATATCCACTCTAACGTAAATTATTAAAGAATGTTATCCTCCTAGCACCAGGAGGATTCATTTTTTATGGGATATAACGTTTATTCTGCCGAATATAAGATGGCTACTGTTGAAGAATATATTTCTC
>JAGBLL010000023.1 GCA_017635465.1 Bacilli bacterium
ATTAATCGCTGCATTATGGGATCCAAATAAAGGCGATATTTATATCGGTGGTGTGAACATCAAAGATTTAACACTAGAAGACTATAACAAAGAAGTCTCATATGTTTCCCAAAATAACTATTTATTTAACGTTTCAATTATAGCTAACGATATCCTATCAATCAAAACAATGAACATCGAAGGCGCTAACATCAAGACCAAATCTTCTGATATTGAATTCAAAAATGTTTCATTCTCATATGATAAGAAAAAGATTATCGATAATGTTTCTTTAAAGATTAAAGGAAACACTAAGGTGGCCTTTGTTGGCCATTCAGGAAGTGGTAAGACCACTTTATGTCACTTAATGGCGAGATTCTGGGATGTGCAAGAAGGTAGTGTGCTTCTCGATAATATAAATGTTAAAGACTATAACATTGACTCATTAATGGATAACTTCACATTCGTTTTCCAAAACGTCTATCTCTTTAACGATACAATCGCTAATAACTTAAAAATGGGTAAAGAAAACGCCACAGATAAAGACATCGATAATGCCTTAAAATTAGCGTGTTGTGATTTCGTTTATGATCTTCCTAATGGAGTGAATACTGTCATCGGTGAAGGTGGTTCAACTTTATCCGGTGGTGAACTTCAAAGATTATCAATCGCTAGAGCCATTTTAAAAGATTCAAAGATTGTCATCTTGGATGAAGCAACCGCGAATGTTGACCCAGAAAACGAAGAAAAACTAATGAACGCCATTAATGCCTTAACTTATAACAAGACAGTCATCATGATTGCACATAGACTTAAAACTGTTAGAGACTGCGACAATATCTTTGTCATTGACGAAGGCAAAATCGTTCAATCTGGTAAACATGATGAATTATTGAAAGAAGATGGCATCTATCGACGCTTCGTCATGGATAGAAAAGATGCGACTAGCTGGAAAATATGATTGAATAATCAAGCTTGTTAAAGGCAAAGAACTCAAAAAGAGTTCGAAGTCTTCAGCATAATTCCTTCAAACGGAAAATATCCTGCTCTTGTAACAGGGTATTTTTTGTTTACTGATTACACTAGGAGGTTTAAAATTAAGGTATGAAAAATAGTGACTTCTTATTAGAAAGAAGATTAAAAGAACTTAATCCACATTTGCATCAACTCTTTTCTGATACTGTTTTTGCGTTACAGCAAATTCTTTCTAATTATCAATTAATCTTCCCAGATTTTACTGATCACACTGAACTTCATACCCTCAATGTCATTGATTTCTGTAATGGTTTAATCGGGGAACAAATTAATAAATTAAACGCTGATGAAATATATGTCTTATTATTAGGCTGCTATTTCCATGATACAGGTATGGGTATTTCTCATCATGATTTTGATGAATTCTCAAAAAACATTGATTTTGGCAATTATTTTGATACACATGAACGCGATAATTATCCAGAAATTGTCAGAAATTTCCATCATGAATATAGTGGTCAATTCTTAAAAAAATATGCGAGATTCTTTGAATTCCCAAGCGAGCAACATTTATTCGCTGTCATTCAAATTTCTAGAGGTCATCGTAAGACAGACTTATATGATCAAAAAGAATATCCAATTGATTTGAAAGTACCAAGTGGTAATACCATTTGTCTTCCATATCTAGCGGCCTTAGTGAGACTCGCTGATGAAATCGATGTGACCGCCTCTAGAAACTCTAAAGCCATTTATGATTTAAGCAAAATAGTGGAAGAGATTGATTTAATCGAATTCATGAAACATGAAGCCGTTAAAGACTTAGAAGTGGAAGAAAAAGAGTTTGTGATGACTGTTTCTACAGATAATGATGCCATCTACGCTAAACTTAATGTTTTAGCTAATAAAATGAAAAAAACACTCGACTATTGTCGAGATGTTGTTAACGCTAGAACGCCATTTAGAATTACGCAAGAAAACGTAATAATTAAAAGGATTTAGTCCTCAAAATCTAAAACTGCAGAGAAACCGGTAAGATTAAAGATTTCCTTCACATCTTCGTTAGCGTGACGGATGACCATCTTACCGTTTTTATTCATGATTTTTTGGGCCACTAAAAGGACACGTAAACCAGCGGAAGATAAATAGCTTAATTTCGCTAAATCGATAATTAAAGATTCGACATTATTTAAGTCACTTTTAATCACGGCTTCGAATTCAGGAGCGGTGGAACTATTGAGTTCACCTTCGAGATAGAGTGTTAATTCTTTATTGTTTAATTGCTTTGTGATTTTCATGTCAATGATTATAGCATTGTTTACGTGAATTATCATCTTTTTTAATATAAAGATGCGTGTTTCTATTTCAAAAGTGTATAATTCAATTATCTCATTAACAATATATGTATCCAAGGGATGCATTATTGATTGACCCTTATGGGTCGCTTTTTCTTCCTTGGTAAAATATATAAGGATAGTCGCGGGACCTCTATAATTGCCTTACTGCTAGACAGTCTGATTTTCATAC